>CAYQNR010000031.1:0-35172 GCA_964418945.1 uncultured Desulfobacteraceae bacterium
TTAAAAGAGAACCCCATGGGCCATATAGCGCAGAATATTTAGATATCATTAACTAACGTATTCATTAACCGGATGCACCATAATATATCCTAAAAGATTATTAGAGATAATAACGAATTGAAATCAATATAGGGGATTCTGTTAACGGATAACAGGATTTCAGTGTCAAGCAAGGCGCTGCTTTCCAGTATCTAGGCCGATTGAGAATTGATCAACCATTTTTTCAACAATATCTTCATCGTCATCCTGAGTTAATCTCGATTCCAAGTCTCTTAATGCGATGGAGACGGCGGTTTCTAGCATTTCCTCGCCGTAACTTTTTTTGGCCTTTTCCAATCTATATTCAGCTTCGTTTCTGGCGTCTTCTATCATATGGCGAGCCAGAAGTCCGGCCTTTTCGATGATCTTTTGTTTTTCTTTCTCTCCAAGGGCTATTATTTGCTCCCGCATCTCTTTGATTCCCTCATCAATAGATGCAAATTTATCCGTTTCCGCCTTCATTAGAGAATTGGCCTCCTGGAGTTGCCCTTCAATAGTGTCTATTTTTTCTTCCACCTTTTTACTTTCCCCTCTCAAAAAATTAACCAAGGGTGTTTTGCCAAATTTTATAAAGGCTGCCACCAAAATGCCGAAATTGACAAACAGCATAATATTGTCCCATATTATACGGGCCTTGCTGGTACCTTCCGCTGCAAAACTAGAGGGGCAGAGGAAAATGGTAAAATAAATAGTGCCTACGATTACGAATATGGTTAAGTTATTTTTTTTACTATTCATTGGTTTTAATCTGAAAACCTCTGCTGATAATTTTTCCCACTATTTCATTAGCCAGGGTCGCGGCCTCGGTCTGGATATATTGTCTAGCCTCTTTTAGCTTATTTTCTACTTCTTTTTCCGTCTCATCCCTGATGGAAGCAATCTCTCCCCTGGTATCAACCAGGATCTTGTCGGCAATTTCGCCAGCTTCTCTCCTTATATGGTAACTGTCTTCCAAGGCATCTTGCCTTGCATCTTTCTCTATCGAGGTACATTTATCAACTAGCTTTTCCGTCTCCTCCTTCAGATCGGTAAGCAACTTGTTTTTTTCCGCAATATGTTGCTCCCTGTCATTGATAACCCTCATGATGGGCTGAATCAATATACGATTCAATATAAAAAGCAGAATGAGAAAATGTATAACTTGGAGAAGAATGGTTGCGTTAACATTTATCATGGTTCATGCCGCCCGCCAATAATCACACCACAAAAAGAAGCAGTAAAGCTACAACCAAAGCATAAATGCCTGTGGATTCCGAAACAGCTTGACCTACCAGCATTGTCCTTGTGAGAAGTCCCGCTTCTTCCGGCTTTCTGCCAATAGCCTCACATGCCTTTCCGGCGGCGAAACCTTCTCCAACACCGGGCCCGATGGCCCCTAGTCCCATAGCCAATCCGGCGCCTAATAACGCTAAAGCTCTTATAAAGTCGGCCCCATTAATGTCCATAATAAACCTCCTATAAAATAATAATATCTATGTATACCTCACAAAACAAGAATCAATAAAAGTGCAACAATCAGAGCATAAATGCCGGTAGATTCCGCGACTGCCATGCCCACCAGCATGGAACGCGTCAAAAGACCGGTATTCCCACTACTTCGCGCGATCCACCTCAATGCCCCTGCAGCAGTTATGCCTTCACCAATACCCGGTCCAATACCTCCGAATCCTGACGCAAGACCAGCACCGAGAAGTCCTAACGATGCGGTCAAGGCAAGGTTCTCCTGATGCCCGGTGAAAAGGAGTAAAAGACTGATAACAAATCCGTATATAGCGGTAGACTGCGCAATGCTTATCCCTACCAGCATCATTCTATTGGTATTGGTGTTGGTTTCCGGGTTACGGGCAACTCCAGAGGCAGCTTCCCTCGCTGCCAGGCCACAACCTATTCCTGGACCTATAGCCGCCAGACCAATGGACAGTCCAGCACCCAACATTGCCGCCCATCCGGGGTAAAGAGGAACGGTGGAGAAATCGAGAAACAGAAGAAGAATAGCGATAACCATTCCAAAGATGGCAGGATCCTGACACAGCGCAGAGCCGATGAGCATAGTTCTTATTATCGCAGAACTGTGGGCGGGTTGTCGTACAATCCCTTGACATGCATTCCCCGCTGCCAATCCTGCCCCAATACCCGATCCAATGGCTGAAAGCCCCATGGCTAGACCGGCACTGATATATATCCACGCAAAAAGAACGAACTGTTCAGAAGGAGCGGAAAAGACCAAGATTAAGGAGACAATAAGCGCGAAAATTGCAGCGGATTCAGCAATCGCTTGACCGACAAGCATGTTCCTGACTACATTTCCCGAATTCTCAGCTCTATAACATAATGATTCATTAGCCATACCGGCTGCATAACCCTCACCCATGGCGGCTCCTATGGCACCGAATCCGATAGCCATTCCCGCACCGATATATTGGGCCGATCGTGTTAGATCGATTATTTCCAGCATATGCCTATTTAACCTGTAGTGAAATATAAACAAGTGTTAACATCGTGAAAACAAAGGCCTGAATACTTCCAACAAAAAGGCCGAAAAAGATGACCAGGAAAGGAGGTACAATCAGACCATATACCAGATGGGAGACGACCAGGATAATGATGGCCCCACCCATAATATTTCCATATAGACGAAACGAGATTGATACCACCTTGGCCAGTTCACTGATGATGTTGAGAGGGGCCATAAAGAAGATAGGTTGGAAATACTCCTTAATGTAATTTGCAAAACCTTTAACCTTGATTCCTGAATAATGGGCAATGATAAACCCCAGAATCCCGAGCCCCAAAGGGGTGTTAAGATCTTTTGTGGGTTCAGCAAGTTTTGGAATAACCCCTAGCCAATTGCACAGGAGTAAAAACATGAAGAGGCTGCATATTAAGGGAGAATACTTTTTAGCTAAATCCTCTCCCAGGGTGTCACGGGTAAAGCCATAAAATATACTGACAAACATTTCAGCAACAACCTGGAAAGGATTGGGAATAAGCCCGGCCTTTCTGGTTGCCAGAAAACCGAAACATATCAATGCGGCCATTACGATCCAGGTCATTATTATTGTCTGGGTGTTGAAAACCAGGTTAATCCCGAATAATTCTAACGTAAATTGGGGTACGCTAGTCAGTTCATCCATAATTCCAGCCTGCCTATACCTTCTTAAATGGTAGAAAACGGTCCGGTAAAAGATGATCAATCAATATTGCCACTTGGACCATAAATAGACCTAGAACCACCCCTATAAAACTGATCGAATTGACTTTCATGGAGATGATCAAGGGAATGGCAAGGATTGCGAACCTGAAAAGTATGGAACCCAGTGCAAAGATACCTGCTCTGGTCTTTGATCGAGCACCCCTTATTTGGGAAAGGAGGAATTGTCCCATAATCAAAAAATTAATCACACTGAAAAGGGTGCCAAGCACCAGTCCTTTACCCATGGGTTTTTCACCGATTATTATCATCAAAATAGCCAGTGTGATTGCCATAATCATTGCCTGGGAGCAATATTTTTTCTGTATGTCTCTAGGTGTCTCCATCATTTTGTTCGGATCGCGATTCCTTCCTCCCCTGCAGGTCGACCACCTGGCCTATCTGGCGGTATACAGTGAACCCGCCACCGATAATTCCCAGAAAAATAAAGATAGTAATGAACAACCCTTTCGTCCCAAGCCACTTGTCTATCACGTATCCAACGGCAAAACACAGCAGGATGCTTCCGGCCATGGTCAGACCCAACTGGCTGACCAGGACAATGCTGTCTAGCAAAGGACCGTGCTTTTTAAGATCGAATATAAAGACCCCCCCCATTCCGGAATTGAACCGGAACTACTATTGTTCAATTAATCATAAAAAAGGCCTCAAGTTTTTACAGGGATAAGATCTTTTTAAAAATGAATTGATTTTCCATATCTTTTAAGGAAAAATTTTGGAACTGTAAAGGAAAAAAAGCAGCGGCCTTACATTCAATTAGAGTTACGGGCCTGATGTCCCGATTATTGCTGGATATTTACACTATCCGGGTCCTTATATTTCCGTGTAATGTTATAACCTTAATCTTCTTATGTGCTTGATCCCAAAAATATCATATCATATGTTTACTAAAACAGACGCTCAAGAATATAATTACTAAAGGGACCATAAGTTGGGGGCCTCCTTTCGGGCTTATCCTATGCCTTTTTATTGGCCTATTCCTTTTTGCTTTTCCCAGGCTTAGGGACATCGCCTAGCAAAGAGATGGTGGATGGCGAATATATCTTTTTTAGTGGAATACAGATGTTAGGAGATAAATTGAATACAAAAAAACAAGACATCAAGTGGATGAAGACCCATTGTTCGAGGATGGATCACGGTGGTTGCAGCCTCCTGGTGGGTGTAAAAAACAACCGGGTGGTGAAGGTAAAAGGGGATCCAAAAGGTCTTTTAAACAAAGGGTATATATGTACGAAAGCAATAGCCGCACCGGACATACTTGATCATCCCGGCAGGCTTAGATATCCCCTTAAGCGCATCGGAAACCGGGGCCACGGCAAATGGAAAAGGATAACCTGGTCTGAAGCCCTCGAATCCATTCGCAAGAATTTCTTGAAAATAAAAGGGTTCCACGGGGCGAGAGGAATTGCCTTTTGCCTGGGTATGCCGAAAGGGACGGAACATTTTGCCCTGATCCGCCTTGCCAATGTTTTCGGTTCCCCTAATGTTGTGGGAATCCAGGATGTGTGTCATATGCCGAGGGAAATCACCGGAAGACACACATGCGGTTTTTATCCGGTAGCTGATTTTAATAATAAAACCGGACTGGCGCTGCTATGGGGAAGCAATATAACCGGAACCAATGAGGAGGGAGAGATTTGCAGCCGTCTCTTGGGCCAGGTAAAAAGGGGTACCGACCTTATTATTGTTGATCCCAGAAAGACAGCCCTTGTTCACAAGTCAAAATACTGGCTCCAGATCAGGCCTGGAACCGATAATGCCCTGGCTTTGGCCTTTCTTAACGTCATTATAGAGGAAGGGCTTTATGACAGGGACTTCGCAGAGAAATGGTGTTATGGATTTGATAAATTCTCCGATCATATCAAACAGTATTCACCGGAAAAGATGTCCGATATTACCTGGGTGCCTGCCCAACTTATTCGCAAAGCCGCAAGGCATTATGCGGGGACCCATCCGGCCGCCATCCAATGGGGAAATCCTATTGAGCAGAATATAAACACCTTTGACACATCAAGGGCCCTTGTCTGCCTCATGGCTTTGTGTGGAAACCTGGATGTACGGGGAGGAAATATCCATGCAACAGAACCGGCTGTACAACGTCTTGGAAAGTTGGTCAGGGCCGATTTATTGCCTTCCAAGAGAGAAGAAATGATACATGCCTATCATAATACCATACCCAAGTTAATGAACGTTCCTCCCACCCATTTCCGGAGGGCTGTAATTGAAGATATCCCCTATCCGGTCAGGGGCGCGTATATGCAAGGGACAAATCCGCTGCTGGCTTATGCGGAAAGTGGGATGACCCTGAAGGCATTATTGAAACTGGATTTTCTGGTTGTTACGGAGCTATTCATGACCCCTACGGCCTCATTCGCCGATATAGTGCTTCCAGCGGCAACGACCTTTGAATTCAATGATATCGGTCACGTTGGTCTGGGGCATGGTTATATCCTGGCCAGGCCGAAGGCGGTTGACCCACCCCAAGAATGCTGGCCTGACATCAAGATAATCAACGAACTCGGTAAAAGCCTCACCTCTCGGGAATATTGGTATGAAGATTATAACGATTTTCTGAATGAAATACTGGGCCCTACAGGGCTTGATTTTAAGCAATTGGCCAAGCGGGGATATCTTAGAGGGCCTCAACAATATAAGAAATACGAACAAAATGGCTTTAAGACGCCGACCGGCAAGGTGGAACTGTACCTGAGCAAGGCGAATGATTTTAATATTCCACCCATGCCCGTATTTACCACCCTTCCCGAGGATGATGATCCTGGATATCCACTCGTGCTTACCAGCAGAAAGAGCCGATATTATCTCCATTCCTCTTACCGTTGGGTTTCCAGATTGAGAGAACACGAACCCCATCCAAGCACTGAAGTCCACCCTAAGACCGCCGAGAGATACGGCGTTGGGGAAGGTGATGTGATAATTATTAAGACCAGGATGGGAGAGATAACCCAGATAGCCCATCTGACGGACAAAGTCCATCCAGGGGTAATTTACAGTGCCTATGGATGGTGGTTCCCGGAGACAGAGGCCAGGACGCAGTATAACTGGGAAAGATCCAATTTCAATATGCTGACATCCGCCGAGAGGCTGGGAAGGGAATTCGGGACCCCTAATCTTAAGGGAATCGGGTGTATTATTAGGAAGAAATAGGTTAAAATGATCTACCGGATGACACAAAAATAACGGAGAATACAGAAATCGCAGTGCAAGAGGGGTCAGGCCAAATAGGGAGCCCACTGTTCCGCGGTCTCTCGAATGTATCCCTCAGGGACCCGCTCCATAATCCGGTTATGTCCCGGCAACAGGACATCAACTTTAAGTTCGGACAGCCGCATCAGTGATGCTTTATGTTTGGCCGGATCAGCACCGTGCAGATCGAACCGGCCGATGGCGTAGTCAGCATAGACAACATCGCCCGCAATAAGGATCTTATCCGTATTCTCATATAAGGCTATACTACCTGCTGAGTGACCTGGTACGTGGACGACTTTCCATACCATTCCGCCTATCTCCAGTGTTTCTCCATCATCGAGCTTTTTGCTCACCTCAAATTTGAATGCACCCTCTCTGACGTTATACTGTGTCTGGCACATGTTCTTGAACATGTCCATTCCATAGACGGTTCTTTCATCCCCCTCTTCGAGCTGAACGGCTTCATATGTGTGAACCCACAACTCTAACCAGGGCATCACCTGCCTAATTTCCGAAAGACACCCGATATGATCAAAGTGGGTGTGAGTCATAATAACCCTTTTTATATTCGCGGTGTCTATTCCGAGTTTACGGACGGAGTCTATTTTGTAGCTTCCCTTTCCTGTAAGCCCTGCATCTATCATGGACAGATCCTTTGATTCGGGTTTACCTATAATATAGATATGAGAATCCGGGATCATTTCATCCCTTCCCTCTATAAAATATACGCCTTCACGTATCTTGGTCATTACCATCTCCTGGGTTTATGAATTCGGATTACCTCCTACTAAATGTACCAATCTGTCCCAACCTTTCCCCAGTTGGGGGGTGCGGAGGATGGAATAGTCGGGAGATTAAGCCTTGATTGAATGCAGTAACATATTTCATCATAAGCCGTAGTTCAAGGATTATATTTGGCTATTTTCTAAATCACCGCAGATGTAGGTGGTAAAGATACATACGACCAACTACCGACAACAGACGCTAGCCGATTGACATTGGCTATAAGCGTATTTATTATTTAGATATAATCTTAGATGAACAAAAGGAGATTTAGCTGGATAGATGGGTTTTTTATATGCAGATGAGGGCATGCATTATGAAGGAAACTGCATTAGGCCTCCGAGCGAAGCCTACAGCATACTGCTTCAGGTAACAGTGGGATGTTCCCATAACAAATGCACCTTCTGTGGTACTTATAAAAATAAGCGATTCCGGATCAAGGATAATGATATTATATTGAGCGACATCCTTTTCGCCTCCAGACATATGAGACGGCAGGACAAGGTTTTTCTTATGGATGGAGACTCTCTCATTGTCCCCCAGAAAAGGCTTATGTGGATACTTGATAGGATAAAAGAACATCTTCCCTGGGTCAGGAGAGTCGGGGCCTATGCCAATACAAAAGGCATCAAGATGAAGAGCCCTGAAGACCTGGCTGAGTTAAAGGCGAACAGACTGGGAATCCTTTACCTGGGGGTGGAGACCGGGGACGAAGCAACCCGTAAAAAGATCAGGAAGGGTTCCACTTCCGCTCAATGTATTGAAATGGGGAGGAAGGTAAAGGCAGCCGGCATTAAGCTGTCGGTAACCGTGCTTCTGGGGATAGCAGGAAAGGAGAGGTCTCTTGAACACGCCAGGGCGACGGGCGAATTACTCAGCGCTATGGACCCTGACTATGTAGGCGCCTTGACGGTCATGCTGGTTCCGGGCACACCGCTATGGGAAGAGTATCAGAGGGGTAAATTCGAATTGCCCGATGAACCGGGGCTGCTTAAAGAGTTAAGGGAAATGATTGTTCACACCAATCTGACTCAAGGGCTTTTTTTCTCCAATCACGCTTCCAACTATCTGCCCGTAAAGGCAAGACTCCCAAAGGGAAAACAGGATGCCCTTGATTTCATTGATACTGCCTTGCGGGGCGAGATAGGGCTCAAGCCTGAATGGATGCGCGCCCTGTAAATGAAATGATCATCATCTTCAAAAAAGGGTGGAACGATAACATGCATTCAAGTGATTAAGGGTTTTTATGCTTAAGAACTTCCCCGATTTGCTTAAGGGTGATAAGACCTTCATTCAATAGTATCCTGCCGATGGATCTCCGGTTTCCTGTTGAACTGTATTCATCTGTCTGTATTCTCAAGGCCTGGTCAAGCTGATTCTTGGTGATAAAGCCTTTTTCCAATGCTATATCACCAAAGGTCTTATCCGTATCTTCTTCATATAACTTATCCATGGACTTGAGTACGTCACCTACCTGTTGAAGGGTCATAAAACCCTCGTTCAGCAATATCCTGCCGATTGGCCTGTTCCCCGATTTGGAATCATTCTCCTCAACCTGTATCCTTAACGCGGTTTCAAGCTGCTCTTTTGTAATAAAACCTCTTTCCAGTGCGATATTGCCGAAAGTTTTACCGGTATTTTTATCCATTTATCGCCTTTTTACTTATTCCAATATACTAATTATGCTTTATTCCGTATTTATCCAGTATGTTCTCTCGCTCACCCTCCGGAAGGGATCTTATATATGATTTCCATCCGGGGCACCAGCCTATATGCCACTTCCATATCCGTCCCAGAATAGACCGGGGATTCTTATCATATCGGGCACGTAGCCCGCATTTATCACAGTTTGCCATGATCCTCTCCCCTGCGGGCAGGCGGTAAGTCCTTTTTATATACCAGCGTGTGGTATGGGAAAGGTATCTCCACTCCCTCACGGTCGAATCGCTTTTTAACATGCTCAAAAAGCCAGAACCTGGTAAGCCACATATCACTAACATTCGAGACCCAGACATATATTCTTAATCCTATCGAGAAATTTCCATGGGAGATCACCCTTACAACAGGATCATCACCCTTTGGATCTCGATGTGGACACTTAAAGACCTCCTCGAGTATTAGTCTCCTTGCAAGATCTATATCCGTGTCATAGCTGACACCCATCTCAACTATGCAGAGTACCCGCGGGTCAATAATACTGTAGTTGATCAATGTCATCTCATCCAGTTTGGCATTAGGAATAATAAGCCTCTTCTGTTGCCAGGTCAGGACGATGGTGTGCCGGAGTGTAATATCCTCAACGGTGCCGTATTGCCCTTCAATGTCTACCATGTCGCCGATGCGGAAAGGCCTGTATATGGCCAGGGAAAGTCCGGATATAAGATTGGCCATGGTGGATCTCGCTGCAAAGCCAACGACCAGGGCCGTAATACCAACTCCGGCCAGCATGGTTCCAAACAATGCTCTGAGCCCGGGTACCAGGCTTGCATAAATGATCAAAGCAAAAATAACGATAAGCAGGTTTTTTACCCTGACTATATAATGGATTACCGTCTCGTCAATCTTTGCCTTAAGCTTCCCGATGACCCAGTTTGGACGCAGTACTAATCTGGTTGTTATAACACATGTTATCCAGGAAAGCATGATTATTACAAGGGCAAGAACAAATGCCCGCAGGTAAGTCCACGGATCAATGAGACTGTGTAGCGAAAACCATTTGAAATCCATGCATATCTCCTGTCTTTGATATGGCCTGCCATTAAAAAATATCCGGAATGACACGTCTCTTAGCAAGAATAATAAAACGTGCTTTGCCTTAAAACTATAAAAACCTTTTTCTTTTAAACCATATCACCATAAGCACCCCTATTGCCAACATCAGGATTAATGCTGTGAAATAACCCCAGTGCCAGCCCAACTCAGGCATGTACTCAAAATTCATCCCGTATATCCCAGCGATAAAGGTGAGGGGAATGAAAATGGTGGCGATAACGGTCAGCACTTTCATGACCTCATTCATCCGGTTACTCACGCTGGAGAGGAAGAGGTCCATCATCCCGGACACGATATCCCGGTATGTTTCCACCGTGTCAATGACCTGGATGGTATGATCATAGACATCTCTAAAGAATATGGTGGTTTTTTCATTGATTAAACCTGTTTCTTTCCTCTCAAGACTGCTGATCAGTTCCCTTAAGGGCCATATGTACCGTCTTAAAAGAATAAGTTCCCTTTTAAATTCATGAATAGATTGCAGGATATTAGGTTCAGGATCGGTAACCAGGCTTTCCTCCAATTCTGTCACCCTTTCTCCCATATTCTCAAGGACAACAAAGTAATTATCCACAACAACGTCCATTAGCGTGTATATCAGGTAATCAGGCCCCATCTTCCTTATCCGGCCCTTTGCTTTTCTGAGCCTTTCCCGAACAGGTTCGAAGATATCCCCGGCCCGCTCCTGAAATGATATCACAGCATTCTTGCATAGAATTAGACTGAGCTGTTCAGACTGTACTTGATGCATGTCAGATCGGTAATGTATCATCTTTAAGACAATGAACAGGTAATCTTCAAAATCCTCCATTTTGGGCCGCTGCTCGGTATTTACAATATCTTCAAGAACCAGAGGATGCAGGTTGAATACCTTCCCTATATCGCTGATTGTACCAATATCATGAAGGCCGTCGATATTAATCCATGTAACACTCTCTTTTTCCATGTACGGCAAACATTCATTGATCGACTTTATCTCTCTTTCCTCAATGCGTTTTTCATCATAATCTATTAGTCTTATTCTGACGTTATCGATTTTACGTTCTCCAACATGAATAAGGGTTCCCGGAGCGAGACCCGCCTTTTTTGAACCTTTTTTGTTGAACAACCTCATAGCTCCTCTCCAATTCTTTTAAGCTTCATCACCCTCTTTATCAATTGTCCCTCCAAGCGATTCCACCTTGTGGGCAGCATCTTCCGCTTTTGCCAGCGCCTTTGCCTGCCTGCGTAATGCCTTGTGAGCCTTCTCTTTCGCCTCAATAGAGGCCCTTACCTTTTCGACAAAGTCCTTATCCGCCCCGGATGAGATAGCTGATTCCAATTCATGGGTCCTCTCCTCTACTTCTTCAGTAATTGTGGCAAGCTCTTTTTCGGATGTTTGAACCCTCTTTTCTGCATCCTTAAACGCATCACAGGCTTCCGCCAATTCTCCGGACTTCCCTTCTTCAGGCTCAGCGTCCAGATCAATATCTTCAGCCGCAAGCACAAGGGCGGATACGGGCAATCCGGAAACCAGGTCTTCAACATGGGCGTTGAATGGAGTCACGACACTATTCCCGCGAAGTCTGAACGGTAAAAACACGACGCTCGAATTCCTGGATTTCTCAAGGATGGTATCCCTGTCGGAATTATCCACAAGTTCCGGTTCGGCGTTGATCCTTACCTTGTCGAGTACCTCGCGAAGGTCTTCGGATGTAAAAAAAGGTTTCTTCAGACCTTTTGGTGA
The DNA here is from genome assembly GCA_964418945.1 of uncultured Desulfobacteraceae bacterium. Lineage (GTDB taxonomy): Bacteria > Desulfobacterota > DSM-4660 > Desulfatiglandales > HGW-15 > CAYUYB01. Next base: position 11,739 of record CAYQNR010000031.1, read on the forward strand.
AACCAGCCTTATCTTGGCATTATCCCATTCCTCATCCCTGGTCATCAAGTAGGCCAGGAGAAGCATCAGTTGTCCTGTCGCGTCATTCTGCCACCATACGTCTATTAGCCTTTTTTCGGACGGGGTATCCGCCAGAGAGATCCAGGCTTCATCTTCCGCATTAAGTATAACAATATTACATCCAAGACGGAAAGCCACCCGCAGATTTCGGGAATACTTGAAAAGGCTGATACCCGGAACACCCTTCTGTTCGCTGTCCAGCCAGTTCAAAAGGATGGTGTTCGCCTTAATGGGACCTATTCCAACTGCCTGTACCAGGGAATAAATTCCTTGTTTCAAATCCGGGGCGGTCATAACAAGGGGAAAGGCCTTCAGCTTGTGTTCCCTTATGTACCCGCTGAGTTCCTCCTCTGCTTCATCCCTCATTTTTAACATTTTCGCACCTTCCCCTTCCAATATGCGTACAGCGGTGGTGAGTCCGCTTCCTCCTTCTATCCATGACGCGAATCTGAGCAGAGGTTCTCTCCTGGTGGGATCGTTTAAAAAGGCAAGTAATTGCGGCCTCCAGTCCCTTGGATGCTCTGGCTCGGAAGCGGCGGCAATAAGGTTTTCTCTAATACGCTGCAGATAATAAGATCGCCTGCTGTCGGCCCACCGCGCAGGTCCTCCGGTGCGTTTGAGGTACTGGTATATTGCAAACAGGATTGAAATGGCTATGGCACCTGCGGCCATATCAATAGCCAGCATGGCCCCAAGACATGCCAGGAATCCCAGGAGACTTAACCTGGCATCGAACCATCTAAAGGTCGGGCGGAAAGAAGGGCTGGCAGAACGGGCTTCAAAATAGGTGGCATAATTCAGCAGACCGTATGAGATAAGAAAGAACATGGATACTATGGGAGCGATATTATTTAGTTTGCCAAGGCCTATTGTCAAAAAGGCTATCACGGCGGAGAGAATAACCCCTCTCCTGGGATTGCCGGCAGGTCCGTCCCCTTTGGCAAAGGGCAGGAGAAAGGGGAATATCCTATCTCCGGCCATGGATTGTAAAATACGGGGGGCTCCCAAGAAGGAGGCCATGGCTGAAGAAAGTGTCGCCGCCACCACGCCCGCATTGATTAATATCCCGGAAAGGGCTACTTTTTTCATAGCTTCATAGTCATTGGCCAAGATCCCGCCTGGCAACGCGGAGGCGAAGACTACCGCGGCCCCAAAATATATAAGGATGGATATTCCTACCGCAATAAAAATCCCCAGGGGCAGGTTCTTTCCCGGATCCTTCAAGTCTCCTGACATGCTCACTCCCTGAGTAAATCCCGTGACAGCAGGGAAAAAGATGGCGAAAAGGATCCAAAAACCCGGGCCTGAGGCGGGAGACGACCAGTTTTCCGTTATATTGGCTGTATCCCAGGTGTTAAGACCACCGATAAAAAAGGATATAATGGCCACGGCGAGAATGGACATAACCACATACTGGAAGCGGGTAGCCCAGTCTGTCCCCAGCCAGGCAAAGATAAAAAGAAAGGAGACAGCAAGGGCGGCAATGATCTGCGGGAAGATTCGGGGAGCTTCAGGGATCATGGCGGAAACCGCTTCCCCGAAACCGAGGCAGTAAAAGGCTATGGACACTGATTGGGCTAAAAAAAGAACGATTCCTATGGCTCCGCCATACTCTACGCCGAGGGTCCGGGATATAAGATAGTAGTCTCCTCCCCCTTTGACTTTTAGATTGGTGGCGATAGCAGATAAAGAAAAACTGGTCAGGACGGATATGGCATTGGCGATACCTATTATGATTAAGGCATATGCAAGGCCCGCGTTACCTACCACGTATCCCAAGCGCAGAAAAAAGATAATTCCCAGGATGGTCAGGATACTCGGGGTAAACACACCCGCGAAGGTCCCTAGGGTTCCTTTTGATTCCACAGAGTCATCTTTCCTATCGTAATCAACCATGGGAGTTCATTCCCTTGATTATTTATTCTGGCCTATGTCACCGATTCTTAAAAGAGGTCACTCGCAGGATATGGGATCAATATTATACCCAAAATTCTAACTGGACATGTCTGTCTCTTTGTTATTCTTTATTCCGATTGTTAAGGGCCTTGAAGTATCACCCGCGACATACACGGTTTGAGTTGGAAAGGCGAAATCAATGCCTTCTTCATTGAAGCGACGAAAGACCTCTTTGTTGAACTTTTCAGTAAAGGCCATATACTCCCAATAATCAGGAGGGTGATACCAGTAAAATACTATTATATTCAGGGAATCGGGATTAAATTCATTAAAAAAGATCCGTGGCGGAAGATCCGCATGCATACCTTCATGATTGTGCAGGATTCCTTTCAGTATCTCAATGGCACCATCTATTTTTTCAGACGGGGTGTCATAAGTGATGGTTATGTTAGCCACACGCTTTATATAGGGTCGCTTGCCAATGTTTTGAATTGTCTTATTGGCAAGCTCCCCGTTCGGCACAGTGACCAGATGACCGTCGAGCGTTCGTATCTTGGTTGATCGAAACCCAACCATTTCAACCGGACCATCATGTCCGTCAATTACAATCCTGTCGCCGATCTCAAAGGGCTTATCAACAAACAGAACGATTGAGCCGAAAAAGTTTTTTATTGAATCCTGAGCAGCTAATGCGATGGCCAGGCCGCCTATTCCAAGCCCCGCGATAATGGATGTAATTGGTTTATCACTTAATATTTGGGCGATCTGAACCAGCACTAAAATGACTATTGATATTCGAAGGCTCTTTCTAACTACAGGGGCCATCATGTCATCAAGTTTGCTCTCGGTCCTTTTAGCCATATTAGCAAACCAGACACTCGGGATCTCGGATAGCCAGTAAAAAAAGTAACCGACACCGATTGTGAGAATGATTGCTCCTGCAGTATCGGCTAGATCAGCCACCTTTGCAGATTGCAGTTTGAGGACGGCCAGAGAGATGGTTATTCCAAAGGAAACAAAAAGAAAAACGGCACTTTTTGCCAGGGCATGAAGGGTGTTCGCTGCAATAAACCGCTCCTTCATTTCAAATTCATCACCTGATTTTTTTAAAAAATATTTCGTGATTTTACCAATCAAAAAGGCTAAAAGAATAATCCCGAACAGCGCCAGAATGCGCCATAATTTACTGCCCATTATTTCAAATTCCAGGATTGCATCCATCGGTCAAGCCCTTTCTTCCTTAAAAATACAAATTCTTTATAACACTATGCCTATAAAAAGGTAATTTCATCCTAATATCTGAAAATATAAATATGACCAACCACTGCCGGATCACAACAGATACCGCGGAATATCAAACGTTAAGTTTTTTTCCGTTTAAAATAGCCTCTGAGCATCCACCCCGCTATGACACCTATAGCCAAAAGTATAAGCATAAGCAGGACTCTCGACATGGCTATTGTCCAAAAATAGACCTGTATCTCCACGATTTCCGCGTTCTGTATAATCAAAATTCCTATCAGGCATAAGATTACCAGGATTATTATCATCTTGTAATTCATTTTACTTCTCCCCATTTTAAGGTAGCATAGTATTTTAGATTTATGGAAATAATCAGTAATTCAGCAGCATACACCATTAAGCTTTTATTAGGCTCAGCATATCTTATTTTTTTGCATATACCATATATTTATTCTCTCTGCAGCAAGACTTTGCCGGGCAATTGGACGCTGTGGCTATAGGTGCAATCGATGAGATGTCTAAACAGCTAAGGGTACTCTGAGTTGTTTTTACTTATGATATGGCTACTACCTTTAAATCCTGTGATAAGAGACCTTTGAAAACCCCCTTTTTGTCCAATCTTCCACCCTGCCTAAAGCTATGGCTGGACGAGCAGTATCAGGGACAAACAAAATTGAAGATCTTTCAAAGGTCTCTACAATGTTTACAAATACTTCCGCCGTCTAAGTGATAACAAAAACCTCCCGTTCATCATTCTCTTCATCGGATTAATGAAATCAGGATTCCCTGTTCCCCAGCCATTTCTTAAGGTATTCTCCGGCGATTTCCTTCCCTCCAAGGCCGAAAGACAAGGATAAAGCTAGTGCCAAGGCACCAAAGGCTATGATAAAGGCCGCGGTAACTACCCTTTCTCCTATTCCCAACTGTATGAGGGCGATGGATATGGAAAAGAACATAACCGCATAATAGGACGCCTTGCCTAACGCTTCAGAGGTCTTTAACCCGACATTTGACACGGCTGTTTGAACAATCGCGGACAGGAGATTCGCGAATAATAATCCAAGGACCAAAACGATAATGGCAGCCACCACATTAGGAATATACAGAAAAATATCATTAAGAATATCCGAGACAACGGGCAGTCCCAACGCGTCCAGAGAGGCTATAAGCACAAGAATCGCAATAAACCAATAAATCAGAGCGCCAATGACTTCGGATGGTGTGCTGGTAATGTTTCCCTTTTGTAAAAATTCGTTTATACCTGCTTTTTCGGTAGCTCTGTCAAATCGAATAAGCTTCAAAAGTTTGCCTATGGCCATTTTCACCAGTTTAGCAATGATTATGCCTATCACAAAGATTATGATTGCACCTATTAACATGGGGAGAAAAGCCATAATCTTTGTAGTAAATGCATCCCATGCGCCTTCAACGACTGTTGTGATCTCCATAACCTGCCTCCTTTCTCTATAAATAAAAATGTTAATTACAAAACCATGACCAATCTTTACAGAAGATAAATAAGACTCCTTACAGGGAAGTTATCCAGTTTTTTAAAAATGGAGAATCAGTGTACAAACTCCAGTGAAAAATATTAATAGATCGGGTATCTCAAAAAAATTCAGATTCAGATCTGACAAAAGTTCACGGCGGAGAATCATGTTAGAACCTCTTTGATAGAGGTTAACGGATTGATAATATACACTCTAATTAAATATAATATCGAGATACAAGTCAAGGCAATTCCGCTGCACAAGGCTTGAAACACATAAAATCAGAGCATGGTAATCTCTACCGATGACATTATTCTTTCAACCTCTTCTCGGTGGCATAATTCTGTCCCGGGAGTGCGGGCGGTAGCGGTACCGGCAGCACATGCGATTTTAACACATTCCGACAAATCCTTGCCCAAAGAATGCTCAAGAACGAAACCGGCTAACGCCGAGTCACCCGCGCCCACAGTGCTTTCCACTTCCACGGGCGGCGCGACCGCCTTAATCTTTTCTTCTTCAGTAGAAAGAAGCAACCCTTCCCTCCCCCTTGATACAAGAATCAAGGGTATACCTTTTTTATGTATTGATTCACAGGCATGCAGTATCTCTGATTCATTTTTCAAATTCTTACCCGCCAGACGGGAAAGTTCATGAATATTAGGCTTGATCCCTGTGGGACGATAATCAATGGATTCCGCTAAGGCATCCCCATCAGCGTCTAGAAAGATAAATGCCCCCTTCCTCCTTCCGGCCAGAATAAGCTGTCCGTAAATATTCGGAGTTACCGCCCGGGGGAGACTCCCGCTCATAACCAGGTAACCCATATCCTGAATATCGATAATACTGGTGTAGAATTGTCCGATCTCCGCCGCGGTGACTTCAGGGCCGGCCGCGCTGATCACAAATTGACGGCCTGTAGACTTCTCTCTGAGAATGATATTGGTTCGCGTCTCATTTGAAATCTTTGTAAACTGGGTCATGATCCCCGCGTTTATAAGCAAACCCTCCAGATGCAGTCCGTCGTAACCCCCGATGAGCCCTAATGCCACACTTTGGCCTCCTAATTCCTTTATTACCCGAGACACATCAATGCCTTTTCCTGCGGCATAATTCTTTTCGGATGACACACGAGTGGTATCATCCGCCAAGAGATTCTCCACTTTAATCGCCCTGTCCAAAGCGGGATTTAGGGTAACAGTGTATATCATATCTGTTTCTTCGTCTTTGGCCTCGAATATCCTTAGATAAACAATATCCTTCCGGAGATTACGACTTCAAATGTTTAGCATGGATATGGTGGCCTCTTTAAAGTAAAAACAGCTTTTTCCTGTTTACCGTGAGCATAAAATTTCATCTAATCCAATGCCTTTCGAATAGTCTTTGCCACTTCATTGGTTATAAATGGCTTCTTTAAAAAAGCTCTAATACCTATTTCAGCGGCATTTTCTTCTGATATTTGATCGCTGTAACCTGTACACAGGATCACAGGAATATCGGATCTGATCTTTATCATTTCTTCGGTCAAACGGATCCCTGTCATATTCGGCATCCTCATGTCAGTCAATATGATATCGAAATCATAGGGCCGATTTCTGAAAAGTTCCAGTGCCTCGATACTGCTGGTCCTGGCGGTTACAGTATATCCGAGACCGGAAAGCACTTGTTCGAACATTTTCACGATCGAGGCCTCATCATCAACAAATAGGATTCTCTCTGTTCCAAGCGGAAGCGTCTCTATGGCTTCCAGTTTAAGATCCGCTTTCTTTTCCAGTATGGGTAAATAGACCGTAAACGTGGTTCCTATGCCAGGTTCACTGGTAAGGGCTATTTCGCCTTTTAGTTCTTTAACAATGCCGTGAACAACAGACAGCCCCAGGCCCGTGCCTTCACCTGATCCTTTTGTTGTAAAATAGGGATCAAAGATTGATTTAACCATATCCGGAGGAATTCCGGAGCCGGTGTCGGAAACGGCTAATTTCAGATATTTCCCCGGAGCAAGGTCAGCATACTGAGATGTTTGGGATTCATAGAGTTCAACATCCCTTAAATCCACCTCCAATGTTCCCCCCTTCTCCTTCATGGCATGGACGGCATTCGTGCATAGATTCATAAGCACCCGATGAATACATGTTTGATCGCCCATGATCTGAGAGTCGCTGTTGATATTCTGTTTTATGTCGATCATGGCGGGAGTTGCCGCTCTCAGAAGCTTGACCGCTTCCTTAATGATCAGGCTGGGCCTGATCGGTTTTACCTCTTGCACAGTCTGGCGACTGAAGGCAAGAACTTGCTGTACCAGGTCTGAAGCTCGCTTACCGGCCCTTTTGATCTCTTTTATATCATCTTCCAGTATTGACTCCTTTTTGACTTCGATAAGCGCCAATTCGGCATAACCGATGATCGATGTCAATATATTGTTGAAATCATGCGCGATTCCGCCCGCCAGGGTACCGATGGCCTCCATCTTCTGGGATTGTTGGGGTATGCCTTCAAGCCTCTCTTTTTCCTCCCGATCAAGTCGCCGTCTGGTAACATCTCTGGCAATCCCTCGAAATCCGACCGGTCGGCCTTCGGAATCTTTCATGAGGGATGCGGAAACCTCCAGATATCTTTTTTGGCCATCGGCTCGTATGGCTTCATATTCCATATTTTCCGAAGGTTTTTCGGTAGTATAAATCTTGGTAAACACTTCATATATCTCTTGGGCGATCGCAGGCGTCACAAACTGGCCATAATTCTTCCCAATAAATTCATCCTTGGAATACCCGCTCATCTTACACATGGCATTGTTGCAGAAGGTATAGTTTCCGGAAAGGTCAGTCTCATAATACCCTTCTTCAATGCTTTCAAGGATGTTTCTGTATCTTTCTCTACTTTCACGCAGTGCCTCGCCTGCCTGCTCACGCTCAGCAACTTCAGCGGAAAGCCTGTCGGCCATCTCTTCCATTTGAATGGTTCGTTTAATATTGGTGGCCAGATAAACTGCAAGAAGACAGGTGAGCACCAAACCGCCTGCCAGCACCCCCCATGAGGTCGCTACGGAGAGATAACCCACAAAATCAGGGCTGAATTCAAATACCAGTTGCCATTGTCGATCTGCAATGTTCAATTCATGCGAAATCTCAAATCCATTTTGAGGCTCCGTCTGATTTGAATTGCTTCCTGCTTGACTTGAATAGGTATAGAGAAGACTATCACCAGGGGGACTCGATTTGTCATAAATATGGATAGTCAGCCCTTTAGGATATTTAAATGCATTATTTGCAATCGTGCCAACCCGATAGACGCCCAGCATAAAACCGATCAGGTTTTTTCGGCGTGTTTCAACCGTATCCAGCAAGGCCTGTTTCCCATAAACAGGTAAAAATACCAGGAAGTTATACTGTTCTCCGGTGTCCTGAGCAAGTATGGTCCGGCCGGTCGCTATCATCTGCCCGGTATCGCGGGACTTTTCCATAGCGCTCTTATGGGCGGGGTTTGAAGCCAGATCGTACCCTAAGGCGATTTCGTTGCCTTTATAAGGCTCCACAAAATAGGCCGGAAAATACTCCTCTCTTTCACCGGCCCGAATCATTTCACCCTGGGTTTGGCGTTCGGTGATCTGAAAATCCTTAAAACCGTCCAGTCGGGCGGCCCTTTCATATCCCTCTCGCTGGCTGCGCAAAACACGCGGAATCCATTCAATGGCCTGGAAACCCGGTGCGCGTTGCAGCATATCCTCAGTAAAGATTCTAAATTCCTCTCTGGTTACGACTTCGGAGCTTTTGAAAAAGGAATGCAAAGATCGGAGCGTATTAAAATTGTTGCTGATCTCCTTTTCAACCGCATTTACATGCCCTTGGGCATGCAATTGTAACTCGGTTTTCAACCTTTGAATCTCCAACCTTCGGACAATAAAGAATGCTGAAAAAGTAAGAAAAAGCCCGAGGCACGCTACCACTATAATCGTAGCATATCTCCGGTACCACCGGGTTGATTCAGTATTCCTTATTGCAGTTTCGTTTTTGGGCAGTATCATCTGTAATACCTCTTTGTAGTTTTTCCTTTGGCATGCGCTTCCTGTCCGGCAACGGTATTATTGAAGTACAAATGGCTCCAATCGTGATAGTAGATTACCTTGCAACCATCGAGAAGGTTATCAAGGACATTACCAAGTAACATAAGTTCAACCAGTTTATCGGTTTGCACAAGTACAAGGTACGATAATTATGTCATGCTGAAAAGCGAGGTATTGACTGACCACTGAAAACGAACAACGGATACTGACAACAAAGTATGAAGCTCCCCGCCGCAAGCGGCGGGGTACCAAGCGCAATTCCGCCGAAGCCACCCGCCTTCGCTCTCTGAGCTACGGCGCGGTTCGCTACGCCACTCATCCCTGTGGCAAGCCACAGGGTATTCTGGCGAAGGCGAATAAAGTCGACGAATCTATAAAATATACTCAATAAATTTTAACAAGTCAAATTCTGGGACAAAGGCCTGGGAGTTTCCGCCGAACAAACAGGATGGGTCCTGGAGCCTGAGGCAAAAAAGCTACTGTTCAGAGTATTCATGTGTTATCGCGGATGCCAGAATAATTCTGCGGGAGAAGAATCGTTAGTATTGAAAAACGAGCGTCTTTTTTCTATAATAAGATTAGAGGATATGTAGCAGAGCCCCGAAGATTTTTCGTAAGGGAGGTGTTAATTCCATGCAGACGTTTTGCCTGGAACCATTATAATGTATATTGAAATCTTTTTGTTTATTACTATTATCTGTGTAGTCGCTTTTTTAATCGGCCTGGTAACCGGGAAACGAAAATGAAAAAGTCTATCAAGGAGTGGATTGCGTCTTTGATCATTATTGCCATAACAATTACTGTTATGTTCGTCTTTGGTTATGCAAATTCACAAGAGGAGGTGAAGCAAGTATGATTCTTACATCGCCTAGTTTTGAAAACAATGGAGATATTCCTAAGAGGCACACGTGCGACGGGGATGACATTTCTCCCGCCCTTTCATGGTCTAACGCCCCTGAAGCAACAAAGAGTTTTGTTTTGATCGTGGATGATCCGGATGCCCCGGACCCCTCCGCCCCTAAAATGACCTGGGTTCACTGGGTCCTTTATAATATCCCGGCTGATATCAACACATTACCGGAAGGTGCAAAGGAGAAAGACCTGCCGCCAGGGACATTGGGTGGCCTGAATGACTGGAAAAAGACCGGATACGGCGGTCCGTGTCCACCTATAGGCAAGCACCGCTATTTTCACAAGCTTTATGCGCTGGACATCGTCCTTCCGGATCTCAACAGGCCGACAAAGGCGGGCCTGGAAAAAGCAATAGAAGGTCATATACTTTCGGCGTCGGAACTGATAGGGCTATATCAAAGAAAATAATAGCGCACTCTGGCCTGCAAGCAGAAACACAAGATTATAGTCTCACCACGCGAATCATATTTGTTGAATCTATAGGAGAACCCGGTTCTCCCGCTGTTATTACAACCAGATCTCCCTTTGAAACCAGGCCTGTTTCCAATGCGGCAACAGACGCCTCTTCAATTATATGGTCTTTGTTTCTTGATTCCGCTAAGTATGCGGGGAAACAACCCCTGAAAAGGGAGAGCCTTTGCACCACGTTTTTGTTTGGAGAAAAGGCGATAATGATACACCGTGGTCTGAACCGGGATAGATTGGCGGCTGTGCGGCCCGAGCGCGTGGGTGCGATTATAGCTGAGGCGTTAAGATGGCCGGCCAAAACGCAAGATGCGTAAGCTACCGACTCGGAGACCTGATTCCCCCTTGCTATCTGAAGGTATTTATCATGGGGAAAGATATCTTCTGCTTGCAAGGCAATTCGTGACATAAACTGAACAGATTTTACCGGATACTCCCCTATCGCCGTCTCCTCGGAGAGCATAACTGCATCCGTGCCATCCAGCACCGCATTAGCCACATCAGTTGCCTCCGCCCTGGTAGGCCGGACAGAATCCACCATGGACCGCAGCATCTGTGTTGCTATTATTACAGGCCTTCCCATTCGGTTCGCCCTTTGGATCAACTGCTTCTGAATAACAGGGACCTTTTCCAAAGGGATCTCCACCCCCAGATCGCCTCTGGCCACCATAATACCGTCAGAGACCTCCATTATCTTCTCTATGTGGGTAAGGGCCTCGTGCTTTTCGATTTTGGCTATTACCGGGGTATCTTTACCTCTCCGCTTGATTATGTCCTTGACTTCCAGGATATCCTGAGCCGACCTGACAAATGAGAGGGCTACATAATCTACCCCGTTTTCAATTCCAAAGGCCAGGTCTTCCCGGTCTTTATCCGTCATGGAGGGCGCTCGAATGTTTCCCCCGGGCAGATTTATCCCTTTGCTTGAAGTAAGGACTCCGCCAGTAATAACATCGCAGTATATCTCATGTTCTCCTATGTCTTTGACCTTCAACTCCATCATCCCGTCAGCCAGTAATATCGGGTCTCCCGGTGATACTTCTTCGGGCAGGTATGGATCAGACACGGATACGCGTTCATTGCTGCCCTCCAGGATCTCAGTGGTGAGGATAAAGGTATCGTTCGCTTCAAGTCTTATCCCCGGCTCCGGGATATGTCCCACCCTTATCTTGGAGCCAGCAAGGTCCTGTAATATGGCAACCGGTTTGCCTAATTCTCTGGATATCTCTCTTATAGCAGCAATCTTCTCATAGTGTTCGGAGGAAGATCCATGGGAAAAGTTTAAGCGCGCGACGCTCATGCCGTTAAGGATCAATTCCCTGATAACCTCAGCGGTCCCGCTGGAGGGGCCTATGGTGCATACGATCTTTGTCTTGGGGATAGGGTCATCCATTCATCTTATCCTTCGCCTGGTAATACTCTGCAAATCCCATTCTAGGGATATGCAACAACATATACATTGATCATAACATACGGGAATGAAAGCTTCAGCATTATACTGGTTTTGGAAAGATTCCATGGTCAGAGGCTGGAGGAAGTCCCCCCTTTTTGAACAACCTTGTATTCTATAGTAACCTTTTCCGGCGTAGAGGAATCATATTTTAAAGAAGGTTTGCTGAGGGTGGTTCGGACAGTCATGCTACCGCTCTTTTTGATTGTGTCCAGGGAAACTGGTTCAGTATAAATAGTGATAATATCTTTAAGTATTAGGCTTCCTCCAACTACCGTGACTTTTTCGGGCACAATCTCAACACTTAAAATGGAAAGGCCTTCAGATAGCTTGCCTGCCCAATCCACTTGAACAGGCAATCGCTTTTTAATGAGCCTGTCAAGGGTTACGTCCACAGATGGTGGTCTCACGTTTCTCAAAAATACTCCCGGCGGAAGCGAGATCTTTTCCGCCGCTATGGGGAATGTGTTTCGGCCCACGCTTCCTTCACTCAGATCCACCGTTACCTTCACCCGGTTCGGTCCTATGTTGTCCAGCAGTCTGCTAGAACCGCTCAAATCCAGTAGGACGGTGTTTATGGAGGTATCTAATATCTCCATATCCTGACTCCGGTTCATGTATTCAAGGGGTGCCTCAACCGTAATCAGGGTATCCACTCCTCTGGTAAAACTGAACCATATAGCTGCAATGAATAAAACAGATACGACGGCGGCAGTCGCAAATTCGAGTCTTTGCCTCTTTACATAATCAAACTGTTCCGGATGAATGCCTACGTGCTCGTTCACCAATCCGGCAAGTTCCGCCTTTTTTCGGACCTGATAGAAATTTGAACCCTTGGCCGCAACAATGTCGTTCCTTTCCTCGGAAACGGCAATAACTAAACAGTCTGTTGTTTCAGCCAGACCGAGTGCGGCCCTGTGACGCGTTCCGTAATACGAAGGGAGCTTTTTCCTGCGGGATAAGGGCAGTATCGCGCCCACCTGGGTTACATGGTCGCCCTGCACAACTGCCGCTCCATCATGAACGGGATTGTCATGCCAGAATATGCTGGTTAACATCTCTTTGGATACCAGGCCTTCCCATTTTATCCCGCTGTGGACAGTTTCCGATATGTCCTCTTTCCCCGAAAGTACAATCAACGCGCCGGTCCCTTTTTTGGAAAGTTCGAAAACACTGTCCACAATGGTTTCCACGGGCGTATCAACACCTTTTTTGGGAAATTCCCACAAAAGGGCCCTGTAGTTCTTTGTCTGGAGCACTGAACGGATTTCATTTCGGAAGATTACTATAATTATAATAGTCGCGGCTCCCGTAAAACCTTGAATGGACCAGCTAGTGACAATAAGCCCCAATAAAGAGGCGATCTTCTGAAAGAACCATAAGATGGCAATCCCTATAAGCACCCTGAATACATTGGTTCCTCTGAAAAGGACATATAGTCGAAACAGGATATAGCTGGTAAGGAGGATATCCACGATATCCTGCCATCGGATGCTTGAAGAAAGAAGGTTTAGATCATCCATAACCGTTAATCCGTAATACTGAATCTGAGCGTGTAAAGGACATTGTCTTCCGCATCCACGATCTCTACCCGCCAGGGCCCCTTATCTGTTTCTCGAAGTTGAATACTGCTCAGGGTGGCCCATCGGGGAGGGTTCAGGGTAAGCTTTATTTTAGCACTCAGTTCATCCATGAAATAATATTTATGATATACAAATGTCTTCTCCAGAACCGGATCAAAATCCGTAAAGCATGCTATCTTTCCCCGGGTGGAAGAAAATACAATCCCGGGGTTATAGGGGGTGCGGTTCCTGACCTCTTCGCACATGGCCGCCTGTACAAGGGTCAAAGTTCCTGTCTTGTTGGATATGGGAAAGACGTTGTCTTCCTGGGACACACCAATACCCGGCAGGATAAGGCTTAGAATTACCAGGATAAAGAAAGACAGGGAAACAAGGCTGATAACCTGCGCAGACATTAACCACCTGTTCGGGCAGGCGGATGTATTCTTAGTTACTATATTAACCATCATTATTTCACCATTAAAACAAGAGACAGAGACATTTTAACCTTTGCTTTTCAATTTTTCCGCGGATTTTTCATCCCATACCTTGATAAGATAATCCTTATGTTTTTCGAACATGGTGGCCTGCTCCTCCACAAGGGCCTCGGCCTCCGTGGAAGACATATCCCAGCTCTGGCGCACAAAGGAGGCCACCCGGGCGAAATAAAGGGGAGTCATTATGTCAAGAAGCTTGTTTCTGTTAAATTTCCACAGATGATAGGTGGCAGCCAGTTCGTAAAGGATCTGGATCCAGGTCTCGATCTCTATGTGAAAATTTCCTAAGTCCTTCCCGGCAAGCTCCTTTATCTGTTTAAAACAATCCGGGCAGAATATATCCTGATACAGGGGAGAGAACTGCTGAAACCCCGTCTTGAAGCGGTCTATCATCAATTCCAGGTTAACTTGGATCGGCTCCGGCTCCAGGTTTCCTTCAAATCCGAACATCTCAAGGGGTTCGCTGCCCTTTATTGACTTCCAGTAGCTTTCATAACGCTCCATAAGTAAAAAAAGGGCGGAAAGCACCTGCCTGAACATGGGGCCGAGATGCTCGCCCGGGTCTTTGACATCGTGGATCTTGACGCCCAGGTTGGATTGACATATTCGAAAGCCCTGGGTTATGGCGTTGGTGGTCATCCAGATGTCGATCCCGAAACGGGCCACGTCCGTATCCCACACATCCTGTTCAACATAAAACTTTGCCACATCCCTGGAGATGGCAAAATCTCCCCCTATGGGCTGACGTATGCGTTTCCCGTAAAGGGCCCTGGTCAGATTATAGACAATGTTATTCGTTATGGTGGCGTCATACTTGTGCCTGACATACACAGGGGAAATATACTGGTATCCTTTTTCCAGTACCGGATCCAGAAGATACCTCACCCAGTCGGCTGTAATGCTCCTGAGATCTGAATCCACCATTGCGCACACCTTGACCTTAAGTCTTTCAGCGGCTTCAAATACGGACCTCAGTGCCGTACCCTTTCCGGCCGGGCCTCTGTAAATGGACACGATCTTCTCCTGCCATGGCTTGATTTCAAAATCCCTTGCGGCCTCGCGTGAATCGTCGGTGGAGCCCCCGTCGGCGATCATTATGACGCTCCTCTTGTCCTTATAGTGTTTGGCCAGGCCGTGGGTTACCATCTGGATCACATGAGAGATAGTCGGCTCGTTATTGTAACAGGGGATGCCCATCAGGATATCAGCGGTCTCTACCTCTTCGATCCGTTTTGAAGTGTACCCTCTCAGCGCCGTGTTATAATTCAATCTATCCTCCCCGGTTTACAGGAATAAAAGACGTGTTGAAGTATCTTATACCATATAACCAACTAAATTAACAGCATTAAATGGATTGAAATCCAATTAAATTTGAAATTTGATTAAAAAAGTCATAAGCTGACCGAAATGGTTCATCCGGTTAATGGGTACGCTAGTTAATGATAGCTAAACATTTTGCGCTATATGGGCCATGGGGTTCTCTTTTAAGCAGCGAACTCGTTTATGTGCACTGACCCTGCACAAAACAGGACAAGGCGGGCGGATGAACCAAAAAATATCATGAGTGGACAAAGGTATCGGCAGTCTCCGGTCACAGCAGGTTCTTTTGAAGACAACATGTATTACGATTCAAGGATTCCAGGGTTCTAGGGTTCGAGTAAAAATCTCAAAAACAAAATAATCAACACTTGACCCCATGAATCCCAGAACCCTTGGACCCTTATTCACAAGTATTCCGTCCGCATGGGTGGCACCTTACGTAGTTAGCATGCTGTTAATGTTTTCGCCGCGTAAAAGAGAACCCCATGGCCCAAATATCATTCCTAATTCAATAGGTCTTTAATCTTTTGATTCTTTAGGTACTTACTAATTGGATGGACCTTCACTGATCCCGGATTACTATCAAGCAGGAGTAAAGCCATACGTGCATATTATACTACCAGGAGAAAAGCAGCCCACATCAGCAAGCGGTCCTTCATTAAGCTTTTTTGGTTTCCTGTGGCTTATTATGTTTTATGGCTACCTGATCCTGTCCGCTTCACTTGTCTCAGCCTCTCAACCAGGGGTTACCTATACAGCGATATTTGAAGGTGTTTCGGATAAAAGCCTCCTGTCGGAAATTAACGCGGTTTGCGATTCAGTGAAGCTTAAAGACCGACCTCCGGCATCTATCAACCTATTGCAGGCACGGGCGGCCGGGGACATACAAAATATCAAACAACTGCTCAGAACAAAAGGATATTTTAAATCCACCATTGATATTGACATTGATTTGGAAAAAGAGCCCGTCCTAGTAACCTTTCGAATATTTAAGGGGCCCCGGTTTGTACTGGGCGTTATTGATTTCATGTTCACGGAAAGGGAGTTCCCCAGCGGGTTAAGACCTTCCGATCCGGGAGAAATAGGACTTCTGTCAGGTAAGCCGTTTACAGCCGGTTCCGTGCTGAACGGTCAGGAGGAATTACTGCTTTTTTTCCGGAGAAGGGGGTTCCCCTTTGTGAAAATTGAAAATCGTGAGGTAGTGGCTGACCATAAAGACGAAACCGTGGACGTGATTTTCCAAATTGATACCGGACCGGCAGCCCAGTTCGGCAACACGGTCATCACCGGCCTTGTCAGCGTGGACCGCTCTTTCGTGCTCGATAAGATACCATGGAAAAAGGGTGATTCCTACGATTCAGACCTTGTCACGGAGGCATGGGATATACTTACCGGTCTCGGCCTGTTCTCAACCGTCAGGGTGATAGAGGGAGGATCCCTGGTCGACAACGGCGGTTTACCCATGACAATCGAGGTAACGGAGAGGAAACACAAATCATTTAGCGCCGGGGTCAAATATGTGACGGATGAGGGGCCTGGTGTAGACATATCATGGGAGCATCGAAATATCTTTCACCACGGTGAGCGGTTTACCGCATACGCGGAACTGTCTGATTTTACAATGTCCGCCGAAGGTCGGTTTCGAAAGCCGGACTTTCTGGCAAGGGACCAGTTCCTTCGCCTGTCCCTTCGTGCGGCTAAGGATAACCCGGATGCATACACCAGCAAAAGCGTTATCAGTTCAGCCTTTGTCGATCGTGATCTTACGGAGAATCTAAACGTCAGTGGAGGTATCTCCTTTAAATCATCAAGAGTGGAGCAATTCGAGGCGGTGGATAGCTTTAACATGATATCCCTCCCCTTTTATTGCGACTGGGATACGAGTGATGATTTTCTTGATCCCGGCCGAGGCGGCAGGTTCGCATTGGAGATAACCCCCTTTTTTGAACCCTCCGGCTCCGGGTTATTCTTTACAAAAGGTCTCGGGAGTTACAGGCGTTATCTCCAAATATACAGTAAACCTTCTGTCATTCTTGCCGGAAGCGTTAAAATCGGCATTATCAAAGGTGCTTATAGAGATGAGGTGCCGGCGGATGAACGCTTTTATGCCGGGGGCGGGGGATCGATCCGCGGCTATGCCTTTCAATCGGTATCTCCCTTTTCCGGAGGAACACCCGTTGGCGGAAAATCCCTGCTTGAGCTTTCAATGGAAATACGCTTAAGGATGTTGAACAGGTACGGCCTGGTGGCTTTTCTGGATGGGGGAAATGCTTTTACCGGGAGCCTGCTTTCCTTTGATGAGCACCTGCGGTGGGGAGCGGGGCTGGGGCTGAGGTTCTTTACTCCCGTCGGACCATTTCGTTTCGATATAGGAATACCATTGAACAGGCGACAGGGTTTAGATGACTCTTTTCAGATCTACATCAGCCTTGGTCAGGCCTTTTAAAGCAGACACTATGTTAAAAATCATAATCAAAACAGCAAAATGGTCGGCAGCGGGCATCCTTATAATCCTTTTGTTGTCCTGCGCACTTTTCGGACTGGCACAGACAGAATACGGCAAGGACAAGATTGTGCGGTTGGTTAAGGCCTCTTTGAAGGAAAAAAGCGATATTGATCTTAGGGTCTCGAAACTTTCAGGCCTTATCCCCTTCCATATTGAGATCGACCAGATTGCTTTTCTTGATAACACCGGCACATGGGCGGAGTTCAGGAATCTTGACATGCAATTGTCCACCCTTGAACTTCTAAAAGGACGGCTTTTTATAAAAGATTTCACTGTTGATTCAATAATGCTGGAGCGGCTCCCCCGAAGGGATAAAAAGAAGATTTCAGAAACGGCCGGGCCTCCTTCCTGGCTTACCATGATTTACCGCCTAACCCTCCAAAGGATGAATATCGCCCGTCTGTCACTGGGCACGAGCCTGTTGGGTAAACCGGCCGACTTTAGCGTCGAGGCCCGGGTCAGGGGTAAAGCAACCAGCGACAAAAGCAACATATTGATAAAGATCGAAAGGACTGACGGCCCCATCGGCCTGGCTCTCCTGGATCTTAAGCTAACCGGCCACCTCCCTTATTTGACTGTGGAAACAAGAATTGAAGAGTCGGGATACGGCCTGGCAGGCCGTCTTCTAGGGACCAAAGGCCCTGTTTCCCTCACCCTGAAGGGTGAAGGGCCTGTCAGGGAATGGAGCGGGAGATTATCCGCAAGGGCCGAAGAACTGGCTGCGCTGGAAGCCGACGTCTGGCTTGAGGCCTCTGATTATATTCGCCTGAATCTGGCCGGAACCATCGAATTTTATCCCGGCAGAGTACCTGAAGCGATAGAGCTATGCCTTGATTCCCGGACAAACTTCGCGATCAAGGCCCATCTCATTGAAACAAGGAGACTGATTTTTGATCTATTAACCATTGATTCGGCAAATGCGGGAATCAAGCTTAATGGCATGCTCGACTTGAAGGATCTCGCCTCAGAAGGCCGGTTCACCATTAAAATAACAGATCTCTCACCCTTGGGGAGACTGCTCCAAAGGCACTTATCAGGCAACCTCCTCATGGAAGGAAGTTTTAACGGACCTTTGTCTCAGCCCCGGGCGGAGTTCTCCCTTGTGGTAAAAGGACTGGAGACAGACTGGTTACAAGCGGGAAAATTTACAGGTAATTTGCAGGTTGCATTGCAGGGGGTGAATGAATCCCTCTCTCCCTTGCCGGTCTTTTCACTCAGCGGTAAAGGCGATATCACGGATACACGCGGAACGGCTGTGTCCTTACCCTTTTCGGGGAATAACATTAAATGGCGCCTGGATATGGAAGGCCCGTTTAAGGAGATCATCCGGTTCAACAAGCTGGAAATCTCATCCGGGGATCTATCCGTAATAATCTCCGGTATTGTTGATTACCTCGCTAAAAGAGGGACATTGGAACTGTCTCTGAATGCCGGTTCCCTTGGCCTGTTATCTGATTTTTCAGGGTTCGACCTTCCCGCCGGCAGTGCGGTGTTGAATGCAAAGGTGGATGTCGACACCACAAGACGCTCATTGGATGCCGATGTGAGCGGAAAGCTGGATATATCCGGAAACGGGGATCCCTTTATTCTAAGCCTGACCGGTACAGACATCGAATACTCGGGTAATATAGAATTGTCGAATACAAGTCATATCCGGTTTTCAGAGGTTAACTTCCGATCGGATAAAGCGGGGCTCACCTGTTCAGGCTCTTACGACTTCTCTGAACATGAAATAGACGCCTCATTGCATCTGGAACCACGTAAGCTGAGTGTTCTAAGCCTCTTGGTTCATGGCCAAATGGAAGGTTCGGCCTTTGTTGACGCTTCAATAGAAGGAAATCTTGTTGACGTGATGAATCTAAACGCAGAGGTCCATGGGGAAAACCTGTCAATTGAAGGCATGAACCTTGGGAATATCTCCGCATATATTGATGTTTCCGGTAAACCTCTAAAGAATAAAGGGCATGTCTCTTTTGGAATAGAACAATCCGATTATCATTTAAAAGGAAGTTCAAACTTTAAGCTTGATGATCAGGTCCTGAACCTTAATAATATTCTTCTAGAAACCGCGGGGGCCGTGCTCAAAGGAGACATTTTCGCCGATATCGGCAATCGCCTTGCCGAGGGTGAACTCCGGGTTACGTGTGAAGACCTCACCACCCTGGAGCGCCTCATCGGGGAAAAGATCAGGGGCAGTGCAGGAATCAAAGCAAGGTTCAGATCTTTTGCCGGAGACAACCTGATCGACCTTAACCTCCATGGGAAGGATATAATAAGCCGGTTCGGGTATTCAAATACCTTTATTTTCAACGCAGAGCTTTCAGGGCCTCTCAGGGATCCCGTCATATCCGCAGATATCCTTTTATCGGATTTTCAAAGGGACAATCTGGTATTTGAATTAATGAGGTTTACTGCTAAAGGCGGCCTGAAAGATATTAATTTCACTTCAACAGTAGCGGGCCGCGCAGGAGAAGATATGCGAATGGAGACGTCGGGCAGTTTATCCTTTACTCCCGGGGAGCAGGCCATAGCCATTGACCAGCTTCAGGGAGAATTCGGCGGAGTCCCTGTCAATCTATTGAGTCCCTGTAATATAAGCCGATCAACAGGAAAGATCGACATCCAAAGAACCGACCTGAGTTTTGCTACCGGCTATCTTGAAGGTTCAGGGAACTTGTCTGAAAATTATCTCAGGATCACCCTTGATTTTCAGGAAGTACCACTTATTGCTATTCCATTTGTCGCTATTCGGGATGTGGACGGCGTCGCATCGGGCGGTCTCCTGGTTTCAGGCGACCCGGGGAGCCCTGAAGCAAGTGCGGAATTTGTCATCCATGGCCTGCGGATCCACAACTCACACCAGTATAATTTACCTCCTTTGACACTGGAATCCCGATCAGAGCTGAAATCCGGAAGATTAAGTTCCTATCTCTCTATTGACCCAATGACCGGCAACCCTTTTAAAGCTGAACTTAATATTCCCATAACACTTTCCATGGTCCCTTTTTCATGCACCTTTCCGAAAAATGACGAGTTGAAAGGAAGCCTCTCCGGTGAAATCGACCTGGCGAGTGTTGCAGCAATCACCGGGCTGGTCAACCAGCGCTTAACAGGTAAAATAGACATAGATTTTACCCTTGATGGGACACTGGATTCCCCAAGGATAGCCGGCCGGGCGCTTCTTAAGGAGGGAGCCTATGAGAATATCCGGACCGGAACCGTTCTCAAAGATATTGAGGCGGATATCTCATCTGAACCACCAAGGATATTCATAAATCGGATAACAGCCGCAGACGGTCTGGGAGGAACTGTTTCCGCTAAAGGCTGGTTTGACATAATCCCAAGGAAGGAATTTCCCTATGAATCGGAATTTGATCTAAAAAACATAACTCTATTACATAATGATAGCCTCAAATTAGCGGTTACGGGTCGATCCTGTTTATCAGGATCTATGTTAGAACACGTACTTACAGGCGACCTGCATGTTGAAGAGGCCGAATTTCGGATCCCTGACAGGCTTTCACCCGAAATCACAGAGCTGGATATTATAGAGATAAATACGTCTGAGCCGCTCCAGGATCAACCGCGGAAAAGATCTGTTAAAAAGACCCTTATCAGACTAGATATGTCTATTGAAAGCCCGGGCCGTATCTTCGTCAACGGCAGAGGGCTGAACTCTGAATGGAACGGGAACCTTCTGATAAAGGGGACTACCTCCGCACCGTTAATAACAGGGAAGCTTTCGGTATTGCGAGGAAACTATAATTTTCTCGGGAAACGTTTCAACCTGGGCAAAGGGATCATTAATTTTGACGGCAGATATCCGCCGGCACCTTACCTGGATATTACCGGGGAAGCGGTCACCAGCGACATTACTGCTATTGTAAACCTCACGGGGACCATACAAAACCCCGAAGTTGAACTCTCTTCAGAGCCTTCCCTACCGTCCGATGAGATCCTTTCCCAGCTCCTTTTCGGCCGCAATGTCACTCAGATTACCCCCCTTCAGGCGATACAACTGGGTAACGCGATTAATAGCATCCTGGGCAGGGGGGGATATGATTTTATGGAACGCACGCGCAGAGTACTCGGCGTTGATCAGCTGGAAGTTAAACAGTCAGGTGACAGGCTTGAAGAATCGACTATCACAGCTGGAAAATATTTAAGCGATGAGGTATACTTTGAAATGGAAAAAGGCATAGGCGCGGAAAGCGGAAAGGCTACTGTTAAATGGGAGATTACCCCCCACCTCACCGTGGACACGGAAGTTGGAGAAAACGCGGAAACAGGAGCCGGCATCAACTGGAAATGGGATTACTAGGAATGCGGAGGGTGACTGATAATCCATTCTAATTAAAATGGGGCATATATGGCTAACGCATTAAAGGTTCTATTTTTATCACCCGAGGTAGCGCCCTTTGCCAAGAGCGGAGGTCTGGGGGACGTGGCAGGCGCCCTGCCCCTCTCCTTGAAACATTACGGAGTTGATATCCGTATAGCCATGCCTTTTTATCGCGTTGTCAAGGAGGCAGAATTTGATAAAAGGAATCTTATCCGGGATCTTGAGGTCCCTTTGGGGCCCGCTAATCTCAAGGCCGATATACTCGAGACACGATTAGAAGATATCCCGGTCTATTTGCTTGAACGGGAAGAGATGTATGACCGGCCCAACCTTTACGGCAATTCACGGGGGGACTATTATGATAATCTGGAACGATTCAGTTTCTTCGGACACGCTGCCTTAAGCCTTGCTAAGCATCTGGATTTCGCTCCGGATATAGTCCACTGTCATGACTGGCAGACCGGAATCGTCCCCGCCCTTTTAAAAGGGCCATACAGTAAAGTTAAAGGCCTCTCGGATGCCGCCTCTGTATTCACCATCCATAACATGGGATACCAGGGTATCTTTCCCGGGAACAAGCTGGCTGTAACAGGACTCTCCCCAACTGGGTTTTTCCATCCCGGAGGTATGGAATACTGGGGAAATATCAGTCTCCTTAAGGCCGGCATCATATATTCCGACGCCATAACCACGGTGAGCCCTACTTACGCCGCGGAGATCCAGGATACGGAACACGGCATGGGCATGGAGGGTGTTCTCAAGGGCCGCGCCAGTTCCCTTTACGGGATCCTTAATGGGGTTGATTACAATAAATGGGATCCAGTTGTCGATGATTATATCACCACCAATTATTCAGCCGGGTTCATGTCCGGCAAGACCAGGTGCAAAGAGGCGCTTATAAAAGAGATGCGGCTTGATCCTTCCCTGCTAAAAAAACCCCTGTGTGGCGTTATATCCCGCCTGGACAACCAGAAGGGACTCGATATCCTCATAAAGATCCTGGATGATATGGTCAATCTGGATGTTGGTTTGGTCGTGCTGGGTTCCGGAGATGAACGGATTCAGGATGATATCAAGGAAGCTATGGACCGCCATCAGGGCAAGATAGCTGCATTCATGGGATTCAATGACTCCCTTGCCCATCGTATAATGGCCGGGGCCGATCTTCTCATAATCCCCTCCAGATATGAACCCTGCGGGCTTACCCAGATGTATGCCCTGAAATACGGAACCATTCCCTTGGTTCGAGCAACAGGAGGTCTGAATGACACCATCGAGACCTTTGATGAAAAAACCGGCAAGGGGAACGGGTTCAAGTTCCGGCCCGATGATTCTAAGGCATTATTAAATGAAATAAAGCGGGCCGTGCGCCTCTTTAAAAACAAAAAGGTATGGAAAAGGCTCATGCTCAATGCTATGGCCGCTGATTTTTCCTGGGACAGGTCCGCGAAGGCCTATTTGGATCTCTACAACGCAATTTCACACCGCCCCTCGCCTATAATCCGAAATCAATAATCCTATTTGTAAATTCTGCGATCTCACTCCCGAAGAGATCAAAATTTAATCATGCTCATCACAAATTATGCCGGTGATAGTGTATTCTTAACGGATACCCTCTCGGTATATACATGTATT
>CAYQNR010000032.1:0-33468 GCA_964418945.1 uncultured Desulfobacteraceae bacterium
GGCAGGCACCTTATGCTATTATCTTGCTTCTAACCTTTTCGCCGCTGCAAAGAGAACCCCATGGGCCAAACATCACCAATCTTGCTATAGTTTTATCATTAAGCGTACTCATTAACCGGATGATCCAAGAGTGTTATAATAAACAGAAAGCCGGGGGTGGAGCATGGAGCGCGCGGGAATACAAACTTAAACTAATGACGCTAACGTGCCTCATTTTTTATTCAAGTCATTGACCCTCTTACGAAGCCTTTTATCCTTCGACAGCCTCTGTTTCCTGCATCTATGATACGCCAAATGAGCTACAAACTGCGAGAACATATCCATCATTTTTCGGGGAAACTTTGTGAAAAGTATTGGATTGACACTTATGGTCGGCTTAAATATATTAGCCAAGCTAAAGACATCTTTACCATCCTGTCTTTTTTACGGGTAATACATGTTAATCCCTGTCTTACAGGGGTATTTTATCCAAATAAGTTACAAAAGAGGAGAAGTTCATGCCAAGACGCAAGGATATAAAGAAAGTGATGATCATAAGCTCCGGCCCCATAATAATAGGACAGGCCTGCGAATTTGACTATTCCGGTACTCAGGCATGCAAGGCCCTCAGGAAACTGGGGTATGAAATAGTCCTGGCAAACTCAAATCCGGCTACCATCATGACAGATCCGGGAATGGCCGAAGCAACATATATTGAACCCCTGAATCTGGAGACCATGAAAGAGATCATTGAAAAGGAGAGACCGGACGCCCTGCTACCCAACCTGGGGGGACAGTCCGGCCTGAACCTTTCTTCGGAACTGGCCAGGGCGGGGGTCCTGGAAAAGTACGGGGTGAAGATTATCGGGGTGGAAGTGGACGCCATAAAAAGGGGTGAAGATCGAGTGGCTTTTAAAGATACAATGGAGAGGCTGGGTATTGAGATGCCCAGGAGCGCGCCGGCCTTCACTGTTGAAGAGGCTGAAAATATAGCGGACCGCCTGGGTTACCCGGTGGTAATAAGGCCGGCCTATACCATGGGGGGGACCGGCGGGGGTCTTGTCTATAATGTGGAAGAATTGAGAACAATAGCGGCACGCGGCATTTCCGCCAGCATGGTAGGTCAGATACTTGTGGAGGAATCCGTGCTCGGGTGGGAGGAACTGGAGCTTGAAGTGGTTCGTGACGCCAAAAACCACATGATTACCGTCTGCTTTATTGAAAATGTGGATCCCATGGGCGTGCACACCGGGGATTCCTTTTGCACGGCGCCCATGCTTACCATAGACCCGGAACTACAGAATCTTCTGCAGAGATATTCATACGATATTGTAGAGGCGATAAGGGTTATAGGGGGCACCAATATACAGTTCGCACATGATCCAAAAACAGGCAGGGTAGTGGTAATAGAGATCAATCCCAGGACCTCCAGGTCATCGGCCCTTGCTTCCAAGGCCACCGGTTTTCCCATAGCCTTTGTCTCAGCCCTGCTGGCCGGAGGCATGACCCTGGATGAGATACCATACTGGCGGAAAGGGACCCTGGATAAGTACACTCCCTGGGGAGAGTATGTGGTGGTAAAGTTTGCCCGGTGGGCTTTTGAGAAATTTCAGAAATCAGAAGACAGGCTGGGCACACAGATGAGGGCCGTGGGAGAGGTAATGAGCATAGGAAAGAATTACAAGGAGGCGTTTCAAAAGGCCATAAGATCCCTGGAACAGGGGAGATACGGCTTAGGTTTTGCGAAGCTTTTTAATAAAAAATCCCCGGAAGACCTCCTTGATCTTCTTTCGGAACCGTCAAGCGAGCGACAATTCATCATGTACGAGGCGCTCAGAAAAGGGGTTGAGGTCAACACGCTCCATGAAAAGACCTATATCAAGTCCTGGTTCATCGAGCAGATGAAGGAGCTGGTGGAGTTAGAGGAAAAGCTCATTAAACACAAGGGCAGAATACCGCCTGATTCTTTACTGGAAAGGGCCAAAAAAGACGGCTTTTCAGACAGATATCTATCGCAAATCTTAGGTGTCCCTGAAAAGGATATCAGGGCACAACGGACATCACTTTCCGTTGTGGAAGGCTGGGAGCCGGTGCCCGTCAGCGGAGTTGAGGACGCGGCCTATTATTACTCTACCTATAATGCTCCCGATAAGGTCCGATCCAGCGACAGGCGTAAGATTATGGTGCTTGGAGGAGGCCCCAACCGTATAGGCCAGGGCATCGAGTTTGACTACTGCTGTGTTCACGCGGCCTTTGCCATCAGGGACGAGGGTTTTGAGTCCATCATGGTAAACTGCAATCCCGAAACGGTCTCCACGGACTATGATACCTCGGACAAACTCTATTTTGAACCCGTGACCGTGGAGGACGTGCTGAGCATATACGAGAAGGAGAAACCGGAAGGCGTAATAGTACAGTTCGGCGGACAGACTCCTCTTAACATAGCCTCTGAATTAGCTGATGCGGGTGTTAAGATAATAGGGACCTCCCCTGATATGATCGATCTTGCCGAGGACCGGGATCGTTTTCGTCAAATGATGCGCAAGTTAGGCATACCCCAACCCGAATCCGGCATGGCAAGCACCATGGAAGAGGCCCTGGAGTTGGCCGACAGTATCGGATATCCCCTCATGGTGAGGCCTTCCTATGTGCTGGGCGGAAGGGCCATGGAAGTGGTCCATGACGAGGAGATGCTTGTGCATTACGTGACCGCGGCAAAGGACGTGAGTCCGGAAAGGCCTATCTTGATAGATAAATTCCTTGAAAACGCCATTGAGACCGAAGCCGACGCCGTTGCCGACGGCACGGATGCCTTGGTCCCCGCGGTTATGGAGCACATAGAGCTGGCAGGGGTGCATTCCGGAGATTCCGCCTGCGTGATACCTCCTGTAAGTATTTCTCCCAGACATATGGAAACGATCCGTGAATATACCAGGAAGATCGCCATTGAATTGAATGTGGTAGGTCTTATGAATATTCAATATGCCATTTATGACGATATGGTCTATATTCTGGAGGCGAATCCCAGGGCGTCGAGGACAGTGCCCCTGGTATCAAAGGTATGCGGTATCTCCATGGCGCGCTTGGCGACCCGGATTATGATGGGCAAGAAACTCTCAGAACTCGATGTAAAGCTGAGGGCCATTCCACATTTCGGGGTCAAAGAGGCGGTTTTCCCATTCAACATGTTTCCCGAAGTGGACCCGCTTCTGGGTCCGGAGATGCGATCGACCGGTGAGGTTCTGGGGCTGGCGGATTCTTTCGGGCTGGCCTATTATAAGGCACAGGAGGCCACGCAACTGGTGCTTCCCTCCGAAGGGACCGTGCTGATCACGGTATCCGAGAAGGACAGGCCGGCAGTCCTTGAACTGGCCAAGCAATTTGATTCTCTGGGGTTTAAGATAAAGGCCACCAACGGAACAAACAAGTTTTTAGCCGGCTACGGCATTACGTCCGAGCATATACTCAAGATGCACGAGGGACGACCCAATATCGTGGACGGAATAAAGAACGATGAAATCCAGCTGGTCATTAACACACCGAGCGGCAAGCTGAGCAAACATGATGATTCTTATATTCGCAAGACGGCCATCAGCTATAAGGTCCCGTACATAACCACACTGGCGGCGGGGTTAGCAGCGGCAAGGGGTATCGTGGCATTTCGGAAGGGACATGGAAAAGTCAAGGCCCTTCAGGATTATCATAATGACATTAAATAATCAAGAATCGTGCTGGGAGGGTGAACATGGACGGAATTATCGGGATATACGGACAAGACGACAATGAGCTCGTATTCAAGGCCTTCCTCGCCACCGGGGCGTGCCAGCACAGGGGCAAGGCCAGCACGGGTCTGGCCATTGGAACCCCGAAGGGGATATATGTGCATAAAGGGCTGGGAAGAATCGCGGAAGTAATAGATAACAGGATCATTAATACCTTTCAGGACCTGGAACCGGTAGCCGCGATAGGCAACATAGGTTATACGAAGAGCGCGATTGCTGAAAAGATAAATTCGGAGCCGATAGAGATCTATCCATTAAAAAGATCGAAATACAAGATAGTGCTTACCATGGACGGCTATCTCATCAAGGAAGATGATCTTAAGGCGGAGTTAGAAAAGGATTACAAACTCCATACAAGCAACAAGACGGAGATCATAGGCGCCCTTCTGCACAGGTATATCAGTGAGGAAGGCATTGCGTTCCAGGCAGGAGAAAAGATGATCGACAAACTGCAGGGGAGGGCGACTTTCGCCCTTACCGCGCTCGTATATGACGGAAAAGAGACTTCACTGATAACTCTCAATGATTCAAACGCATTTGAGCCCTTCTGTTGCGGGACTATCAACGGGACATTCATTGCCAGCTCCGAATCATGCTCCCACCGGAGGATAGGAGGAGTTATTGAAAAAGAGTATGAGGGCGGGGAGATGACAATATGCTCATCCTCCGGCATAGAGACAAAAAGGCTGAGAGAAAAGACTGTTACTCCGGATATTTTTCAGGGCGTGTATTTCGGCAATGTGGCTTCATTATTCAGGGGCAAGGAGATATTCCAGATAAGGAGAGAGCTGGGGTTAAAGCTGGCGGATCACTATGTGAACTCAAAGGCGGATATTGTCATACCAAACCCTGAATCAGGTTGGGGGGTTTCCGTGGGTATAGCGGAAGGTCTGGACAAAAGGCTGTTCCCCGCCATTATAAAACTTCCCCAGGCTGTCAGGACGTTCCAGGAGGGCGAGAGACAGACCAGGTCCAAGGAAGTAGGTCTCAAGTTCGGCGGCATCGACTCCC
Source organism: uncultured Desulfobacteraceae bacterium (assembly GCA_964418945.1). Lineage (GTDB taxonomy): Bacteria > Desulfobacterota > DSM-4660 > Desulfatiglandales > HGW-15 > CAYUYB01. The sequence goes on from CAYQNR010000032.1 coordinate 4,773, forward strand.
TACTGAAGAACAGGAGTATCGCCATGGGTGACGATAGTATAGTGAGGGGGAGCGTCAGTGAGGGCGGTTCCGTGTGGGTGATTTACAACGCCGGCGCGAACTATATAGAATTCTGGGTATCATACGGCCCCATGTTTTTCCCGTCCTTTAAGGAGTGGCATCGCGGTATCGAATGCTTGAATGAACTGGCTGTTCAGAGGGCGTTTAAAGACGGAAACCCCTATGACAAAGGCGAGGATGAAATAAACAAGGCGGTTGCGAAATTAATAGGTGTTGATGAAATAAAATATAATTCCCTTCAAAGCATCAGAGATGTCACGGGAGACGGCTCTTTCCAGGCCCTGGACGCAAGCTATCCCATTGCTGAGGAGTTCTGGCCGGGCTGGCTGAAAAAAGAGGTGGAAAGATACCATAGATATCGATCATAGAGAGGGTCTGGCCAAACATTATATACAGGGACTAATCACAACTTCATTCCTATTCTTTTTATGATCTGGGAGGAGGAGTATCCGGAGATGAATGGTATAGTCAGGACCTTTCCTCCCGCCTTTTTTACGACGTCAGCCCCGATGATATCATCTTCCTTCCAGTCTCCCCCTTTTACCAGCACATCGGGCACAAGATATTTAATCACCTTAAGGGGATCATCCTGGTCAAAGATGACCACGAGGTCAACGCTTTCCAAGGCTGCCAGGATCTCGATCCTCTCTTCCTGATTCAGAACGGGCCTGCCGGGCCCCTTGATGGATCTGACGGAACGGTCGCTGTTTACGGCAACTATCAGGCGGTCCCCAAACTCCCGAGCGGCATGAAGATAACGCGTATGGCCGATGTGAAGTATATCAAAGCATCCGTTTGTAAAAACGATCTTTTTATTTTGGGATTTGAGATTGTCTGTCTCTTTTTTCGCTTCAGCAAGTTCTTTTATTTTCAGGCGATATTTTTCCACATTTACCCCCTATTAATAACCCTTGGTCCTGGCAAGGACCAGGCACAAGACTTTTTCACATCCGGCCGTTTTCAGGACCCTGGCGCATTCGTTCATGGTATGCCCCGTGGTGGCCACATCGTCCACCAGGATGACGGATTGACCTTTAAATTTTTTTTGCCTGTCCAGCGCAAACGCCCCCCGGACATTTCTTTTCCTTTCCTCGCTGTTAAGACCTGTCTGGGATCTGGTATATTTTACTCTTCTCAGGGACAATAGGTCTATCTCCATGCCAAGAAGGGGGCTCATTGCCCTGGCAAGGAGAAGACTCTGATTGTAGCCCCTTTCTCTTAATCTTTTGGGATGAAGGGGTACGGGTATCATTAAGCATCTGCCGTAGTTCTCCATCCAATCGCCGGCAAAGGAAGCCAGGAGCGCACCAAGGGATTCCGCCAGATAGGCCTTACCCCCGTATTTCATTTGGTGAATCGCTTCCATGATCCCTCCCTGGTAAAGATAGGGCGCTCTCAGCTGATCAAAAAAGGGCCTTTTTCTCAGACAACGCTCACACAGGTGATTCTCATCTGAAAATGAATAGAAAGGTATCCCGCATATGGTGCAGAGGGGAGGTCTTATCATGGCGACGGATTCCAAGCAGTGCGAGCAGAAATGTGTGTTCCGCCCCTTATCATCTGAGATAAAATTGCGGCAGATGTGGCATCTGGGCGGATAGATAATGTCTATGAATCTGGCAAAGATACTCATTTCCAATCTATTTTTTTATCATATCCTTCAGGTCCCACTGGACAAGAAGCCGTACCCTCTGGTTATTCTTCTTTTCACGATATATCAGATTACCCTTTTCAACACCATACAGGAAAAGGTCCCTGGTTATGGCCACATCCCGGCGGCAGTAATCGGTCAGTTTTTTCATTTCCCCTTGCCTGAACCACTCCACGGCCTGGATGCCGTCAGCCGACTTGTGCTGGTCTATGGTCTCTTCTGCCAGATGGTCCAGACTAAGCCGGTAGCCCAGCCGTTTAAAGATATCCTCGAGTATGTCGAAAGTAGGCAGGTCCTGGAGTTCGTTACCCATGTATGCGCTAAGGACCTTGTAATCGAATTTTCTGATATTGAATCCGACGACAAGGTCCGCCTTTTTAAGATGGGCCAAGAGATCATTTATGGTGTCTTCCGTGTAACTAAGGAAACGTTTTTCAAGGCTGTCATAGAGCACCGCCACGGAGACACCCATTAGGTGTGCGTTATGCCATCCTCCCACCTCCTGGGCAAGCCTTTGTGTCTCCAGGTCGAGGAATATCATCCTGTTTTCATATCTCTCAACGGGAGGCTCTCCCTTCTCCTGGTTTTCGGGAACCGTCGCCGGTTCTGCTTTGGGTTCATAAAATCGGGCCAGGGGAATGCGGCCCACAAGAAACTCCAGTATAGTAATGGCTGCCGCCTTGTCCAGCGGTTTATTGCCCGAGCCGCATTTAGGGGAATGGATGCATGAAGGACAGCCTTCTTCGCATTCGCAATTCTTGATATGGTCCAGTGTCTTTTCAAAGAGTTCAAGGATTACCTCATAACCTCTTTGACTGAGACCTACACCTCCCGGGTAACCGTCATATATGAAAATAGCGGTCTTTTCCAGTTGGGGGTGATAGGTATAGCATATGCCGCCTATATCATTTCTGTCACACAGGGCGAAAAGGGGAAAGATGCCGATAGAGGCGTGCTCAATCGCATGGATGCCTCCCATGAGATGAAGGCCCTCCTTTTCCATCAGCTTGTTTATTTCAGGTTCGATCTCCACCCAGAAGCCGACGGTATCAAAGACCTGTTCAGGGAGTTCAAGGGGAAAGACCCCCATCAATTCCTGGCCGGGGATAGCCCTTTTCTCATATCCCACCACCTTTTCGGTAACCTTAATAACCCCCTCACGCACTACAAACTGTCCTGCGGGTCTGCTTCGATTTGTCCTTATAATCTCGGTTTCTTTTTCGGTCCTGATGCGGGTAAAGTAATTAAGGTCAGATCTATGAACGATAATATCCTTTCTATCCAGGTCCAGATGATCCACCTGATATTGCCTGGCCATATGCAGGTAGATGGCTCCAGGATGACATTCCTTAAAGGCCCTGATGCTGTCGATACTGCCGATGGCTTGGCCGGTGTCTTTTTCGAAAATGTTATAGGTGCCGCCTCCGGATCTTATATCTACCAGACGGTGGGGATTGGATCTCGTGGAGTACCATGTTGGGACGCCGTACGCGCTTCGGGTCAATTTGGCCTCTAGTTCAAGCTTTTCCAGGTGCCCGGTAATGTTTTCGGACCAAAATCTTTTGTCCTGCATAGTAAGCGGTTTTTCGTGGGCGGCACAGGGCAAATGGGCTTCAACCACATAAGGATTATGGGGATCCAAGACAGCAGCCTCATAGGAACGGCCAAACAGGTCATCGGGCCGTTTCATAAAATATTGGTCAAGGGCGTCGGCTTTGGCGACTAGGATAATCATGGACTCTTTGCCGGAACGTCCGACCCTTCCACCTCGTTGCCAGGTATTGATAATGGTGCCGGGGTACCCTACCAGGAGACATATATCCAGATATCCGATGTCTATGCCCATCTCAAGGGCGCTGGTAGAGACAACCCCCATCAGGTCTCCTTTTGCGAGTCTCTTCTCTATGTCTCTTCTCTCCTCCGGCATGAACCCCGCCCGGTATGAACTGACCTTATTTCGAAGGCCGGGAGATAACCGGGATGTCCACATATGTATCAGTTCAGTGTCTTTACGGGACTGAGCAAAGGCAATGGTCCTGAAGCCGGACTGAATGCAATGAGCGAAAAGCCTGGCGGCGGAAAAACCGGGGCTTATCTCCGGGTTTAGGAAAACAAAGAACTGGCCGGATTTAGGGGAACCACTTGAATCAACCACCTTGATTTGATCTTGAATAAGGCCTCTTCCGAATTCTCCCGGATTATTGATGGTGGCGGAAAGGAGTATGAACCGGGGGTTTGCGCCGTATACTCCGCAGATCCTTTTAAGTCTCTTTATGATTTGATTCATGTGAGATCCGAAGATGCCCCTGTAGGTGTGAACTTCGTCCAGTATAATATAGGATAGGTTTTCAAACAGTGGTTTCCAGCTTTCATGATGGGCCAATATGCCCTGATGGAGCATGTCCGGGTTGGTGAAAAGTATCCCCGGTACGCTGGTCCTGATCTTTTTTCGCTTATATGGGGTGGTGTCTCCGTCGTAAATGTCCGCAGATATCTTTCTCCCTCTCTTTTCTAACTCATTTAAAAATACCGAAAGATTCTTGAGTTGGTCCTGCTCCAGGGCCTTAAGCGGGAATATATAGAGGGCCTTTGCCTTTTCATTATTAAGCAGTTCTTCCAGGACGGCGATATTGTAGATCAGGCTCTTACCGCTTGCCGTCGGTGTGGAGATGATCACGTTTTCTCCGCGCCTGATATGCTCCAATGATTCGACTTGATGCACATAGAGATCTGTTATTCCTCTTATCCTGATTATCTCTGAGAGTTCCCGGCTAAGCCATGGGGAACGCGCGTATAGCGGGTCCACGGGAGGGGTATGCCTGCAATGTACAAAGGCCCGGCCGAAGTCGGGATGATTTTTAATATCATGCAGGTATTGTGAAAGTTCCATTTTTCTCGTTAAGTACTAGAGTTATTCGACCGCACCCATGTCCGGATAGTATTGAACGGTAGCTGTCCGTGAAAAAGCCGGGAAGGAAATGACCGTCATGGAGCAAAAAAGCAGTATGTACAGAAATTTTTGGTTCATCAGGTTAATGAGTACGTAAAGAAGCAAAAGATTAAAGCCTAATATAAGTACCTTAATAGCCCATGGGGCTCTCTTTTAAGGGGCGAAAGTATTACCAGCATGCTAATTACGTAAGGTGCCACCCAGGCGGGCGGAATACTTAGGAGATAATAGAAGATGCCTGAGTCCAGCCGAGTGTGGAGAAGTCTACCCGCCCGCCTCGTGTGGTTTTGTGCGGGGTCATTGCACATAAACGAGTTCGCCGCTTAAAAGAGAGCCCCATGGCCCATATAGCGCAAAATATTTAGATATCATTGCCTAGTGAACTCATTAACTGGATGAACCAGATTTTTTCATATCATTAGTAGTAAAACTATAAATGAAAGGGGATCGCAGGTCAAAGGGAAATATCAACCCGATCCCCCATCAAGGAAGCATCCCTGACTCTGCAGGGATATGTTACTATGCGCCGACTTGGATCGATCCCTTGTCTTTATTGATAATGCAGGAATCTGATGATGGGTTTGGGTGGGGTGACCATGTTTCCAGGTTCATCAGACCTGAAATCGTCACATAAATCCTTTTTCCTTTAGAGAGAGATACCCAGTCTTTGTAATAATGATATGATCGAGTACTTCGATGCCGAGAATCTTACCGGCGGCGACCAACTGTCTGGTAGTGGCAATATCATCATTGCTCGGTTTAAGGATACCAGAGGGATGATTATGAGCCAGGATTATCGATGCCGCCCTGTCGGAGATGGCTTCCACGAACACTTCCCTAGGATGAACCCGGTTCGCGTTCAGCAGACCAACGGTTACGACCCTGTTGCCTATAACTTCATTGGCTCCATTCAAGGCCACACACAGGAAGTATTCCTGTTTTTTATCGGCAATATAGGAGATAGCCGGTAATAGGTCCTCAGCTTTTTGAACGATCCTGTTTTCCTTTACAAGGCGCCTCCTCGCGAATTCGAGTGAGGCCAATATCTGGCATGCCTTGGCAAAACCAATGCCTTGTATGGAAATCAGGGTTTTTATATCTATTTTTCCTTTATTACTGTTATCAATCTTCCTTAAAATGGCGCGCGCGACATTCAAGACACCCTTTCCTTTAACCCCGCTTCCCAGGACTATAGCCATCAATTCTGCATCAGAGAGCGCTTCAGGCCCTTTGGCGGCCAATTTCTCTCGCGGCCTATCAAAATCGGGTATATCCTTAATTCTCAATATGGCTTCCGGTTTCTAATTCTTTAATTAGGAGATTACTCTGTCCCTGCATCACTGACATTTACTCTTGTTTTTCCATGTCGATAATACCGCGCAATTGCTTGAAAATAGACTCTCTCAGTTTCTTGTTCCCTATCTTTCGAAACAGCTTTAACAGGAGTATTTCATCCTTATCCAGGGGTTGCGGGGTATCAAGAGCATCCATTCCGGGCATGTATCCCGTGGACGAATCCGATAATTTTAGGTCATTGGCTTTTTCCCTAAAAAAGTACTTTATGTCTGTGCCTAGGGCCTTTGAAATCTGATACAACCGCATGACGGAAATCTTGGTTGTGCCTTTCTCGTATTTCTGAATCTGCTGAAAGGATATTCCAATCCTTTCAGCCAAATCGAGCTGAGAAAGCCCCCAGCTCTTTCTTAATGATTTGATCTTTTCCCCGATTTTTCTATTTATCAATCGCTTTGCCCTTCATCGATTTAATCTGACCTATGCCGATCCGGAAAACCAGCTATCACATAAAATACAGAAAATGTCTAACAACCGCTGGTTGTAATAAAATATTGACAAATCTATCGTAATAGTGGTATTCACAGCCGAAAGGAGATAGGGACATGGGAAAAAAAAGGATACTGATTGTTGATGATGAAAAGGCTATTAGGGCGACAACGGCTATGGCCTTAGAATCAGTCAAATACGAAATTGACGTCGCGGAGAACGGGGTTCAGGCCATAGAGTGTCTAAATAAGATATCATATGATTTGATTATTACTGATTATTCCATGCCTGAAATGGATGGCCTGGAAATGATAGGCATAATAGCGTCCAAATATCCTAATCTTCCTGTTTTAATGATAACCGCGCAAGAATCCGCGCCTGATATGTTGAGAGGCAAAAACGTTTCCTTTTTCCCGAAACCCTTTAAAGTTATTGAACTGCAAAACAGGGTGGAAGGTATCCTGAACGGAATTAATCCGGGCAGTTAAAACAAGGGCTCCGTCATCTAAACAACATATCGATTACTCTAATTGACTAAACCGGGCAAACCTCAGGTTTACCTACTTGATCATCTCAGCCAAATCTTCCGGTCTAAAATTCAATCTCGCAAATAGTTTCTTTTCAACCTCTCTACATTCCTTAAAATTCTCTTTGATTAATGTGCTTATGGGCTCTTTGTTCTTAGCGTAACGCACAAGGATGTATTCCAACCGCTCATCAAGGCTGACCACCTTGTTATGGTTCACCCTCTTATCCGCGTAATAAACAATCTCAGCGGCTCTCACGTCTCCATCCTGTTCATATCTTTTCAGCCTGATATGTTCTCCTACGATATCGGCGATCTCCATAAAATTATTTTGGATACATATCTCCTTCCCCAAGGCCGCGTGGTCATCCTTGGAATTCAGGCATAGGGTCTTTCCTATATCATGCATAAGTGAGGCCGCTCTCACCTTTTCTATCGAGACATTGAATCCTGCCTCAATATTAGCCCTGGCAATTAAACTGGCAACCTTCTCAACCACAACGGAATGGTCTTTGATATTAACCAACATCGCGTATTTATCCATTATTTCAAAGCACTTATTTACATCTGGTATCATTTTTTTATATCCTGTAATGATACGCTGCCCCTTCAAAAGGCAAGATAGAACCGTATTTTACAAATTCTGCTATTAGCTCAACGCAATAGCAAATCTAGAAGAAATCCTAAAGCATGGCAAGTTATATTTTCGGCGTCCTTTAAGTAAGGCCAAAGGGTTTGCTAGAAGGCTAAGGGTTAACCGCGGGACTCTATTGGCTAAAGTTGACAGTTATGGGCCTCTATATTAATATAGATTTTAAAGGTTTCAAGAGATCCTCCCTTGATGGGAAATAAACCTGGGGGTAAATATCTCTATTGTATAACAGGAAACAATAAAAAAGGATAAAGATAGGACATAAGATGATTACAGATCGTTGTTATCAGAAGCCATGTATATTGTTGACGGCTTTCTTCCTCTTCTTCACAGGCTTCTCGGCTGGTTCCATGGAACAGCCAAACTTACTGGTTACCATCAATTATATCGAAACCATTTCCGATCCCGAGCAATTCGCCAACAGGGTGCGCGCCTATGTTACAGTCTCGTCTTCTGATCGGGAGAGCCTTTCGGGATTGACCCTTTCAAACTTCGTGTCAATGGAGGACGGAAGTGAGATTAATATCCGGGAAGTCTCTCAAACTGATGATCCTATGTCTGTGGTCCTTGCCATAGACACGAGCGGCAGTATGCTGGCCGTGGACAGGTCGGGTAAAACCTCCATAGAGGCGGCAAAAGAGGCGGCCGTTGAATTCATCTCCATGCTGGGAGATGATGACAGTGTGGCCCTGTTCAGTTTCGACAACGATACGAATTTTCATCTGGATTTCTCTGCAGACCACCAAACTTCGATCAAGGCCGTAAAAGGGCTCACAGCCAGGGAATTGGCTCCCACGCGTCTTTACGATACCGTCATGGCAGCGATAAAGAAGGCCTCAGAGATCCCGAAGGGGAGGAGGGCGATAATACTTTTGACTGACGGCAAGGACGAGAAAGGTGACGGTACGTGCAGTATCCATAGTTTCAACGATGTTATAGATGCGGCTACGACAAAGACAATAAGAGTCCCCATTTATACAATAGGATTAGGCCCCCAGGTTGACGTCAAGGAGTTGGGGCGCATGGCCAGCCTGACAGGAGGCCGAAACATGATTGCCGAATCCGTTTCGGAATTGACCTCGTTTTACAGGTCGATCGGGAACCAGTTAAAGAACCAGTATCTAGTAGAATACTTGACGCGCGCGACCAGTGGAGAACACAGCCTTGTAATAAAGGTCATAAGGGGCGCTGACATCGGGCAGGATGAAAAAAGATTCTGGTCACCTCCCGTACCTGTCTCCGGTCCTCCTGAGGTAAATATAATCCAACCCCGATCGGGTGATTCCATTGGAGCCATTGTGGATGTACAAATAAAGCTTGGTTCCGAGGAGGGAATATCCAAGGTGAGATTCTATGTTGATGGGGTTCTAAAGCAGGAGGATGCCTCTCCGCCCTTTGAGGGTCTAAGGTGGGATACGTCGGATCTGGCCGAGGGAATGCATGTTTTGAGAGTAGAGGCCGTGCATGTAAATGGTCAGATTGGCTATGAGGAGGCCACAGTAAAGAGAGAGGGTATTGTTCCGGAAACGGAAGTATCTCCGCTATTGGGGAGATTAGGAGGTAAAAAGGCAATATTCTTTGCGACAGTGGTTTTTATAATCCTGTTGCTGATTATCTTTATGGGATTCAGGATCTGGAGCGTTAGAAAACGGCCCATAAAGGAGACGGGTTTGTCTGTGGAAACAAAAAAGATTCCCGCGACTGGCGGGACACAACCTAGCCGCAAGGCGCCGGAGCAAAGGGCTAAAATTCAGGAATATTCTGATATAGATAAGGAAGCAACAATAATGGACGCACAATCTATCAAAGAGCCCCTTGCCAAACTTACGGTTATCAAAAGCCATGAACTGGATCTTGGGGCGACCTTCAAGGTGCTTAAAAGTACGGAACTAGGGCGAGGCACCGGTAATGATATCCGAATCCCCGACAAATCGGTATCCAGAAAGCACGCGGTCATTAATTATATCGATGGTAAGTTCTATATTCGCGATCTTAACAGTACTTACGGCACAAAAGTCAATGGCAAGGATGTGACGACCAGAGGAGTTATGATAAATGATGAAGCCCAGATAGAACTGGGGACAAGGGCTGTGCTGAAATTCAATATACTTATGAACGGGAAAGAAACGAAAAAATATGATGAGACAATAGTATACGATCAGGATTCTTGATCCCGACTGAACATATCTCCCTTTCCCCTCAAACTTTTAACCAAATATCCCTCCATATTGGGCTCCGTATCAGGGTGCTTGGTGACTATTGTAACGGGATCCACTTTCGTGAGATCGTAGACACGTTCATACACTTTCTTGCTGATGACTATTTGCTCCGGACCGGCTCCTTCGCAATACCTTGCCGCCCGGTTGACGGTATCCCCTATGACCGTGAACTCTATACGTTCAGAGGATCCTATAAAACCATGTATCACCTTGCCGGTATGTATTCCTATACCTACCTTGAATGGGGGGAGGCGGCGGATTTTTCTTCCTTCTCCCAGCATGCGCATAGCCTCTTGCATTCTAACGGCTGCCAGCACCGCCTTTTCCCATTGACGGGGATCGTGTTCAGGGCTTCCGAATACGGCCAGGACCGAATCGCCCACATATTTATCGATAATCCCATCCAGATCGGAGATAATGGGAACAAAGGCGTCGAACATTTCATTTATGGCACGTACGACTTCGTCGGGTTCCATTTTTGCGCTTAGCATCGTAAAGCCCCTTACGTCCGATACAAGAATGGTAACAGGATCAATGTCTTCCCCGCCTCGTTGGAGATGCCCGCATTTTTTCAATATGCTGTCGGCAATCTTAGGAGAATACTGCCGCAGAAGGTTGGATCTAAGTTTTTCTTCCCGTTGTAGATCCTTTCTCAAGACACTATCTTTTAGAAACATCGCGACCTGATTGGCAATGGCACGCAGAAGCTCAAAATCAGTCAAGGAAAACGCTTCACGGAAGACATAATTATCCACGTACATTACACCAAGCACGTCCAATCCGGAAAAAAGCGGGAGATAGATAGCGGATTGGACATCATAGTATATGGCGCTCTGAGGCGTGTCTCCATTGTCTGTAGTCTCGGAAGGGTGGGAGGATGTCCAGATGAATGCCTCACGCTTGTGGAGAGCCTGTTCGACAAAGGTCATGCTTACTGAATGTTTACCAGGAGGCCAGTGAGCCTTGAGAAGGGGCTTACCGTTTTGATCCGGAAGGAGAAGAGCGCCGCGCTGAGCATTTGGAACCGCGTGCCTTAACTGCTCCACAAGAAGTTGCCCCAATCCCTCGATGGAAGGAGTTGTTCCAAGGGCCTGAATGAAATTGTTGAGGGCCTTTAACTGTTGCCATGACTGCTTTTGTGACTCATCAATCTTTTCTCCTTCGAGTTCCGTGAATGGAGGCGTCAGGGCGTCCTTTACCGAGGTGATGGTTCCTTCGGGCACAGGTTCGGCGGCTTTTTCGGAGACTGGCTGGGCGGTGGTTCCTTCGCTAACAATAGTCTCTTCCGAAGGAGGTATGCGTTCGTCCTCAATATCGGGGACTTGTGTTTTTATGTCAATATCAATAACAGTCCAGCCTAACCGGATCTTCGAGCCGTAAGGCAGCCTTTTTTCCCCTTCTATTCTATGATCATTAACCCATGTGCCGTTCTCACTATTAAGGTCTTCGATCGAATATTCTCCATCTTCGTATGTAAGGCGAGCATGGACATGGGAAACATAGCGATCGGGATGCAGATCCACATCTACATGATGATCAGCACTGGGTTTACGACCGAAGGTAATGCTGCTGGATGCCGTTTCAAAATGCTTCGGCGGATTAGGTGGAAGGGTGTAACTGATTTTCATGAAACCTGTACCAATTGCGCTGTTGCGTGAATGAAATCTTATCTTAAAGGATATCCCCGTCGGACATGGGATATAAGATTAATATTATGCGGAATATTAATCACAAAATAATTTTCATAGCATAATTCCTTAATCATATAAGAGTATAGGAAGATTTAGTCGTTGAGTCAATACAATAGTCAACTGGTCACCAAGCGATGTCCGTAGAGACCTCTTGACAGGGCCTATGCTTTTGACTATCTTCTTTTTCCGTGATGTTTGCGTGTGCTGGATGCAGACGCCTCCTGACATAATTAATAATAAACGTATCAGCCTACGAATTATGGTAACATGACCATGAATATCCTGTACGGCGCGTATATCTTGATTACCAGTGGTGTTTTCCTGTTCTGTTTTCCCTTTTTCTGGCTTTACACCCGAATAAGGGGACAATACGGTGATGGTTTAAGGGAGCGCTTGGGATGTGTTTCACCGGAGCTTATCCTGCCACTTTCGGGAACAACACGTGTCTGGATCCATGCCGCTTCTTTGGGTGAAATAAAGGTGGCGTTATCTATTATCAACAGCCTTAGGAGCAACCTGCCGGATTGTTCATTCCTGCTTTCAACGACAACAGCTCATGGCCGGGATCTGGCAAATAATACTGTGGACAAATCGATTCCGGTTATTTATGCCCCCATCGATTTTATTGTGTGCGTAAGAAAGGCGCTAAGGACTATCCGCCCTGGCGTCCTGGTATTTCTTGAGACCGAGATCTGGCCTCTTTGGATTAGAGAAGCCCGAAGGATGGGGGCTAAGACCGCTCTGATCAACGGTCGGATTTCCGTGAGATCCTACCGTTCCTATCACAGGTTCCGCTCTTTTTTACGTGTCATCCTCGGTAATATTGACAGATTCAGCATGATTACCGAAGGAGACAGAAAACGGATTATTTCTATGGGGGCAGATCCCAGTAAAGTATCCGTAAACGGTAACGCCAAATATGATCTCCTGGCGGAACTGGCTGAACCGTCTGTTGAACAGGATGTGCGGAAGGCATTTAACCTTGAAGGATCAAACCCCGTCTTTATAGCAGGCAGCACGCGTAAGGGTGAGGAAAACATGATCATTGAAGCCTATAAAAAGATCATAAAGGAATTCCCGGACATGGTTCTATTTATCGCGCCCAGACATATTGAAAGGACGGGAGAAATAGCCTCCATTCTTGAGAATCATAATATTAAATATCAGCTTAGGACCGAAATAGACGGGAAAACCCTGAAAAGGAGAGAGGAGGTCGTGGTTATCAATAGTTTTGGGGAACTGTTTAGACTTTACAGCATCGGTACAATCATATTCTGTGGAGCCAGTTTGGTACCCCTCGGGGGGCAGAATCCATTGGAAGCCGCTGTATGGGGAAAGGCGGTATTTTACGGTCCTCATATGGAAGATTTCCTTGATGCGAAGGCCCTTTTGGATGAAAACGTTTCGGGAATCCAGGTAACCGGCCCCGATATGCTTGCTGAGAAGGTAATAAATCTGTTAAAGGAACCGGGGCGGTTGAAAAGTTACGGCTCTCGCGCGCGTGAGGCGGTGATAAAAAACAGGAATTCAGGCGAGAGACACGCGCGTGTAATATCCGATCTGATTCGGGGAGCATAAGGAAAGGAGTATATTTTATGGCCATCGATAGAAAAACTATAAAATCCATTCAGGACGATCTTTCTAAAAAGGTCCTCGCAGGAGTTAAGCGAGCGGCTGAAATTATAGTCAAGACCAAGGAAAAAGGAGGAAAAGTTTCCGCTGTTATAGGTAGCGGACCAAACCTGCATGAGGGAGTCACCACACTCATAGCGGAACTTATGCATAAAGGGATTATCGACGGTGTGTCCACCAGTTCTGCGGTAATAAATCATGAAATGGCTGGCACACTGGAAAAGGTGAAGAGGATCGATGGAGCCTCCTTGGGATTCGATAATGCAAGGCTTCCATCGGATGGTCGTGTTGAAGTCACTATTCTACCCAGAGGTATGCTACAGGAATTTGAGAAGATAGTTGAGATTGATGAAAATCTTTACAGGAGAATGCGACGGGCCAAAGGAGACATTATTATTAAAGTTGCAGGAAACATGGCTTACCCGTCTGGATTATATACAGAAAGGATGGCCAGGGATGTGCTGGCGCTGTCGAGAAAGGAAGGAACTCCTTTTGAGTTTATGGCAGGACTGGGAGCGGATCATTTAACAATGATAGGGGCCGGAGCGGCCCTTAACCTTCCTGTGCTTGTCACGGTACCCCAGCTTATAGGGGGTGGAGAGGTAGGTCTGTGCATAGGAGATTCCTTAAGCATTTCGGAACGATGCCGTCGTATAGCGGACCTTCTTGAAGAATCCGATGTCATCATTGAATCAGCAATAGCCCTTTCGCAGGAGGTCCATGACGGACCATTTGAAAGATTCACGGGTCATGGGATATGGGCTGATTGGGAAGGTGTTCGGACTTTTTCCCTCGCGGATAAGAAGATTATCCGGATTGATCTGGATCCTAATTTGGAAAAGGCCTGGTGGTATGAACAGAAGTCTAAATCGATATCGCATGCCGTCCAGAAGGGACTTCCCAAGACAAAAGATCTTAAAATACCTTTTAGGATGGAGATGTCGGGTTTTGCCAGAATCCCCGGCAGCCTCCCTATTGTAGCTGACATAGGTGATATCTGGCCGTTGCTCGCAACCATGGTCGCTGATTTACTGGGAGTAAAACTTGATTTTATGTGCTACAATCAATCGACATCCGCCGGGGAAAAAACCCGTGAATGGATCGTTAAACATGTGCGTCCCATTAAGAAAGAATGCATGATAAAATCATTGTCACAAGTCAAGGAAAATGCTTGATTAAAGTCGAATCCTGAACCTCCGAAGTGATATCAAGAAAAGAGGCTTGATCTATTGACTAAGAAAGCTTTAATGTTTTAATATGACAACATATTTAAGGATATCCGTTGGGAGGAAGGTTTGGGTGAACATAAGGTCTTTAGCGGGCAATCAACCTAATATGAAGAAAGGAGTACTTTGAGTCGAACTGATTTGATTGAACTGGAAGGCGTGGTTACAAGGGTTATGGGACGCGGAACGATGGAAATTCAGTGCGATAACGATGTTACCGTAAGGGGCGTTCTTTCAGGTAGAATGAAAAAAAACAGGATAAGGGTTATCCAGGGAGATAGGGTAAAGGTAAGCGTTTCACCATACGATACATCCCATGGTCTTGTTACCTATCGGTTCAAATAAAAAGCAACTCTATAGAATTCGGGCAGTTAATCCTGTTGCTGGTTCCCAATCTTTTTATTTTTAGATTTAGTTAAGAGAGCATTTCATAGAGCATGCGCTCCCCGTGTCCATGGTTTGTTTTGTCTTCTTGCTATGGATTTTTCACAGTTGTTGAATTTCCTGGTTAACAAAAAGGCCGTTGATACGCTTACCGTCAAATACACAAGCCTCTCATACTTCTGAATTATTCCGTAATAAAAGTCATCAGAGCCATCGTCATGGCAATACTTTTTATGCTTATTGGTATCTTGGTTACAAAATTATATGGTGAGAGGAAGATCGGTTTATGAGGTTGACCCTTTTTAGATACATTACAAAGGAGATCTTTTCTTTTTTCACTGTAGGCCTTTTTGTATTTATATTCATTATCATGGCCACAAGACTGATCTGGATGACGGATCTGCTGGTAAATCAGAATGTCAACCCTGGCCAGCTTATGCACATAACTCTGTGTATACTTCCGCGGGTTATCATGTTTTCTATGCCGGCAGTGTGCCTTATGAGCGTGCTGCTTTCCTTTATAAGGCTCTCCAGCGATAACGAGATTATCGCATTGAACGTTTCCGGGATCAGCCTGTACCAGGTAATGAAACCCGTAATCTTTTTCTCCATAGTGAATTGTTTTATTGCAAGCTTTATCACTATATATTGGGAGCCCTGGGGAAACAGATCCTACAGGGATGTAGTGTTTGGAATCGTAAAATCCGGGGCTGACGTGGCTATTAAGGAAAAGGTCTTTTATGAGCCTTTTGAAGATATTGTTTTTTACATTAACGGTATTTCCCCCAGGGACGGTACCATGAAAGACATCTTTGTGGTAGACAGACGGGATGAGCGGGTTACGGCAACAATTATAGCCGAAAAAGCGAAAATCTTCCAAAGTGAAGAATCCACCGTTCTTACTATACGTTTCACGGAAGGGACAATCTTTGAAAATGAAAGCGATCTCAAGAGGGCCAGATACAGCAGTTTTGAAACAACTGATCTGAATATAGACCTGAAAGACATCATGTCGTCTATGGTTTCCAGGGAGATTGAACCCAGGGAGATGTATATTGGAGAATTAATCGATAATCTTAGAAAGTCCCAGGGAGAAGATATTAAAAGGAACCTGGCGGAGTTAAGGTTGTTTGAGATGGTTTCGATTCCTCTGGCTGTCTTTCTATTGGGGCTTATTGGGGCGCCTCTGGGCGCCCACGTAAGGGGCGGTGGATATGCCAAGGGGATTGTTTTAAGTCTTTTTATCTTTATGGCCTACTATATCTCCATAACCGGGGTAAGGTATCTCTGTGAGACAGGCGTTCTCGCTCCTTGCATAGGCGTATGGATACCCGTCTTTTTTTTGCTGATAGTGTATGCGTTCCTGATGCTCCAGGAGGCCAATTACCACCCCCTTGGAATATTGAGTAAAAAAGACATAGACTGACCCCTTGGGCTGGAGCAGAATCCTTAAATCTTTCGTAGAGATAGATTCTAAGCAAATATTAAGTGTTATTTCTTACTCTCTCTGGCTATTGTTCTTTCTTCTTCAGGCATAGGAGGGGGAACAGGGTGGCCGGAGATCTTTTGCACCGCACCGAAGCGAGGGGGGCAAGCTTCGAAGCAGGTCCCGCATTTAATGCATTTGTCCTGGTCAATTACGTGGATGAGGTTCTTACCCCCTGAAATAGCATCTACAGGGCACCTCCTGAGGCAAATCATGCATGCCTGGCATTTATCCGGATCGATATAGTAAGAAGGGACTTCACGAAATAACTCGTCTATTTCCTCTCTGGTAAAAAGGCCGTTATATTCTTCAACCTTTTCAAAACGTGTCTCCAGTTTCTCTTTTTTCACTATCTTAATGTAGGGGATGAGCTTTCTCACTTCTTCAAGTTTGGACTTTAATTCATTTTCATCTATTCCTTCGCTTTGACCAAGAGGCCCTAACTCCTTTACTTTGCTGCTAAACTCATTCATGATTCTGCCGAAGCGCAGTCCTTCGCCAGCATCGCACCAGTCAATCATCAACCTTTCGGGATTTATCCTAATGTTTTCCATTACTTTTTTACACAGGTGCACCATACTTAGGGCGTGGTAATTTCCTTGAACCATATAATTACATTCACCGGGATGGCAACCACCGATAAACACCCCGTCTGCTCCATTGGAGAAACCTTGGAATACAAACGACAGATCAACTCTGCCCGTGCACATCACGCGGATAAGTCTTACTTCATTTGAATATTGCAGTCTGGAAACTCCAGCCATGTCAGCGGCGCCGTACGCTCACCAGTTGCATACAAAACCCAATATTCTTGGTTTAAATTTAGGTCCAACCATCCCTATTTTACTCCTAAGTTAGTATGCGGTAATCCTTACATTATTCACTCTTAATAAAGTCCAAAACATTG
Source organism: uncultured Desulfobacteraceae bacterium (assembly GCA_964418945.1). Taxonomy (GTDB): domain Bacteria; phylum Desulfobacterota; class DSM-4660; order Desulfatiglandales; family HGW-15; genus CAYUYB01. The sequence goes on from CAYQNR010000032.1 coordinate 21,939, forward strand.
AATGTCGAACATCCAACGTTGAACGTCGAATAGTAAAACCAGATGTAAAAAAGCTGTTTACAATAATTCGAAGTTGGATGTTGAACGTTCGATGTTCAATGTTCATGATTCTTTTCTACTCATCTCCCACCGCTGCATCCATTGGTGGTATGATCTCTTCTTTTGAAACAGCCGCATCAATTTGGCTCGAAAGCTCTTCATTGGTAAAGTGCTTCAAAGAGATAGCGCCTGAGGGACATTTTGTATTACACAAACCACACCCCTTACATAGAACAGGATTAACCACGGCCTTTTTGCCCTGTCGTGTCTCACGCAATTCTATAGCGCCATACGTACACGCTGACGCACATGACCCACACCCGATACACTTTTTCTCTTCCACCTCGCAGACAGCGCCTGACACGGTGACTATGTCATGTGAGAGAAGGGTTAAAGCCCGACCGGCAGCACCATAAGCCTGATTAATCGTTTCCTGTATATGCTTGGGATAATGAGCCATCCCACACAGATAAACGCCGTCCGCGCCAAGCTCGACAGGCCGTAACTTGACATGGGCCTCTTTAAAAAAACCATCCGGTCCCAAAGAGGCCTTGAATAATTGAGATATTTCCTTGTTATTTGACGAGGGAATAACGGCCGCTGCCAAACAAAGGTAATCGGCATCAATCGCCAGCCTCTGGCCTAAGATGGGGTCGGTCACTTTGATCCTTAACACCGAACGGCCTCCCTGTTCAACCGCTTCCACGTGTGGTTTATCATCTGGCTCATATCGGATGAATTTGACATCCTTCTCGGAGGCTTCCCGGTAATAATCCTCCATAAGCCCATAGGTCCTCATATCCCGGAAAAGAATATAGATATCCATCCCTGGATTCATCTCTTTTAATTTCAGGGCGTTCTTTATGGCCTGGCTGCAACATACGCGGGAACAGTAATTCCTTTGTTCATTTCTGCAGCCCACGCATTGGATCATCACCAGGGTTTCCGCGTTGGTTAGTTTCTCGTCTCCTTTGGCGATCTGTTCCTCCAACTCAAGGTAAGTCATCACTCTCTCATCCTCGCCGTACAGGTATTCGGCCGGTCTATATTCCTCAGCACCTGTAGCAATCACGGCTGCTCCGTGCTTTATTTCTGTAATTCCTCTGTCAGACTTCACCGCTGTTACGAAATTTCCAATATATCCGGTAGCCTTAGTGATGGTGGCACCTGTATATACATGTATTTGGGGATGCTGATAAACTTTGCGTACCAGATCATGCAAATAGCTCTGAACATCCAGTCCTTCCAGAGTATAATGGATCCTCCGGGCCATTCCTCCCAGATCCGCCTCTTCTTCCACCAGGTGGACATCATGGCCCTGGTTGACAATGGATAGGGCGCACGTCATGCCGGCTATGCCTGCGCCGACTACTAATGCCTCTTTGTTAACCGGTAGCTCAATTTCCCGTAACGGCTCCAAAAGGGTGGCCCGGGCTACAGACATCCGGACGAGGTCCTTTGCCTTCTTTGTGGCTTCTTCCGGTTCTTTTGAGTGGACCCATGAATTATGCTCCCTAATATTGGCCATTTCACAAAAATATTGATTGATACCCGCCTCTCGAAGGGTGTCCCGGAATGTAGGTTCAAGGTTCAGAGGGGTACAAGCGGCGATAACCAACCGGTTAAGCCCTTTTTCCTTTATCAAATCTGTTATTTCCTGGACATAGCTGGTGGCACAGGAAAAGAGCTGCTCCTGAGCATAGACCACATTGGGTAAGGATGAGGCGTACTCAACTACGGAAGGAACATCCACTACCGCTCCGATATTCGCCCCACAACTACATACAAAGACTCCTATCTTCGGCTCCTCATCGGAAACATCCCGTTCCGGCGGATATATTTTCTCTGTATTCAGCTTCCCTCGGCGGTATTCAAGGAATTCACCGCATTGGGAGCCGGCTCCGCTGGCGGTAAAAACCGATTCAGGGATATCCATAGGCCCCTGAAAAGCCCCGCTTACAAAAACCCCCGGCCGAGAGGTCTGCATGGGATTAACAGGACTGGTTTTACAGAATCCGTGTGGATTGAGCTCAATGCCGTAAGTATATGCCAGCCCCTGATAATCAGCAGGGGGATTCAATCCAACGGATAATACTACAAGGTCGAATTCTTCCTCCTTTACTCCCTCATCGGCAGTAGAGTATCTTATGCTCACATTCTTGGTTTCCGGGTCCTCTTTTCCTATTGATACGTAGCTTCTTATAAACCGGATACATGGAAGTTCGGCTGTTCTCTGGTAGAATCGCTCGAAGTCTTTGCCCCAGGATCGAATATCGTTATGGAATATGGTACATTCGGCGTCAGGGTCATGTTCTTTTGTAACCATTACCTGTTTTTGAGTATAGGTGCAGCATACGCCTGAACAATAGGTATTACCGCCTTCTGTGACCTGTCTGGAACCCACACACTGTATCCAGGCTATTTTATGGGGATGCTTCTTATCGGAAGCACGCAGTATCTCTCCGTCATACGGCCCGGTCGCGCATATTATTCGTTCATAATCCATACTGGTTACAACGTTCTCAAACGTTCCGTAGCCATAATCTCCCCTAAGCTTGGGGTCAAACGGTTCGTAGCCTACAGACAGAAGTATCGCCCCCACTTTTAATTCCACCTTCTCCGGCTTCTGATTAAGGTCTATGGCGTCATTGTCACACACCGTTTCGCAAATACCACATTTCCCTTCTTGAAGGTAAAGACAGGTTTCAGGATCTATATAACTGATAAGCGGATATGCTTGAGAAAAGTATATATGGACGGTTTTACTGGACGATATGCTCTGATTAAAAGGGTCAGGCACATTCACCGGGCAGTATTCCGCACAGGTGGCGCAGCCTGTGCATTTATCCTCTCTGATGTATCTGGGCGTCTTGATCAGGGTTACCCTAAAATCCCCTGCTTCCCCTTCCACGCTTTGAACTTCAGCTAAACTAAGTACCTCTATATTGGGATGCCGGCCAACCTCGGCCAGTTTGGGCGAAAGTATTCATGTGGAGCATTCATTGGTTGGAAAGGTTTTATCAAGCTGGGCCATATGGCCGCCAATGGTGGGCGATTTATCGACAAGATAGACCTTAAAACCGCCAGCGGCAAGATCAAGAGAGGCTTGAATACCGCTGATCCCTCCACCAACAACCATTACGTCCCCAAAATTGCTGCCCCCAAGACTTTTACGCAGTTGTTCAATATTTTCTCTTTCCACACTTGTATCCATGCCTGTCAAATTCCTTTTATTCTACCTGAATCATGTCCTTCCATGAATCCGAAAATGGATATTCTCGGATGAACATCAAACCGTTTCTCCGATAATCTCGGTGATGTCTTTGATTTCCATCTTTTCAGCAACATCCATGGTTAGCCTGCTGTCCTCAAACATGGTAATGCAGTAGGGGCAGGCAGTCACCAGCACCTCGGCCCCGACTCCCATAGCCTGTTCTATTCTGAGGTCGGAAAATCTCTCACCCTTTTCTGTTTCCATCCAGACCCTGCCTCCTCCGCCTCCGCAGCACAGACTATCCTCCCGAGAATCAGGCATCTCTATCAATTCCAAACCGGGAACCTTGTTTAACACCTCTCGGGGCTCGTCATATATGCCGTTATGCCGGCCCAGGTAACATGGGTCGTGATAGGTAATTCTCTTTTTGTACTCATTACTGAGTTCAAGTCTTCCCTCACGAATCAACTGGAACAAATACTGGGTGATATGCATCACCTCAAATTCCACCATAAACTCGGGATACTCGTTCTTAAAAGTATGGTAACAATGAGGTGAGGAGACAAGGATCTTTTTCACCCCCTTATCGATGAATGTCTTGATGTTTTCCCTGGCCAGGCGTTTAAACAATTCCTCATCTCCTGTCTTGCGTATGCTTTCCCCACAACAATTCTCCTTTTCTCCCAGTATCCCGAAATCCACACCTGCCTTGTTCAGGATTTTGGCCGTGGCGGCTGCCACCTTTTTCAATCTCGGGTCATAGCTGGGATAGCACCCGGGAAAATACAAGATATCCGTTCCCTCGCTGAAGGCATTGACAGACAAACCTTTTGCCCACTCTCCACGCTTCATCCGTTCTGCACCCAGGGTGTTTCCTTCACCGACAAGACTCCCTCGGATGGTCCGCACAGGGACGACAGATTTCGGAAACACCCCGTATTCCGTTGCAACCCTGCGTAATGCTACAACGGAATCTATCTGTTTTACGTCCCTGGGACATTGTTGAGGACATCTTCCGCAGGTGGTACAAAGCCATATATCTTCATTCTCTATCTCGGTCATACCGAATGTAGCCTGCCGGACTATCTTGCGCATACTGAAATTTCTGACCCTATTCCACGGACAAACAGTATCGCATAATCCGCATTGAAAGCACCTTTTGAAGGCGTCTCCACCGTTCTCTTTTATGACATCGATAATCTCTTTATAATCAGCTAGGTTTTCCACTTATTCTATTAGTCCTCTTGGATAATCATACTATTTAGTTCATTACCGAATTACGGATCATCCGGCAAATGAGTGCGCTTAATGATAAAACTATAGCAAGATTGGTGATGTTCGGCCCCATGGGCCAAACCAAGTATTTATATAAACTCCTTTCCGTACTCATTAACCGGATGAACCCGAATTATTCGGGAGAAAGGTTTAAGGATTTGATCGACTCTTTTGAATGTGTTATCCGTATTTCAACCCTTATTTGATATTCGGGCGATGGTATCCATTATCTTATCCAATCCATGTTTATCTACCAAGGATTCCAATCCTATCTCCAGTTCCTCCTGTTCCTCCCCTTCTTCCTCAACCTCCTCTTCCCTTTCTTCATAAGTCAGGGCATCAGTTATGCACCACTTGACACACAATGGCTCATCTTCGCCTTCACACATATCGCATTTCAGGGGAAGACCGGAATCGGGTTCTTTAAACTCTTTTCTAGATGGGCAGGAGGCCCTGCAGAAGGAACACTCATCGTATTCCTTTCCATCGATCACATATTTGTCTCTGCCCATACATTCGGCAGGAGTATACTCACCCGCACATACCGGAATATATATATCTCTTATTGGATCACGAATCACTCGAATACGAGACCTGGCCGGATTATTGCTGCTGTATTTCGGCTCGGCATGAAAGGCAGAACATATTACCTCACACGACCGGCAACCGTTACATTTGTCGGCATCAATCTTTATTGTTTTGATGATTTTCTTCTTTTCGCCCACGGCTATATCTCCTTCTCTTTGTCTGTCGAGGGCTCTTTGGAAGGTGGATCATTATCTGAATAGACGCCTCTCTTTTCGAAGTCTTCATATACATAATCCAAACCCAATTCGTGCAAAGATTCCTTGGTGGGAATACCCTGCTCATTCCACCCTTTGAACTTGTAATAGGTATCTAAAAGCTCCTTTTCAAGCTCGGGAAATCGCTTCTTCCAGTGGTCCTCAGGAGGCTTCTCATCTTTTCTCCTCATTCCTCTTCTTACATTATTGGCTCTAACCAAAGTCCGGCACCTTTTTACTGCCTGGTTTAATCTATCTTCATCCATATCGATCCCGGCCCCTGACGCGATAAATTGCGGGTAATTGTGTAAATGATACGGAGGTTTCAGAGGGAAGGACGATAAACCGGCACACATGCCCAGGGCGTCATCTATGTAGTGCATCTTCTCCTGCCAGTCAACAATGTCACAAGTCATTTGAGGCGTTGGATAATAGGGGATTGAGTTTTCTCCGCGTGGTTCCCAGTCCACAAAGTACTTCTTAAACTTTTCGTCAGGGACCTGGAACCAGTCCTTTACAAATTCTTCTCTCTGCTCTCTCTTGGGAAAAGGTGCCTGGGGAAACTGTCCTTCGATCTGGGTAATGTTTATCTTCTCGCCAGTGCAATACATAAGGAAATAAACGGGATTCAGCATCCCCAGCTTTAGAGGCAGTTGCTCATGCTTCTTGATATTATTATGGGCATATTCTTCCGCGCCTTTACCAATCTGTTTGGCCGCCCAATAAGTCCCATTGGCCAACACATCTCCAATCCCTTCCCGCTGCACAATCCTATCCAGCAACCATAGGAATCTACCCTCACTATCAGTCGGCATTCCAGGCATGTCATCGTCCGTTAAAATCCCGGCTTCATAGAGCTCTAGGGCGAAGGCCATTGTTTGGGGGGTTGAAAAGGCGTCCACCCCGTATTCTGTGGCACGCTGAGCGATTTGAAAACCAAAATCCAGGTCTGTCATGGATGCCATTGTGTAGGTAAGTTTTGAGTAGCATTTCATCATGTAGGTTGAAAGTCCGGGGTAGTTGATGGTTGCACCGCATTTCATAGGGCAGTTATAGCAACTTATTAATCGTGTCCGCACCTTTTCAAGGCTCTCTGTCCACCGCTTTTCCACCTCCTCGGTCCAAAAATCCTTTTTTCTGTAGCGCGCATTTCCCCAGGCGAAGTTGGTGGTGTGCCACTGCTCGTCATGGGTCGTCATCTCTTGCGGTGAACCGAGTCCGGCCAAAATGGGGGGCACACCCCTGATGGGAGTTTTTTCCCGGAATTTTATATATTCCAGCACCTCATCGCAGAGTTCCATAAATCTATCCGGCTGGGCAATATTGATGTCCTTTGTTCCACGGACGGCGATTGCCTTTAGACCTTTATCGCCCATAACAGCGCCTATTCCACCTCGGCTGGCACTGGACCTGCCCTGCTCGATGGAAGAAAAGTACACCCTGTTTTCACCGGCCAGGCCGATAGCGGACACCTGCGCTCTCGGCTCCTTTAACTCCTGTTGAATAAGCCCTGTTGCTTCATTTGCGCCTTTACCCCGCAGATGAGAAGCATCACGTATTTCAACCTTGTCATTGTTTATCCACAAATAAACCAGATCAGGGGACTTGCCGCGAATAATCACTTTGTCATAACCGGCGTATTTTAGTTCGGGTGCCCAGAACCCTCCCATCATTGAATATGCCATTAACAAGGTCTGAGGAGAAATGGTGGTAACAATAGTACGATTACAACCGATAGCCGGTGTTCCGCATAAAAGACCGGCGCTGAATATTAGCAGATTATCAGGAGAAAAGGGTTCGATTTCGGGTGGGACCCTGTCCCATAATATCTTGGCGTTAGTACCCAGACCGCCCAGATAAAATCCGGTATCCCCGGGGTCGGTTTCCACCCTCTCAATGTTTCCCTTGGATAGATCAATTTCCAGATTATACCCTGTCTCTGCATACCTCATTTTTCCCCCTTATAGATTACCTCAACCCTTGGTATATTTCTTTATTCGCCTTCGCCAGAATACCCTGCGGCTTGCCGCAGGGATGAATGGCGAGGTAAACCACGCCGAAGCAGTTCGGCGGCCCTGAGCTCACTGCCGAAGGGCTCGTTAGAGCGCCCGTTCTCCGCAGTAGCCTGTCCATCCTCCGTAGCAGGCCACTACGGAGGATGGACAGGCGGGTTGGCTATGGCGCAATTCCGCTTGATACCCCACCGCAAGCGGTGGGGAGCTTCATTTATCATGAATTCCAGGAACTTAACCAGAAAAGTCCTTCACCCTCCTGGGTGAAAGCTGACGTTATTTGAATCTATGATATAATTACAATCTAGCTACATCGTAACTACATGTCAAGAAAAAAATAGGCAATATTAAAACTTTAATATCATTATTGATATAAGATATAGGGCTCAGAGATGTTTAATATTGTGGCCTGTGGTCAGTTGATATCAGGCCTTTTCCATTAAAAAGGGCATTCCGGATTCTACGGCTCATCTCCCGGAGAGGTGGGAAGTGCTGATCCGTTTCTCTCCGCATGGTACGATAAAGCCTGAGTCCTTGTCCAAACACACCAGTGTCATATTAAGCTTTGAACCCAGATCAACAGCTATTGAAGTAGGATTGGATAAGCTTATCAAGATCGGGATTCCGGCACGCACAGCCTTCTGCATTACCTCAAAGCTGATCCGGGAGGAAAGAACTGCCAGATACACATCGGACATCCTATCCTCCAGAAATAGGGCCCCGATCGACTTGTCCATCGCATTATGGCGTCCCACGTCTTCGGCCCTGACAATGATATTAAGTCCCGAATCAAAAAGCATAACAGCATGGGTTCCCCGTGTTCGAGTGTAGTATTCCTGGTGCTGCAAGAATTTTTCAACACACTTGAGAACCTGTCTGTAACTTATCTGGGACGTTTCATCAGCAACTTTCAGGTTTTTGGTCAAATCTTCCATCATCTCCTTACTGTATATCCTGCAACTGGTCTGGCTGAGAAAGAGTCGTGTCTCAAGCTTTTCGGCGACCAGCCTTTTTCTCTCTTCAATTAATTTCACGGTTACGCTGTTTTCATCAGTATCATTGCATAAGCCTATGGAGGCGATATCTTGAGGAACTTCGACCAGTCCTTCCGAAAGGCAGAAACCTGCTGCGTGAGGTATCTCATCACCCGGAGTTCGCATAACTATATAATAGGGCCTGTCTTCCACACTAATCAGCAAAGGTTCCTCGCGCACAAAGTCCTGCATCGTCCTGTTCATGGAACCATCTTTATAGCGCGTCAGATGGTAGGCCTGATAGATATTTCTATTCCTGTCCATTCATCTTCTCTTTTAATAGTCTTTTCGATTCTTCAGAAGAGAAAAGAGGCCGGGAAGGTTGATAAAAAATCCCTTTTTTAGGATTGGACTCTACGGCATTTGCCATTATGTGTCAAGCCGGGACCCCCTTCCTGACCCATTATCATCCCTGCTTTTGCAGGAACGGGCAACAACCAGTTATCCGTATTGATAATGCAGACATTAGATGGTAGATTCTGCAACCACATGGTGTTATAGGTGCATTTCAAGAGGCGAACAGGGCAGGTTCAGCAAATTGTTATACTGGGTGGCGACATGGCTTTGGCACACCGGAGTTCAAGATGTTCAGAAATCAGCCGCTCTATAAGGAGGTAAGGCATGATAACGGCTGGAATAGATTGTGGCGCCAAAAACACCAAGGCCATTATCTTGAAAGATGGCCAGATAATAGGTAAGGGGAAGGTCCTGACGGGTTTTGATCAAAACAAGGCTATTAATGCATCCCTTGTGGAGGCGTATAAAAACGCCGGCATAGCTAATAGCGATGTTGAAAAGTTCGGCGGAACCGGCTCAGGCAGCAAAGCCATAAGAGAATCAGTAATAATCAATGATATCAAGGCGATAGCCAAAGGGGCCCACTATTTCTTTCCAAACGCCCGTACGGTGACCGATGTGGGTGCGGAAGAGAGCAGGGCGGTCAAGATTGATGCAAACGGCAACGTGGTTGATTTTGCCATCAATGAAAAATGTGCGGCGGGCGCCGGCGCATTTCTTGAAACCATGTCAAGGGCATTGGAAACACCCATTGAGGAGATGGGACCGCTGGCCCTCACCTCGAAGGCGGAGATTGCGATGAATGCGCAGTGCGTCATTTTTGCGGAATCTGAAGTGGTCGGGCTGATCCATGCAAAGATCGATAGAAAGGATATAAGCAAGGCCATACATGACGCGATGGCGAGTCGTATTGTCTCAATGATACACAGAATCGGGGTCAATGAAGAAATTGTCATGGTTGGAGGCGTAGGCTATAACCCCGGATTCATTAAGGCCATGAAATCCCAGCTTAATATTGATGATATTCGGGTCCCTCATAATCCTGACTTGGCGGCCGCCGTGGGAGCGGCCCTTTTGGTTGAGAATATCTAATATGGCGGAAGAGAAAAAAGAATATTGGCGATGGACAGAGTCCATTTGGAAAAATCCTGATATGAACTGGAAAGACGCTGAATATATTACCGCAGGTATTGATGTGGGATCAGTAAGTTCCCAGGCCGTTATTATGGCAGACGGAGAGATAATTGCCTATTCAAACACACGAACAGGGTCCAACAGCCCGGATAGCGCCCGCAATGCACTCAATCTTGCCCTTGAGGCCATGAAGGGGCTGCCTGAACAGCGGTTTGATTATTGTGTGGGTACAGGGTATGGACGGGTGAATGTGCCTATGGCGGACAGGTCCGTTACGGAGATCGCCTGCCACGCGCGTGGGGCTAATTTTATTTACGGGCCAGAAGTGCGGACGGTCCTGGATGTGGGAGGACAGGATATAAAGGCCATACGTTGCGATGAAGAAGGGAAGGTTACCAATTTTTTGATGAATGATAAATGCGCAGCAGGGACAGGCCGGGGCATGGAGGTCTTTGCCGATCTCTTGGGTATCTCCATCAACGAGGTAGGGGAGAGGTCCTTAGGGGTAAAGGAAGATCCTCCACCGGTTTCCAGTACATGTGTTGTTTACGCCCGATCCGAAGCCACAGATCTTCTGAGGCAGGGATGGACCTCTGAACAGGTCCTTGCGGCCTACAGCCGCGCCATGGCGGAAAGGATATTCTCGTTGGTGGAAAGGGTAGGGATAACCCCTGAATTCGCGGTTACCGGAGGAATAGCAAAGAACCGCGGGATCATGGACAGATTAATGCCCATGGTAGGTCTGGAACCCATGAAAACAGAGTGGGATACACAGATAGCTGGCGCTGTGGGTGCCGCCCTTTTCGGATACACCCTTTGGCGGAAGGGAAAAACAAAGTGAAAAACAGATAGGAACGCACAAGCATGTTAGCCAGTTACGGATATAAAGATGCCTCAGGCGATTTCTTTATTACCATTGATACTGAAAAGTGCGATGGGTGCGGTGGGTGTGTGACCGCCTGCCCGGCAGGTATCTTCCAAATCGTGGATGAAGATCCAAACGATCCCATGAGAGAGCAACCCGTGGCCGTCGTAGCGGACCATAAAAAAAAGAAGCTTAAATATGAGTGTAATCCATGCAAGCCTTCGGTGGAACGATCACCGCTTCCATGCGTTGAAGCATGCAAGGTCTCGGCCATATCCCATTCATGGTAAGTCATCACCAAGGTTCAAGTGAATGACATGTAGGCATCACCCCTGTATCTTTTGAGCGTTTTTAATCATATCACATATTCTTAACGCTTATGCATAAATAGCAGGTATTCAAAACTAAACTAAAGGAATATTGGCGTAAGGGACGGAACTTACCAAGGGTCAAGAGTAGAGTTGACCCCTTTAGGGGAGAGATAGAATGAATTAGTTCGTTCCCAATTTACTAGCCTCGACGCTTTTCCATTTGTTGATTCTAACCCAAGCGGACCTTCGCTCAACCTCCGACCTTCTTTCCAAACCTTTCCTTGGATCGGTTCTGCTATCTGGAAAATATTTTTCCGCTAGCGCATGATTGGATCGCCTATCTTCCCCAGAGCGCCGATCGATACCTGAGCGTTTCTTCTTAAACCTAAACATACCTACCACTCCTTAGAAACCAGTGTTCCGCAACCCGCACAATGATTTACAGACAGCGTTTGAGTGTAGCAGTAACAATATCTCACTTAAATACCTTTAATCTGATTCCTGTATGTTTCAATTTTACCAAAATCCTTTTTATTATCTTTGCTCACACCGCTTTTTAGGCAGTCG
>CAYQNR010000033.1:0-33415 GCA_964418945.1 uncultured Desulfobacteraceae bacterium
AATGAGAGCGCTAGTTAATGATATTCAAATATTTTGTGCTATATGGGCCATGGGGTTCTCTTTTAAGCGGCGAACTTGTTTATGTGCAATGACCCTGCATAAAGCCAGACGAGGCGGGCGGGTAGCCTTTGCCAGACTTGGCCGGACTCCAGAATCTTCTATTATCTCATATGTATTCCGCCCGCATGGGTGGCACCTTACTTAATTAGCATGCTGTTAATGTTTTCGCCGTGTAAAAGAGAGCCCCATGGGCCATTAACACTTATAATAAGGTTTAATCTTTTACTTCTTTACGTACTCATTAACCGGTTGAACCCTTATTAATATTGGCAAAGTTTAGATAATTATATATCATTTTATACTATAGGTGTCAAGATTTTCAAATGCCGGTGTGCCGGGTGGCATATATTCTTGTTGAACCGGGGTAAGGATTCGTATAATATCATTCGACAATTCCAGCGCACCTGCCGGTCTAAAGATGTTGTGTTGAACCGGGGGAAGGCAACGAGTCGGAAAGGAATATTTAGACATGGAGGGTTACCAGAAACGACTGTCCATAATGTTAGCGGAAACAGGGGCCTTATTCTTTGATGAAGGCCTTTTTCTAAAGGATGGTCGCCCCACCCCCTATTTTGTAAATTTAGGGATGTTCAGGACAGGCCGTTTGAGCATGGCTCTTGGTTCCTTTTTTGCTGATATGATGGTAGATTACGGTCTCAATAAGAAGACGGATATTATACTGGGACCCTCCTATAAAGGAAGCGCCATTGCGTTGTCCACATCCATAGCCTTATATGCCAACCACGGATATGACTTGTGTTTTGAGTATGACCGAAAAGAAGAGAAGATACACGGTGAAGGAAGCAAGTCCGCCAGCATTACGGTCAACAGGACATTGTTTGATGGCTGTCGTATATTTATTGTGGATGACGTTGCAACATCAATGTCCACCAAATATGCCCTGCTGGACCGTTTGCACGGGGAGGCGGACGCCAACGAAATATCCATCGAAGTGACGGGCATAGGTATTGCGATAGACAGGGAGCAGAGCACGGCTGTTTATGGGAATGACGGAGAGGTTATCCTTGATAAAAAAGGAGAAGACACCATCAAGGCTTTTACAGCAAAGACAAACATCCCGGTTTATCCCGTGGCTGGTATAAGAGAAGTAGTGAATTATCTATATGGAGAGAGAATCCCGGTTCTTATTAAAGGAGGCCGAAAACCCATAGATGAACCGACAAAGGCCGGGTTTGATGATTACATGAAGACCTATGGGCATGAATAACGGTTTGACTGCAAAGACATTTTCCCTTGAATAATCTAAAAGCCATTGGATCAATTGGCAATAATCAAAGATGTTGAGGCAAAGATTATAAAAGATTAAGGAGTGAAAATGGAAGGAAACACCATTGAAACACGTTTTGGCATCAAGGCCGTACAAAAGGGATTCATTACTGCTGAACAACTAATTGAGGCATTAACAATACAGGTAATGGGAGATGTAGAACGAAAGCAACATAAACTTATCGGGATGATCCTGCTTGAAATGGGGCTGATGACCAATGAACAGATCGACGAGGTGGTCCGAGAATTAATGAAGAAGAGTGTTAGTTAGATAACATCACAATCAAGAGGAAAGATTTTCCGCACAGGCTTTTATAGAATGGTCAGGGCGCTATGATTTCCGTGACCAAGTGATCATAAGGATTGCCAAGACACCTTAGTTCATCCAGCCAGAGCTTTAAAAGATCCAGCCTTTCCTTTTTGACCTTTTCGGGCAACTTGCCTGTTTTCAGGGATGTAACAAGATAATCCAGGGCAATGCGTACATCCTGGACAGTAATTACCATACCTCGGGATTCCAGCATCTGATCCCTGTATCTCAGGGTGGATTTTACAAGCATGGAAAAGACTTGTCGAACGGATTCGTTGGCCACCGGGGAATCTCCCAACATGTTGGAAAAAAGCATATAGATATCCTTGTCTTCCATTTGTCTATATCTCCCCTGCCTGGACAAGACGCGCAAAATGTTCAAATGAACGATCATAGGTGGCCTCCGCTTTTTCCGGGAAACAGCAGCCGGGGAGCTCTCTTGACCGGAGATGATATGCTATGCATTCGCAACATATCCCCTTTTTTTCGCAGGGTTCGTAGGTGCAATTGCATCTTTTCAGGTTTTTTTCCTTATGGCATTCCATTTAATGCCTCCTGTAATGGGAATGTAGGGGGCTCCATCTGTACTTATAAATAGTCCTCATTATCTTTATAGGTCCTCTTTTTTAGAAGGACCTTGATAAATCCATATATGGACAAAAGGGCGGCCAAGAAAAATAATACTTCATAGATATTGTTTAAAAGGAATGTAACAAATGTGGCCCTTTTTTTGAGATTATCATACCATCTCCCTTCAAATTCATCAAAGGAGATAGAATATGATTTCAGTATGGCCGTATCAATCCCATCCCCGTTTTTTAGATAATCCAGCAGAGTTAATACTCCATTCAGCCCATATTCATGGATTATGTAATCTATGACACTTTTGCTTTCAGCGTAAGCTAGGATTAGCTGTTTTTCATCTTCGGGGAATTGCCGATCAAGGCTCTTCAAACTTATGTATCGGTTTGAGAGGGAAATCTCGTCAAGAACCGAGTGTTTATTCATCAGAATATCGGCAAGTCCGCCGCTTACCCATTGGGCTATACCTTCGTCCAGCCATCGTGGGAGATTTCCGCGGGGTATATTTTTGTGCAGAAGAAGATGGCATAACTCATGTTTAATAGTAGATTCAAAGGTGAAGGGGTCTATGTTCATCCTTGAATAGTCAATAACCATCAGACCCTTCTCGGGCACGGCATATGCCACTATTATGGTATTGTCCACCATCCTCTGGAATGTATCTTTATCCCTGACTAACAACAGGGCGGGTATAAAATCAATTTCCCAGGCCAGAGTCTCTTCAAGATCCTTCTTTATAACAGGATAGAGCTTAACAGCCTCCTCCGCGGCCGATCTCAGGCCTTGGTAAAAGAAGATGGTCAAGCCGCTTTTTTGAAGGAGAAGAATATCCGAATCCTGCGCGTAAACCGGATTGATAAGGAGGAGGAGGAGGAGAGATACAAAAAGGGGTGTTTTGTGCCGGGCAAAAACAAAAAAATCCTCCACCGGGACGGGCACGGTCCGCCTAGAGGACGTCGATTGTATAAGCATGAGGTTTTTACTTTATCGCATCTTTTAGAGCCTTGCCGGGTACGAATTTGGGAACCCTTTTCGCATTTATTCTTATCTCTTCCCCGGTTTGGGGATTCCTTCCCGTTCTGGCCTTCCTTTTGTCTACCTTGAATGTCCCGAAACCAACCAATGTGACGGTGTCTTTCCTTTTCATAGCCTTTGAGATATTCGAGAAAACGCAGTCTACCGCCGCCTGTGCCTCTTTCTTGGTGCTTAATACTTTAGCAACCTCGTTCACCAGATCACCCTTGTTCATTTATTTCTCCTCCTTTCTGAAATAATGTAAAGTGTTGTTGCCAGTGACAATAAAAGAATATACGGGAAATATCAAGCATAAAATTACAAAAAAAGCACATAAACGAGTTCGCCGCTTAAAAGAGAGCCCCATGGGCCATATAGCGCAAAACATCAACAGCATGCCAACTACGTAAGGTGCCACCCAGGGTGGCGGAGTACTTATGAGATAATAGAAAACTCTCGAGTCCGACGAAGTCTGGAAAAGGCTTCCCAAACTCTTGAAAATAAGACCACGTCCACGGAATACTATAGATGTTGTCTTGAAAAGAATGGTCGTGACCCGAGAGCTGTCCCTTTTCTTCGTTCCGGATCTCCCGGGCTGGTCATTTCAAGGGGTTACGGCCGTGGGATGCCTACCCCCTCCGCTGTTCTCCAGTGCCTCCGGCACGGGAGCCAGGGGGTCCCCCAGCCATAACTCCTTGAAATAACAGCGCCCTCCCGATAGTCACTCAAAAAAGGGACAGCCCTTCGCCCCAGTGCCATACCTTAGCGCCGGGTTAAGGGACCGGTTATCATTCTTAAGTGGTCCAAGGGGTCCAGGATTCGAGGAGTCGAGGCGGCTGCGCTATGAGCAATGAGCAAAGAGCAATGACCTATGGATTAAGGGGTAAGAATTGGGGAGTAAGGATTAAGGGGCAGTAATAAGTAGTCCTAAGCCCTAATCCATAACCCATAATCCCAAATTAATCCATAACCCATAACCCCAAATTAATCCCTAATCCTTAATGCCTAATCCCTATTTGCTATTAACCATTCAACCATTCAACGAATCGACTATTTAACCATTAACCTATGAGCTATAAGCTGTGAGCTAAATCGCCATGCGCCCCATGGGCCATTAAGGTACTTATAATAAGGTTTAATCCTTTACGTACTCATTAAGCGGATGAGACTGTTTTATTACCCCGGATGACTTGATTCTCTGACTTTTTTAGAGTATAAATAATACATCTTAATATATCAGGAAGGTTCAAAAGTGCATTCGGGCAAAAAGACGTCCGCAGCAAAATCTATTCAATCATTTGATGATGTCTATAAAAGAGGCAGGTGCCTGTCGTGCGGATATGCGGGCATAAGACCCGGAAGAAGATATTGTTCCAGTGCGTGCCGCAAGCAGATGTTATGGGTCCTTTCTCTTTCTAAGGGATTTCTCAAGATCTTTAACACCAGATACGCATCGTTTTCTTTTGATAAGAATCACGTTGTTCTGGATATCCTGCCGGGTTGGTCAAAGGAGATTTCCAGGTTTATCCAGAAAAGGAATAGCGGTAAAAAACCGGCCGAAGACCTTAAAGACCTCATTCTCCGATACGGGAGAGAATGGTATGATATTATTGATAATAACAATTCCAAGAGTTATGCGTCACTTTTCCTTTTAAAAAAGAACTTCAACGGAGAGATCACTGAGAGGTCCATCAAGCCAAATAACAGGCTTCGTCCAAGATTTTCCAAACAAGAAAAGGAATCGATAAAGCTCCTCCACCTGAGGTTGGACGAACTAACTACTGAAAAGCATACGGAAAGAATAAAGTCTGCATACAAAAAGATGGCAAAGATCCATCACCCGGATATGGGCGGAGACCCGGAAAAATTCAAAAGATTGAATGAGGCACATCAGCAGATGCTTCTGTGGGCTAAAAATCCGCAGTACACGTCCAGGAAGGCCCTTGTTGATTGCTGGTCCTACGATGCATCAAACAATAGATGGACCCCGCCCTTATAGATTTTCTCTTCCGGGCCTGCCTTTCCAGACAGGCCTGTTTTCTCAAGCAAGCCTGGGGGTGAATTATCGCTAATGCATTCCATGTACGTGTCAGTAGAAAAGATCCTTGAACAGAATCCTATTGAGGGCTCGGCGCCGTGCAGGATAGATTCTGGTGGCACATGGGATATTAAGGCTATGGCCCTGCCGTTCGAAAAGATTAGCCCCGCGACCTTAAACATGGCATTGAATCTGAGGACTACTGTTGTTCTTCTCCCTTACAAAGCGGGTTGGGTAAAGATTGGCTCCGAGGGTTTTGCCCGGGGCGAAGAACAGAGTGTAGATAAGTTGGTTTTTGACTCGCCTTTCGGGCTTTTTTTTGCCGCCATTAGCCATTTCGGATTTCACGGTCTCACTGCAAGAATAGAGTCTGATTCTCCGGTAAAATCGGCCCTAGGGGGTTCCAGTACGGCCTTGGTGGCTCTTATCAAAGCCCTTTCAAAACTGAGAGGTTCCATGGGAGGAAAGGGTTTGTCCGATGAAGATACCCTTCACCTTGCGTACCATCTTGAAGATGGGATAAGCGGCGGAAATTGCGGTATTCAGGATCAGGCTGCTGCTGTTTATGGAGGCGTGAACCTGTGGATATGGAATTACGGGAAAAGGGAATTTCCTTTAAAGAAAGAAACCCTACTGAATAAAAAGGGGGAAAAGGAACTATCAGATTGTATCATTGTGGCCTACAGTGGAAAAAGCCATGCCTCTGCCCATATTAACCTCACTTGGGTCCGGGGATTTCTTGGAGGACAAAGCAGGGCAGGATGGATTCAGATAAACGATATCGTAAAAGACCTGGCAAAGGCCATAAAAGAGAGAAAGTGGAACAATGCCGCCATGCTTTTAAGGGAAGAGATGGCGGTCCGAAGAGAGATAACTCCGCAAGCCTTGATCCCGATTACCCAAAGATTGATCGACCTTGCTGAAGATGCAGGATGTGGTGCCAGATTTACCGGGGCGGGCGGAGGAGGTTCCGTATGGGCTCTTGGAGAACCAGGCCGGATCTTGGGCTTGAGGAAAAACTGGGGAAAGGAACTCGCTCCCATCAAGGGAGCCGGTATTCTAGGTTGTACTATCGATCATTCCGGGGTGAGATGATAGTGTTTCTGGTTCATTCCTTGCCTACCTCAACAAGCGTGTCCATAAAAACCTTATAAAATTTTTCGTATTCCGAGACGCCCCTTTTTAGTATAGGGGGCAGATTGTCCGCATCTTTAGTGCTGATTACGATATTGGAACTCATGGCGTAAGCCGCCATCTCATCCATGGTCTTTAGATTGTCACCTATCAGGGCCACGAAGATCCGGCGGCGGGCAGACATGGATATGGTATTCAGATAATTACGAATGGGGCTGTTGCCCAGTTCCTGACCGTCAAATCCTTCAGCAAGAAAGATGATATCAAAGCGATGGAAGCGGAGTTTGCCCAGCGCATCTCTGGTATTGGGGCTGGGGATATATTTGTATCCGAGCTCTTCCACCGCTGTTTTAACCTTTTCCGCTATATCATTTTCAGCCAAAACCAATGCCAGTTTGGCGTGTTCATCGTAGAAATCAAGGGCCTCGTCGGTATCAGTAGGGGAATCCTCAGGGGAGGGTCCGTTTTGGTTGGATATGTTGGCATCAATGGCTATCTTGTTCTTGCACTTGGGACAAGTGATCCTGATCATCCGATCCTTAGGGATCTTATCATCAGGCACATTGAGTTTGGTTTTACACTGATCACATGTGACTTCCATATCTTTACCTCCTGAGAATCCCTTTTAACCTTTTATCTTTTCTCCGTATTGATCATCTATTTTAAGGTCTTCTATCTCGGTGGTCTTCTCTCCCCTTTCCGATTTAACAGAGTCTATCATCCTTCCTACTATGCCTTTTCGGGATGCATAACTCATGGCTGTTTCTTCGGTGATAAGGCCGGCCTTGTAATGATCAACAATGCATTGATCAAAGGTCATCATCCCGAATGGTTGACTTGCCTCAATAATCTCGTAAAAGGTCTTTCCCTCGGATTCACCGTTTAATATAGTATCTTTCACTCTGAGGTTAGAACCCATTATCTCATGTGCCGCCTGACGACCTCCCCCCTCTTTGGGAAGGAGCCTCTGGCATACAATCCATCTAACCGTATCCGCCAGCCTGATCCTGATCTGTTTTTCCTCTTCCTGTTCGAACATACCCAGGATCCTGTTTATGGTCTGTCCCGCATCAACAGTATGCAAGGTGCTTAAAACCAGATGCCCGGTCTCGGCGGCCGAGAGCCCGATCTCAACAGTCTCCCTGTCCCTCATCTCTCCGACCAGGATAACCTTTGGTGCCTGCCTGAGGGCCGCTCTAAGGCCCGAAGAAAAGGCATCAAAATCCAGCCCCATCTCCCTCTGATTAAAGGTGGCTGTTTTTTGGGAATGAACAAACTCAACCGGATCTTCCAGCGTCACTACATGGACGGATTTGGCTTCGTTTATCTGATTCAACACCGCGGCGAGAGAGGTGGATTTCCCGCTGCCGGTTGCTCCTGTAACCAGGATAATTCCATTCCTCTCATCCGCTATCTTTTTAAAAGCGGGCGGTAGCTTTAATTCCTCGACAGTGGGGATCCTGGTGGAGAGTTGCCGCATCACTATGGAATAACAGCCCTTCTGGGAAAAGATATTCACCCTGAAACGGGCCTTTCCAGCCAGCTGGTAGGAGGAATCGCATGAGCCTTGGGTTAGCAGGTTCTTTGTCAGACGACGGTCGGAATTAATAATATTAAGGGCCATCAACTCGGTTTGAAAGGGCGTTAGCCTTTCAGTAGGGGGTTTCAACGCAACGGGCTTCAATTCTCCCGAGGCCTCCACCTGGAAAGGTTTGTCCACAGTCATAAGAAGATCGGAAACGCCGTCATGTGACTCGAGCATGGTTGTTAGAATATTATCAACCTGTTGTCTTTTCATAATCTTCCCGCTCCTTTCTTAAAAGCGCAACACTCCCTTGCCGGAACCTTGCTTATAATGGGGTTTATTACTATGCATCCGTGAAATCGGAAGGCGCATTCTTAAGGTACGGTCGAAACATCTCCTTATTATTGCACTTTGCGTATGCGTCATTCGCGCTGATCTTTTTTGCCTGCAGAAGCGCCAAAATGGCGTCATCCAGGGTCTGCATTCCGTATTTCTTGCCTGTCTGCATCGCTGAGGGAATCTGAAACGTCTTTGACTCCCGTATAAGATTCCGGATTGCCGGGATAGCTATCATTATCTCCAGGGCGGCGACCCTTCCCTTTTTATCAATCCTCTTGAAGAGATTCTGGGCTACCACCGCCCGCAGACCGTCGGCAAGGGTATTTCTTATCTGGGCCTGCTGGTTAACGGGGAATACCTCGATAATACGATCAACGGTCTTTGCCGCGCTTGTGGTATGTAATGTTCCGAAAACAAGGTGTCCGGTGGCCGAAGCCTCTACGGCCAGGGCAATGGTCTCCAGGTCCCTCATCTCTCCTACCAGAATGACATCGGGATCCTCCCTGAGAGCCCCCTTCAAGGCCGCCGCAAAGGACCTTGTGTGAAGTCCCACTTCCCGGTGATTGACCACGGCCTCTTTACTTCTATGAACGAATTCTATAGGGTCTTCGACCGTCAGGATGTGATCCTTACGGTTCCTGTTAGCTTCGTCTACAATGGCCGCAAGGGTCGTTGATTTACCGCTCCCGGTCGGGCCTGTAACAAGCACCAATCCCCTGGGGAGAGAGGCCAGTTTGCGGACTACGGGCGGCAGGCCTAGTTGTTCACAGGTCAAGATGTCCGACGGGATCTCCCTGAAAACCGCGGCGACGCCCCATTTCTGTTCAAAGAAATTCGCCCTGTATCTTGCAAGCCCCGGGATTTCGTAGGCAAAATCAATATCCCCTGTCTCTTCAAAAACCTTGACCTTGTCTTCCGGCGCTATTTCGTAAAGCATAGACTTGAGTGTATCATTATTCAGTTCTTTATATTTTATCCTTGTCAAATCGCCCTGGATACGAAGGATAGGTTGTTGCCCAGTAACCAGATGAAGATCCGAGGCCCCCTGTTCATTCATAAGCTTAAAAAAGGCATCTATCTGTGCCATACTCTATATCCTCCCCTGATTAGATTTTCGCTGTCTGTTGCGTGGTTATAACCTGTTTTAAAGATCAGATAAAGGCACATCCACCTGCGTGACGACTCTCTAGTAACCCAGTATTAACCAGCCGTTAATCTATCTTTCAAGTATTATACACAGAAATTAAGAGCGGATTCAACACAAATTAACAACCCGGGGCAAATCAACCGGAAATTGATGAAGGAGCCGAAAACCCCTTGTACAGCATAAAGGCATCCTGTCCTTCAGGATAAAACCCCGTTTTCAGCTTGATTGCCCTGTAGCCGCCTCGAGAAAAGAGGCTTCGGGCCCGGAAGTTCCCCTTGGCGGTGTGCAGAAAAATACCCTTTACTCCAAGGTCTGCGGCATTTTTCTCTACCTTCTGCAGGAGCAGGGTGCCTATCCCCATCCCCTGTTTTCCTGGTTCCACGGCAATGGCTAAGAGTTCTGCATCATCTTGAAGATTATTCCTGTCAGGGGCAAATCCAACCATGGCGAAACCTGCAGGTTGACCGTCCTTGAGGGCGATAGCGGTAATTGTAAGATCAGACTCAACCCATTTCGGGAGGAGCTCCTCATAGGGGCCGTAGGCATGAAATACTTTCCGGCATAATCGCTTAATGAAACGGATATCGCCGGCCGCGGTCGGACGCACGCTTACGCGTGGTTCACGGTTTAATCTATTGTTTGAGGATCGCCGGGCTCGGAGATTCCCTGGTGGATTACCCTTGCCGGGTTTCGGTCTGGCGCTCCTCGCATCGCGAAGCCGCTCAAGCCTTTTAATCTCCCCGTATTTACCGAATCGACCCCTCTTACCCATGTCCCGTGATTATGTGTTATTCATAGGCCGACTGACCGCTAGTCATAAAGACGCCTGTTAAAGACTATTCCAGTATTGTTGATGAATTTCTTTAACCGGACCGATGGCATTGCGGAGAAGGTCTTTGTCGGCCCCGGACAACAGTTTATTATAGTCGGTATGTGCCATCCCTGAGAGTTCCATTAATACTGCCTTCACGGAATCCGTTTGACCCTGGATGTTATATCCTCCTTCCAGCGTAATGACCATCTTTCCGGCACAGCACGCATCTGCTATCTCCATGATAGATCGGATTAATCCCGCGAAGCCTTGTGAAGTAATGTTCATCCCTCCCAGGGGATCCTCCTCATATGTATCAAAACCGGCTGATACCAGGATTATTTCAGGATTGAATTCAAGTGCAACCGGATTCAAGATACTATTATATATGGCAATATATTCGCTGTCTCCATACCCCGGCGACAGAGGGACATTGATGGTAAATCCTTTTCCCTTGCCTGTCCCCACTTCACCATTAGCTCCGGTTCCCGGATAATAAGGATATTGATGGGTTGAAAAATACAGGACGGAAGGATCATCCTCGAAGGAATGCTGTGTGCCGTTACCATGATGAAGGTCCCAGTCCGCTATCAGTATACGCTTGATCCCGAGATGTTTCTGGGCATACATGGCGCCTATGGCGATATTATTAAAAAGACAAAAGCCCATGGCTCTGTGTCTCTCTGCGTGATGTCCGGGAGGCCTGACAAGGGCAAACGCGTTTTGGATCTCCCCGGAATTGACCATGGATATGGCCTCGCACAAACCGCCGGCGGCCAGAAGGGCCGCTTGGTAAGAGCCCGGGGATGTCTGGGTATCCGGATCCAGGTATGTGCTGTCCACACCATCTGTTGCCTCCAGCATGTTTACATAATCCGGCGAATGAATCAGGAGCAGGTCTTCCCTTTCAGCCTTTCTTGCGGGGATCTCCTTATAACTACCCTTCATGTCCGGAGCGTTTAACATCTCATAGATGGCCTCAAGCCGTCGAGGGCTTTCGGGATGATAGTGTCCCATAAAATGATCAAGATATCTCCTATCTCTTACAATCCCGGTTCTTTTCACAATTTGTCCCCCTGGGTAAAGATGGATCTCCCAAATACAGTTTTCATATAGCACATATTCGTTCAATATGAAAGTGCTTCCTGTAGAATGGCATATAGCTCACAGGTCATAGCTCACAGCTCATTGCTCATTGCGCAGCCGCCTTCGCTAACCGGATAAACCTAACATTTTATTGTTGATGACGGCGGTAAAAATAGAATAATATTCTTGGATAATAGAAAGGCACAATAGGGTTTGATATTGAAGCTTCCCTTTTTGAACAAGCAGGTTTGAAATGTTCTTTTTTATCGGCGGAGTTCAGCCTAAAACAGTTGACCTTGAAAACGTCCCCAGGGTCTGTCCTTCTTGCGGCCTTTATCAGGCCCGGTTAAAAAGGCTTGATCATTATATATCCATCTTTTTCCTGCCCCTTTTCCGCATAAAAAAGGGACTTCCCCTTCTAATATGTGATAATTGCGGGCATGTTTCGTCGGAATGGAGGGATTAAGGATTAGGGATTAGGGATTAAATTGGGGTTATGGGTTATGGGTTAGGGGTTAATTTGGGGTTATGGGTTATGGATTAGGGGTTAGGACTACTTATTACTGCCCCTTAATCCTTAATCCCCAATTCTTACCCCTTAATCCATACCCCTTTGCTCATTGCTAATAGCTAAAAGCTAAGCAAAGGTGTATAATTCTATCATGGATGGGTGCAGGTTATGAAACGATCGGACACAGGCATGGATGAAGAGGAGATCATTGAACAGCTTGAGGATCTGGCCCACAGACTGGGGGTAAAAGTCCGCTACGAGGAATTGAAAAAAGACGGGGTTTTTTCGCCAGGGGGGTTGTGCAGAGTAAAAGGCGAAGATATCCTCATTGTAAACTCAAAGGCCGGAGTCCAAGACAAGATGCAAGTTTTGGCAAAGGCGTTGACATCCTTTGACCTAGGCCGGGTGTATATGCGCCCCGCCCTGAGAGAATTCCTCCTAAGAGAATCTTCCCCCACCAAGGGGGATTAATAGCTGTTGCGACCTCTTTTTCTGTTTCGGTGGTTGGTCTTTTTGTAAAACTCCAGGAATTTAGCAACGGACATCTTCATATTCTTCCTTTCACATATCTCCTGTATGCCTCTGATGTTATGATAATAATCCGGATTATCATATATATAACCTGAAAGGCCGTAAAGGGATTGGGATCTGACAAGGCCTTCGTCTACTCTGAATCCCCTTGTCTTCATAACCCGGGGGCCTGTGAAGATAACCAATGCACCGGGCTCCGCAATTATAACATCGCCCAGGGCGGCATAACTGGCAATTGCCCCTCCTGTGGAAGGATCTGCAAGGATGGATATATATGGAAGATTCTGTCGTTTAAGTCGGTTGATGGATTCGATCGTCTTGGCCATCTGCATTAGAGCGGATATACCTTCATAGAGCCTGGCTCCACCGGAACAGCAGAGGCTGAGCAACGGGAGTTTTTCCTGTATAGCAAGATCCACAGCCCTCCTAAACTTTTCTCCAAAAACAACCCCCATGGAGCCGCCGCAGAAATAGAATTCGCTTATGGCCATTACTACCGGCAGATTGTAAACCCTGGCGCTACCCACTACAAGGGATTCTTTAAAATGGGATCTGCCCTTCTGTCTTTTGAGAAAATCCCTGTAATAATCGGTGATTTGATCCTCATTAAACAACTGATCAACAGTCAGGTTCCGATAAAGCTCGTGGAAACTTCCGGTATCGGCAAGGCAATCTATCCAGCCTTCCGCTCCGAGTATATAGGCACGCCCGCACTCGGGACAGACATGATAATTATCCAGGAAGGTCTTGAGAGGAATGAGTTTGCCGCACCCTTGCCGGATACCTTCCTTACCCTTTACAGCCCCGCATTGGATATATTCCTCGGCCGTTTCCTGCCGGGTAATATCTCCGTAATTATCATTGACCTCGGTCAGGCTTGAGTAGTTGACTATCTTTATGTCCGGAGGGGGCTTCCGGAAGAGCTTCTTTATGGGTTTTTCAATATAACGTTTGATATCATAGAATGTTCCGGTTGACTTTCCGAGGCCGTATTTCTTTACCCTGACCGCTCTCTTTTTAATGAGCTTTTTTATGCGCGACTTGGAAAGGTCTTTGATTGATTTAACCAAGAATTGCCGGATATTGTCCGCCATCTCCTCGCAATTGGTCACGTCCTCCGGGGAGGGAACAATATGGTCTATGACATCCAGGATTCTGAGCTCTCTGGCAGTAGGCTTCAAAATGGTTAAGGCGTCTTGTATACGGCCCGGATCCCTGAATATAATGGAAGCCATGCTCTCGGGCGGTGCGGTGGCATAAAGTGCGTCTTCCATCTGTCCCCTGATGTCGGTTGCCTGAATGGCCAACGCTCCGCCGCTGCCCCCTTCACCCAGAACAAGAGATATGGTTCTCACAGGGATAGTCAAGAATTCCCGGATCAGGTAGGCAATAAAAAAGGCTTGAAAATGACGGGCGGATTCCATTGAGATATCGGCCCCGTATGTATCAATAAGACAAAAGATGATTGTTTTGCTAGGGTCGAATTTTCTGGCCTGCTGCAGCATGGAGAGAATCAGCGAGTGATCATCCGAGGTGAGCATTCCGTAATTGAGTTTAGCAAGGTCCTCTTCATTTTTAAGATCGGAAGGTTTTGGTTTTTGCTGTCCTATGATGACCAGGTTTTTATCCATAAACCGGCATGTCCCGGCTATCAAAGACCTGCTTCCCCCGTCCACAGCCTCAAAATCCGGAAAAAGCCTCTCGACTATATCCGAACTCCTCGGCCGGAAAGGGTGCCTGGTCCGCTTTTTAAATATATCAACAAGCCCTAACTTTGACATAATTGTTGCCCTCTCCAATCCAGATAAAGGGAACCTAGCATGCTTTTTATTCAGGATCAAGTCCTAGCGAAATCTCACTGTCCGTTTGTCTTGGTAATATTGTTGAGGTCTTCCAGTATCTTTAGGGGGCTGAGTAGCAACCTTTTTGTGACCCCGGCAACACCCCCCCCAATGCTTTCCAGGGGCACGAATTTTACCGTGGGATCTGAAAATGCCCCATTTACCTTAAAGGGGTAAAGCAAGACCGAACCTTTATCTCCCGTAATAATATAGCCTAATATAGGAATCTTGTTCACAAGATTATCAATGGTTCCGTGAGGTTGAACCCCCAGAACGAAATCAAAAAGCGCCTGCGGGATATCGATGGTTCCGTAGGCCACAGCATTGAAGACCGGGCTTTTCATCTTAAAATTTTGCGACTCGAGGATACCCTGGTCTACTGTTAGGTGTGCATTGATCTCTTCAAAATAGAATCCTTCTCCCTCCAGTTCCGCCGGCCGCTTTTTGTAGATCTTTTGCAGGCTCAAAAAATCCAGCACCTTAATAAACACTCGTGATTTTTCAAACAAACCTTGATTTATGGTAACCTTTGCCTGTCCACACAGGTTCGGGATCAAATCCTTTTTACTTTTTCCTGTTACGGTGAGTTGAGCCTCCGTGGTCAGGCTACCTTTCAGGTTCCCGTTATCAAAACCCAGTCTTTCCAGCAGTTCATCAATGGGCTGGTCCGTCAAACGGATATCCCCGGAGAAAAGCAAGTGCGGGTCCTCCCCGCTTTTTATGTGGCCGTTCACGGTCAAGTTTCCGTTCTCCAGGTCTATCCGGGAATCTCTTATATAGAGGCCACCCTGCCTCAGGTTCATTTCTGCTGTTATCCGTTCTAACGGAAATTCTATCCAAACCCCTCGTCGTATATCCAGATCAATATTGATATCCGCATTATGAAGGAACCCATTATCCTGTCTTGTATTATCATGGGGGCCGTATCTGTGTTCAGTGGATAATAGGCTGGATAGGTTAAGAGAATCAGCTTCTATTTTTATGTCTCCCGATGGCTCGTCCCATCTTTCCAATGATCCGGTAACACTTACGGGGCTTTCGCCTAGATTCATGTGGCTGCTTTCAATTAAGGCCTGTTTCCCTGAGAAGCTCAGCCGGAATGAGCAATCACTGATCGGCGGTGAAAGCATGCTGAGAACAAAGGACAGGCCCTTGCCCTCTAACAGGCCGCTGATATTAATATCCCTCTCTCGGGCTGACCAAGCGATATCCAGATCCCCTTTCAGGTCTCCTGTGACAGGTATTCCATTTTCCCCGGCATGAATGCCCATGTCCTCCATAGACAATCCGTCCGATCTGATATTAAACTGGCAAGATCCGTCTTTTTGAAGGCTATACCGCCCTGATAATTCAACCGCTGAATCATTGAGCCTGCAATTGACCTCTTTAACATCTATCCCCCGGGGGTTGATTTCCGATCTAAAAGAGATGGTATTATCTCCACTCAGGGGATAAATGGATAATGTTTCAGACTTCAAGGCAATGCCTTCCAGATCCATACGGCCCTCGCAGGACCAACTATCTTTTTCCTTTAGCACGGACATCCGTAATGGCAACAGACTGTTAAATCTCAAAGGAGGTTCATTCCATTTGGATACAGCCCGAATAAGTTGATTCATGTCCATATCAGCGGATATGTCCACATTCCGAATATCCCACCTGTAACCTGGCATTAGGAAACCACCTGTCAGATCAAAGGCCGTGTTGCCCCAGGACCCGGAGCCCCTGAAGAGATTATTATGGTTTCCATAAACAAGGATCTCCGCCTCTTCTAACTTCAAAGGAAATAATAAACCCTCCTTTTCCATCAAACAGTCGTTAAAGAAGAATTCGCCCCTCACCATTTTTGGAAATTCCCAGCCATGTTCATAACGAATACTGACATTACAATCCATATCGCCCCGAAGATCGCGAAACTGATTCAGGGATTCGCTTACGACCGGGGATATGAGCTCCATCTCTGACTGGTGGATCAGGTCCTGGATATTAAAGGAGCCGTTCATTAATACCTCCAAGGAAGCGGCATGGGGTAATAGCCCTTTTATATTAAGCCCCGCGTCCTTTATAAATGAATCTCCGAAACGGGCCTTTACTCCGGAGACATTAAGGTCACCGTTTTCCAGCCTTATTTCGGCTGAAACGTTATGGAAAGGTATCTGAAAACCCTTTCCCGACACATCCATATTACGACATACAAAACCCAGTGACATCGCGGAACTGTTTTCCGGTAGCTTCAAATGTTTGAGCTGGTCGGTATCGCCCATAAAGGTTAATGAATCCAGTCTTATATCACCGCTGTCAAGCATTGGAAAAAGTAGATTCTCCAGCCAGCGGGGCAGAAGCGGGGAGGGGCAGAGGTCCTTAAAGGTTTCAATGGTCATGAAGTCACTATCTGCCGCCAGCTCCACACGGGGATTATTATCATTCTTCAGGTCGAGCACCAGGTCAAGTTCCATACAGAGATCCCCGGTTATTATTCGCAAAGGTTTAAAGCTTAACCTTTTTTGTTGGAAAAGAGACTGAAGCTGGAAGGCCATTTCTGGTATGAAGTAATCCTTACGGCGAGAGCCCCTGAAAAGGGAAAAATCCAGTGATGTGGTGGTTATCTTTCCATTAATCGATGTCTGCCCCTTGAGGTTCCCCTTTATTGTTAAAGAGGTTTCGAAATTGCCGCTTCTAACCGGCATGGATGCAGGCCAGGAAATCCAGGTCAAAGGCGCCTTGCCGGTTTTGAGTGCTATATCAACTGATGAGTCTGTCACGTTTTCTGAGGGTGGGGAGATTGTCCCATCCAGATCAAAAGAAACCAGTTCTCCCTTAGTCCCGATCCGTCCTTGGGCCTTTACTTTGAAAGTCAGGGGAGAGGGAGTTGTCTGCCGGGCATCGAGATGGAACGCCTCCAGGTGAAAAGACCTGCCCAGAAGATTAACCCGTCCCTTCTTTATTAGTATGGACCGGATTCCCTTGATCCAGAAAAGGGGTAGTGCTTTACCGCCGGAGCCTTTGATTTCGGCCAGACGGTCCGCCTCATCTTCAACGGCGATATCTATTTCGGGTTCAACCAGGTGCAGGCCGGAGGGGACGATGCGTCCCCGTATCAGTTCCCTGGGATTCAGAATGACCCTCACCATGGATGATTGGAGACTATTAGGTCCGTGCTTGGACCTTGCATCAAGGTCATGGACTAAAATCCCCATGCCTCCCCATAGATTCAACTCTATCTCTCCGGTGTTTAATTCATATCCAATGGCACTGGAAAGACGATCCACTAACACCTTCTGTACCCTCGGCGTCTGAACGAGGGCGTTGGCCAGAGCAAGGAGGGAGATGAAAAGGAGAATCAGCAAAACAAAAGGGGTTGTAAGGGACCTAATCTTTTTTAAGGGCATTTTTCAAAATAGTCTTTGAGTATCCTGTCATGATCAAAGGCCAAAACATCAGGCAGGGTATCACGTGTAAAGATGCCTATGTCAACAGCGTCATCAGAGGCATGAGCCTGGCCTTCAGCCTTGGCCGTAAACACAACAGAAATGGTATGATATCGGGGATCCCTGTCCGGGTCCGAATATGCACCAAGCTGTGAAACCAGTTCAATATCCAGAGAGGTTTCCTCTTTAGCCTCTCTGACGGCCGCCTTTTCAAGGGATTCCCCGTAATCAACAAAGCCCCCGGGCAGGGCCCATCCATAAGGCGGGTTTTTGCGCTGTATAAGGACTATTCCTCCTTCCGTTTCTATGATTATATCAACAGTGGGAAAAGGGTTTTTATATTTCAAGACTTCCTTGCCGCAGTAAGGGCATAGGATGCGGTCTTTCAACGTTCTTATCCTCCTTAACAAACATACCGCATTTGCAAATCTTATTCCCTGTATCCGCCAGGGACCGGTGTTCCGTCTACATAGACCCGGCTTTGTCTATCGATACCGAACAGGCCTCGGGCTATCATCTCAATGGTGGAGGGGAATATCTTCCAATCACCGATTTCTTTGAGCCTTTCCTGATGTTCTTGGGCAATTTTCCACAGCCTGTCTTTGTCCCCCAGCAATTGCTCAAGGGGTTCCGGAAGCTGGACCGGCAGAGGTTCGGAAACCATTAAGAGGGGGCCGGTATCTACCCCCGTATCCGTCAAAAGGGTTGATGAGCGGAGAGCCGTTTCGCCGGCGGCAATAGCGTCCAGCACGGCATGGTCACCTACATATTTTCTCCTTCCATGGGGCGTTCTTATGGATAGATCGGCAGGGTGGACATTGATACATCCCGCCAGAGTAGTGTAGCTCATATAGCCGCCAAGTGCTATTATATCTATATCGAAGGCCTTTATAAGCTTGGCGGCCAGGCTGTCGAATTCCTTCCTTACGGACAGGCCTTGGGGATCCGCGATACTCTTTTTCAGCCCCCTCAGGCGATAGAAGGTCCTTATGTCGTAGCTGAAGTAAGGAATCCCGCTCTCATAGGCTATCTCCTCTCCCCGGCATTTACCATCGGACCTGTCGCTGAATATGAATACTACATGAAAGGGTGACGAGCCTGTCTCTTTTGTTAGTTCCTTTTCCCTCTGGATAAGCTTAACAATATTGGTGCCTGATCCGGACATGAATGCGGCTACTCTCATGGGAAGACCCCCTGTCTCGGCATCAAAAATAGGCTTAATTTTCATCCGTACCCCCAATGAACCACAGGCATTGTTAAAGATGTATACCCCTTTTTAACCTTTTAAGCAACCGTATAGTCGATTCGTTAAATAGTAAAATGGGGAATTCGTTAATTGGTTAAATAGGGAATTGGTTAATTAGTTAAATGGGATATTTGTCGAATAGGGTCACAATTATTTACCCATTTGACCATTCGACCATTTAACCATTTAACCATTTGACTAATAACTAATAACTAACAGCTAAAAGCTAATAGCTAAAACCTACCAGCCTTCAACTGGACCCTCGCTAATGATTCCCTTGACCGTTCAGGATTCCCTTGATATCTTTATCAAAAAAACCGAGTGATAATCATTAGTTTTGGGTCGACTTGGGTTTTTGACGGAAGGCATGAGAAAACAACAGAAATTTAATAGTTATATATTTTATAATAAATATATATAAGTTGCTGTAAAATATTTATTATATATTGACAAATATATAATTTTATGTATAATTTGGGATATCAGGTTCCACAGGGGTGAGCATGTATTTAGAATATTGGGGGTTTAAAAGATTCCCCTTTGAAAATGTTCCTGATCCGGACTTCTTCTTTCTATCAAAATCTCACGAAGAAGCATTGACCCGCCTCATCTACGCTGCCAAGATGAGGAAAGGCAGTGCTATGCTTTCCGGAGAGATAGGCTGCGGAAAGACCACCCTTTCAAGGGTTTATATAAAGGAACTGTCCGAAGATAGGTTCGATATCGGTCTCATAGTAAACCCCAACCTGGAACCGAAAGAATTCCTGCAAGAGATACTGTATCAATTCGATATAAACGACATCCCCGAGACTAAAGTAAAATGCCTCAGGGCCCTCAATAGCAAGGTACTTGATAATGCCAAGTCGAATAGGGACTCCATATTGATTGTGGATGAGGCACAGTTGCTTGATAGGGACACCTTTGAGGAGATAAGGCTTTTGCTGAATCTCCAGTTGAATAACCGGTTTTTGATGACCATCATCCTCCTCGGTCAGCCCGAGTTAAGAAGCAAAGTAAGGGAGATTGAACAGGTTGATCAAAGAATCGCCATAAAATACCATTTAACACCCTTTGACTTTGAAGAAACCTCTGAATATATTATATTTAGGCAGACAAAGGCGGGTAGAAAGGAAAATGCCTTCAGCGGGGAAGCTATTGAAAAGATCTATGAGAGCAGTAAAGGCGTCCCCAGGAAGATAAATAATCTTTGTGACCTTTCTCTTTTGATCGGTTTTAGCACAAAAGAGAAGATCATCGGGAAAGAAATAGTGGAGAATATTATCAGCGATGGTGCGGTTTTCTGACATAATAAAGATAAGGGATAGAAAGGGCGAAGAGCCTAAACCCGCGGACCGGAATATCCGGGAAGATAGATTCAGATTGAGCGAGTCCCAGGTGTTTAAGGCCCAAGAAGAGCACTATGATCATGAGGAAAGGCCTTTACGGGATCAGGCAAGTTTGGAAATCATTGCATATTATGAAAAATTTATCGAAAGGGCCATGGAGGTAAAGGAGCGGGTAGAGTCTGATAAGGGAATAAGCCCTTCCCCCATCCTATCTGATCTTCACTATATCATAGAAAAAGATCTTGTTGATGAAATGTATACCTATGCAATGTCCGCGCGGGAAGACTATGACTATATTATTCTACAGACCCTGGATGTTACTTTTACCTCGCTAAAAGTGGGAAAGGGTATGGATTATGACCTCAAGATGCTTCTCAAATTAGGCCTGGCGGCCTTTCTGGAGAACGTGGGCATGTATAAAATACCGGATAGTATTCTCAGAAGCACGGCTGAACTCGGGGATGAAGAGGTAAAGCTGATCAAAAGACACCCTGAATTTAGCTATGAGATACTGGGGCAGCTGGGAGAAAAGTACAGATGGTTGGCGGAGGTGGCCCGTCAGACCCATGAGAAATTCGACGGGTCAGGCTATCCCCTGGGATTGAAGGGGGATAAGATATCGGAAATCGCGTCTATTATCGGGTTGGTGGATATCTATGTGGCAATGATAAAGAACAGGCCTTACAGGGAGAAGTTTATACAGACTGAAGCTATCAAATCAATAGTGGACAGCAGTAAGAACAAGTTTCGACCAAGGGTGGTGAAGGTCTTTTTGGATCAGGTTTCCCTGTTCCCTGTCAATTCATATATCAAGTTGAACAACGGGGCTGTGGGAAGGGTAAAAGCCACCAACGAAAACCAGCCCCTGAGGCCGACGATCGAGCTTCTTTATGACAAATCCGGGAAGAGATTGGAAAAGCCGCAGGTTATCAATCTATCTGATAATCCTCTTTTATATATAGAAGAAAGTGTCAGGGTGCCCGATGCTTAAATATTTTGAGATCCGGCGGAAATACAATGTGTTTTTTTCTCTTGCCGTTGCCTTTCTGGGGGCGTCATTGTTCCAGGGGTGTTATTCATCAACAGCCGTGAAAGGCGTCCCTGTAAGAGATCTTGTTACGGCCCGGGATCAAAGGATTGCAAAGGCATATACCTCCGAGGAAGAAAAAGAGGCGATTGCCAGGATGAGCGAGAGCCATGGCAACAAGACGTTTACCGAGATATCAGGTATCCCTGAATACCTTATAGGTCCGACGGATGTCTTGGAAATCATCTCCCATGTCGGGGATGAAGCAACCTCAACCACGGTTACCGTAAACAGCAGGGGTAAGATTTCCTATTCTTTCTTAGATGACCTGGATGTGAACGGAACGGCGCCAAGCCAATTGGACGGACTCATTACAACAGAGATGTCCGCCTTTATTAAAAACCCCAGGATAGATATCATTGTTAAGGAATTTAACAGCAAGAGTGTTACCGTGCTGGGAGAGGTCGCGACCCTCAGGCGTACAACCGCCACAGATGCCGCCAGCGGAAGGATATACCTGGAGGGTAAGACCAGCATAATGGACCTTATTGCCATGGTCGGGGGATACACGGTTGACGCTGATATAAAGAAAGTCACCCTTATCAGAGATGGGGAAAAATACAGGATCAATCTTTACGATATATTGGAAAAGGGCGATGAGACCTGTAATGTCATACTTGATGACGGTGATGTTGTGGATGTTCCCGAACTGTCAGTCTTTGGTGAAAAGATTTATGTGATGGGCGCGGTGAATGCCCAGGGGATATATTCCCTCAGAGACGCCAGTGATCTGTTGGGTGCCATATCCATTGCAGGGAGCGTTACACCCCTGGCAAAAGAGGAGAACACGCTTATTGTGCGGGGATATAAAGAAAACCCCGATAGTCCGCTTGTTATGATGTCTGATGTTAAAGCACTGCTGCGGAAGGCGGATCTTAGGCAAAATATAGACTTGGAGGACGGGGATCTTGTATATGTGCCCAGGATGCTGGTGGGAGACTTAAACGACTGGATCACCAATACCAAACCAATGCTTGATTTTCTCCTTTATCCCCAGGAATTGACGGAAGATTATTTTACCAGAGACTATCTTCACTTGAATAGAAGATGATGGAGACAAGAGGATAGCTTGGCGCAATATGATATAAATCTCAGAGAATATTGGCGGATCCTCAAAAAAAGGAAGGCGATAGTTATAATTACCGCCATCCTCTTGGGGATATTCAGCACGGTCTTTGCCGTATTTCAGGCCCCGGCTCCCCTGTATACCTCTGTGTGCAGTATCAAGTTTGAAAAGGAAACAACCCTTGAAGGCCTTTACGCGAGGACCTTTTCCTGGTCCTCGGGAGATGATATTGAGACCCAGATCTCCATTATGAAGAGTTTCTCCGTCCTGCTTGAGGTGGCTAAGAGGGCGGGCCTTATCCCCCATGAAGCAACCGCAGATGACCCCGCCGTCATCAATGCTGTTGATCGGCTTAAATCAAAGGTGACGGTTGAAAGGGAAAACTACACAAACATTCTGAACATCATGGTTACCGATAGGGATCCTGCTTTTGCACAGAAACTGGCTAACGAACTGGCCTCATCCTATAAAGACTTGCATGCCGAGCAGCAGGGCAAACGAACCACGGACGCCATCAAGTATATAGAGGAGCAATTAAAGACCGTACGCGAGAAACTCAGGGAAGCTGAGGAAGCGTTCAATAGATTCGGCCAGGAGAACCAGCTTATTTCTGTTGATATGCAAAGCGAGAATCTTCTGGTAAGGGATGAAGAGATAAGGGATGAGATCCGTGAACTGAACGAAGATGAAAGTGATTTCAGGGCCCTTTCCGTCAGAATAGAGGCCTTTCTTCAGGACACATCTTTTTCCTCGGACGCCAGCTTCTATTCATCGAAGGCATCCCCCCAGTATCAGGCCTCGAATAATAATCTTGTCGAACTCTTATTAGAAAGGGACTCCCTGCTGGAAAACTATACTTACCAGCATCCCGAGGTTATGGGGATCAGTCAAAAAATAACCGAAACCGCCAGAAAGATGTTGATGCTGCTTAGACAGCAGATTGCCGACACACAAAAAAGGAGAAGCGACCTGGGGGAAGAGCTGCGTGAAGTGAACAGGAAGACCACTTTGTTGATGGAGAAAA
Organism: uncultured Desulfobacteraceae bacterium; assembly: GCA_964418945.1. Taxonomy (GTDB): domain Bacteria; phylum Desulfobacterota; class DSM-4660; order Desulfatiglandales; family HGW-15; genus CAYUYB01. The sequence goes on from CAYQNR010000033.1 coordinate 23,414, forward strand.
AGCTGGAGTTCGATCGTCTTAAGAGAGAGGTCGAGTCCTTCAGGGATATGACAGCCCTTCTTGAACAAAAATACCAGGAAGCCCTTATCGCAAAGGCAGAAAAGCCTGAGGAGATTGTTATCGTAAGGCCGGCATTGAAGTCCACCACGCCGATCAATCCTCCCAAGACCGCTGCAACCGGGGTGATGGGCACCATGATAGGGATTGTGCTGGGCCTGATCTTCGCCTTTATCGTCGAGACCTTTGATACTTCTCTGGGGGCTATCGAGGATGTGGAAAGCACCCTGGGAGCCAAGGTCCTGGGTGTTATACCGCATGCGGAAGCCAAAGACATATTAATGAGAATTAAGGGGAAAATTGAAAAGGGTGATGAGCCTTCGCATTTGAAAAGGGTTATCAGCCTGGTCTCGCACTTCGCTCCCAAAACCATGATCGCGGAGAGCTTCAGGGGCCTGAGGACCAATATCCAATTCAGAGACAGTAGTGAAAAAACCAAGACAATAGCAGTGACCAGTTCTTCCCCACAAGAGGGTAAGACATTGGTCTCGGTCAATCTGGCCGTAAGCCTTGCTCAGGCAGGGCTTAAGACACTCTTGGTGGGGGCAGACCTCAGAAAACCGATGCTGGGAACGGTCTTCGGGGTGGAGGAAGCCCCGGGTCTGACGGATATCATATTTGGGAATTACCCCTGGAAGGATACGGTAAAGACTATCACGGATATCATAATGGGAAGAATGACCATGGATGATATCATGGTTACACCCGGGATGGACAACCTCAACATAATTACCAGCGGGGTCATACCTCCCAACCCGTCAGAACTGATTGAATCCGGGCGTTTGACAGCCTTTATCGAAGAAGCAAAAAAAGAGTATGACATTATAGTCTTTGACTCTTCACCTGTCCTTTCAACCGCCGAGGCCCCCATCCTGGGGAAAAAAACGGACGGTGTTCTTATCGTATACCGTCTGGGTTTTGTATCCAGAGGGCTGTTGAAGAGGACATCGACTCAGTTGCAGCAAGTCAATTGCAATATAATCGGTGTGGTCTTGAACGGCATGAAGCCCGATATCAGTCCTGATTTTGCTGACTATAAAAAATATAAGTATTACTCCTCCTATTACGGTGAGGAGGAGGGAAAGGAAAGGCATGAGGTCAGCAAAGGCCTGTTTTCCCTTTTCCGAAGAAAAGGGAAGAAAGGCGAATCATCCGTAGGCACATCTATATCCTCCGGTATGAAGGAGAAAGGCAAAGACAAGAACAAGAGAAAGAAAGGGCTTTTTCTTAGATGGTTCCTCATTATCCTGGCGTTGTTACTCCTTTCCACGGGGATCTTCATTCAAAGGGGACGGGTCGGCCTCCCGGAGCAAGACAAAGAGGCATTAAACGACGTGGTTAAAGGAGATGCTCAAGTCGAGAGTAGTGTGCCTGAGGTGCCTCCGGCTGAATCCTTAGAGGTGCCCCCGCCGCCCCAGCTCTCTCCATCGGCGGAGGATAAATCAGTGGAAGAAGAACCTGTCTACTCTCCCGGTGCGTTCCCCTTTTCCGTCTATTTCGGTTCTTTCCAAACCAAAGAAAAAGCGGAAGAAGCAATCGCCCAGTATAGCAGGAAAGGGCTTTCCCCTTTTTGGGTCAGGGTCGAACTCGGAGATAAAGGGACCTGGTATAGAGTGTACTCCGGTTATTTTAATGATGTTGAACAGGCGCAAAGATATATCAACCAGAATGACCTCACAGAAGCGGGGGTAAAAAATACAGCCTATGCCGATCTCATCGGCGGGTACAATAATGGGGATGACCTCCGACACATGAGACAGAAGATCGAGGCCCTGGGTTATTCAACTTACACACTAAAAGATCAAGATAATACATACTTCCTGTTTGTTGGCGCATTTCTTACGGAAGAAGGGGCAGGGGAACAATTGGAGGAACTCCGCTCCGACGGTATTCTCAGTCGGATAGTTAGACGATAATGAGCTATGTCCGGCCCTTCTCTTTAGGTGCACACATTAGGGGGATAAAGTATTTGAACAACTCCGGTCAAAGCACACCTCAACTGATTATCCCTGTGGTAATTATCCTCTTGATTCTTATCTCCATCGGCATGTTTATCCCTCGCCTTTCGACCACCTCGGCCCTCGCCATGGTCATGGGCCTTGCAATCTTTTCCGCAAGTTTTGCCAGTACAAAGATCGCCCTTTATATACTTATATTCTCTATGCTTTTAAGCCCCGAGTTCATTGTGGGAGAGACCAGTGGGGCTGCTCTGGAACGCGGGGTTACCATCAGACTGGATGATTTGATCCTGCTCATAATCGGTTTCAGCTGGCTTGCCAAGATGGCTATCGATAAGGAACTGGGGCTGTTCTTAAGGACACCCCTGAATAAACCGATCGCATATTATCTGATTATTTGTCTTATCTCCACTCTATTCGGGGCCTTATTCGGGAGAGTTGATTTAAAGACAGGTTTCTTTTTCGTTCTGAAGTATTTTGAGTACGTTATAATCTATTTCATGGCAGTCAATTATCTGGAAAGCAAAAGCCAGGCAAGAAATTACATGTGGGCCATGCTGATTACCTTCGCAATCGTCTCTATTATAGGGATATCCCAGATCCCTTTAGGGGGCAGGGTTACCGCCCCTTTTGAAGGGGCATCCGGAGAGCCGAATACCCTTGGCGGATACCTGGTCTTTATGATATGCATAACTACCGGTCTGTTCCTTACCAGTCCTTCTCCTGGAAGACGTTTGGCTTACGGCTCTCTAATAATCCTTGCCGCTATTCCTTTTTTCTACACCCAATCCAGGACCTCATACCTGGCCGCTGTTCCCGCCTTGTTCACCTTTTTGTACCTATCAAAAAAAAGGAAATGGGTGATGGCGGTAATGGTCCTGCTGGTTATTTCTCTCCCTTTTCTGACACCCAGGGTGGCCAAAGAGAGGATAACCTATACCTTTACCCAGGGATTGCATCGCAGTGACGTGGTGGAAATAGCAGGTGTAAAGCTGGACACATCCACATCCGCCCGCGTAAAGACCTGGCAGGACGCCTTGCTTGACTGGTTCAGGCATCCAATACTGGGCCACGGCGTAACAGGATACCGGTTTGTGGACGCCCAGTACGTGAGGGTAATCACGGAGACCGGATTCCTCGGCCTGGTTGCATTCCTGTTTTTGATAATAACATTGTTAAGACGGGCATACAGCACATTAGCATCGGCTGAGGATCCCTTTCAGGAGGGCATAGCCATAGGATTTCTGGCAGGCTTTATAGGGCTTTTGTTTCATGCCATCGGGGCAAACACGTTCATAATCGTGCGGATAATGGAGCCTTTCTGGTTCGTTACCGCCGTTGTGGTCTCAATTTCAGGATTAAAGGAAGGCAATGCGTCTCCTGATACGGGCTGAATCTCACTTCCCTCTTATTACAAATTCCAATCTGTCTATCATGTCCAGGTCTTTTTCCAGGGGCCTGCCTTCTGTGGTCAGATAATTCCCGGTCATTACACCGCTTGCCCCGGCGTGAAATACCATGGGGTGCAGCTCCCCCAGGTTATACTCCCTGCCCCCACAAATAATAATCTCTTTAGCGGGAAGAAAGTATCTGAAAAAAGCGATAATCTTCAGACAACGGAGGGGCGTGAGATTATTCAGGGATTCAAAAGGGGTACCCTTCATGGGTATCAGAAAATTGATGGGGATAGAATCAACATCCAGATCTCTTAATGCCATGGCCAGTTCCAATATATGTTTGTTGGTTTCCCCCATGCCGAATATGCCACCTGAGCATATTTGGAGCCCCAGCTCTTTGGCCAGCAGGATAGTATTTACCCTTTCCTCGTACCCATGGGTCGTACAGATTTGATAGAAATAGCTTTTGCCTGCCTCCAGGTTGTGGTGGTACCTGGTAACCCCGGCGCCTATGAGCAACCGGAGGTCATGTCTCTGAAGAATCCCCAGTGATGCGCATTTGCCGATCTTGCTTGGATCAATTTCAGCCATTGCCTCCGCAACCGACTTTACCTCCCGGCCGGCAAGGCCTTTGCCCGTCGTTACAATGGAGTATCTGTTTATGGGGGTCTCACAGGCATATAAACCAACTCCTTTAAGACCCTGTTTATCCATGAGGGGGTACACGGGGGCGTCTGTCCGGGAGAACGCGGACTGCGAGCAAAATTTGCAGTCCTCTGAACATCTGCCTGATTTGCCGTTACAGATGGTGCACAGGTGAACCCCCCGTCCGAAATAAGAATCCCTTATCATGTCTGCACCGGGGAACAGGTTGAAAACTTCATGGTCAGGAGTGGATAGGATATCCAAATAGACATTATTATCAGGATACTTCCGGTCTATAATATCTTCCGCGATGGCAAGAAGATCCCTTTTATTCATGGTCCCAAATCCTATATCGAAATAGTAATTAAATCCGAAATTCGAATATCGAAATTCGAAACAAATACGAAATTCGAATGTTCTAATGTTCAAAACAAAATCAAAAACTTAAAAGACCCTAAACCTCATTTTGGTCATTTGAATTTTTGTCATTCGATATTGTTTCGAAACCGGGAACCCGCTTGCGGGACTGAGCCGAGCATAGCGAGCGAAGAATTTCGTGCTTCGGATTTCGAATTTCAGTCTCAGCTGTTCCCAAATTCCACAAAATTCTCCTTAAAACACCTTGCCAGGGTTTCCGGATCAATCACGGGCAGAAACTCTATCTCGGCAAGGACCTTTATTCCGCCATACTCCTCGATGGCCTTCCGGTTTACGGGATTCCTGGGCCCGTTCATCACCACACCCGTAACATCCAGGCCCTCCCGCCGCAATCGCTCCAGGCTAAGCAGTGTATGGTTGATAGTGCCCAGGGAACTGGATGAAACCAGCAATACCGGCGTGTCTAGTTTCTTAATCAGGTCCGTCATAAAAAGTCTTTCATTCAAAGGGACCATGATCCCCCCTGAGCCTTCAATGATAAGGCTTTTGGATCCTTCCGTCTCAGGGGCCGTGAATGATCCCAGCTCAATCCTCACCCCGTCATGGGCCGCTGACGCGTGAGGGGAAAGGGGAAGCCTCAGTCTGTAGGTCTCGGCATGGAAATGCTCGGCCGGTAACCCTGTCTTGTCACGGACCCATTCGGTATCGGTAATTCCCTCGAGACCGCTCTGAATGGGTTTCCAGTACATACCGCGAAGGCCGGCCAGGAGTATGGCGGATATCACGGTTTTGCCGATCCCCGTATCCGTGCCTGTTACAAATATGCGGGATGGAATCTCGATCTGCCTATTTTCCATGTTTGCCCCTTTCCCGCCACTTCTTAAAGAGGGCCACCAGTTGTTCCAGATGCTGGCTGGTGTGTAACGCAGACAGGGACAAACGGATCCTGGACTGACCGCTGGCTACGGTAGGATATCGGAAGGTCGTGGCAAATATACCGTTGTCTTCCAGCCATTTGGAGAGATCCAAAGTCTCATTTTCATCCCCGATGATTACGGGTATTATCTGGGTGGTGGATTTTCCCGTATCATAACCTATTTCATTAAGGGCCGATCGGAACATGTCCGCCTTGCGCAGCAGGTCTCGGCGTTCCTTATCCATGGTGGGTATCAACTCCAGGGCCGCGTCTATGGAACCTATTACCGCGGGCGGAAGGGCTGTCGAATAGATTAGCCCATAGCAGAAGTTTATTAGATAGTCTTTGGTATCTTTGGAACAGGCGACATAGGCGCCGAAGGAACCGCAGGCCTTGCCCATAGTGCCCATAACCAGATCCACATCTTTACCGCAGGCCAGGCCCATGCCCCTTTTCCCCAGGATACCCACCCCGTGAGCGTCATCCACGATCAGGAATGAATCATATCTTTCACTCAACTCTACAAGTGTGTCAATATCACTCCGGTCCCCGTCCATGCTGAACACGGATTCGGTGATCACCAGGATACGCGACACGCCTTTATCCCTGTTTTCCCTCAACAGCTCTTCCAGATGATTCATGTCATTATGACGAAAACGTTTTATGTGACACCGGGAGAGCAAACAACCCTGAACAATGCTGTTATGATTCAGCCAGTCCGACAGTATTAATGTGTCCCGGTCTGAAAGGGCGGGCAGAAGTGAAATATTTGCCTGGAAACCGGAGTTCAGGATCAGGGAATCTTCCCTTTCCATGAGTTCCGCGATCCGTTTCTCTACCTTCTCGAAACAGTCATAATTGCCGCAAACCAGTCTTGAGGCGGTAGACCCGCTGCCGTATTTCCGCTGGTATTCCACGGCCCTCTCCCCAAGCAAGGGGTGTCTGGAAAGGCCCAGGTAGTCGTTTGACGAAAAATTCACCATCATCCTGCCGTCAGCCTCTATCTCCACGCCGGAAACGGGCCTGACCGTCTTCAATCTGCGATAGAGGTTGCGGGATAACCTGTTTTCCAGCTCAGCCTCTATGAATGTGTATCTGTTCATGGTGGTTATGGCTGCCCTTCTTCCTCAACGACTTCAATCACTGCTCCGGTGATTTGTCCCAAGTCCTTTTTATTGATGATATAAGGAGGCATTGTATAGATAACCCTTCCGAATGGTCTCAGCCACACCCCTCTGTTTATGAACCTCTCCTGAACCCTCGCCATATCCGCGGGATGTCTCAACTCCACCACGCCGATAGCCCCCAGGACCCTCACATCATGGACATGAGGAAAATTTTGGCAGGGATGCAGGTCCCTTTCAAGCTGTTTCTCTATAGCTCGCACCCTTTTTTCCCAGGGTGAGGAAATAAGCAGTCTGATGCTGGCGATTGCCACCGAACAGGCCAGGGGGTTTGCCATGAAGGTGGGACCGTGCATAAAGGAGCCGGTCTCGCCGGATGAGATCCCGTCGCTTACCTGTTGGGTTGTAAGTGTGGCGGCGAGGCTCATATAACCTCCGGTGAGGGCCTTGCCTACGCACATGATGTCGGGGGAGATATCCGCTTTCTCGCAGGCAAACATGGTGCCGGTGCGGCCGAAACCGGTAGCGATCTCATCGAGGATCAAGAGCACATCAAACTCGTGACATAATTCCCTTACGCGCCTCACATACTGGGGCGAATAGAAACGCATCCCGCCTGCCCCCTGAACTATGGGTTCCAGGATGATGGCGGCTATCTCTTGGTGGTGATCCTTTAACAGGTTTTTCATGCCCGCAATATCCTCTTCGTTCCATTCATCCTGGTACCCGCATCGGGGTGAGTCAGCGAAATATTGTTCGGGCACCATACCGCGGAATAGATGGTGCATGCCGGTTATTGGGTCACATACGGACATGGCCCCCAACGTGTCACCGTGATAGCCGGATCTGATGGTAAGAAGCCTCTGCTTTTTGCCACGGCCCAGGGCGGACCAGTATTGAATGGCCATCTTAATGGCTATCTCCACGGATACGGAGCCTGAATCACTGAAAAAGACCTTCTGCAAAGGCGCGGGGGTTATGTCGATCAATAGGGTGGCCAACTCGACAGCCGGTCTGTGGGTCAGGCCGCCGAACATGACATGAGACATGTCAGCTACCTGGTCACGGATCGCCCTGTTCAGTTGGGGATGGTTATAACCGTGAATAGCCGCCCACCAGGATGACATACCGTCTACAACCTTGCGCCCGTCCCCCAGGGTCAGTCGAACTCCCTTCGCGGAAACGACATGATACACGGGCAAAGGGTCTTTCATGGAGGTATAGGGATGCCATATGTGCTCCCGGTCATATTTTAGCAATTCATGATCGACTGGTTCCTTCAACGCTATCCATCCCCTCTCATGTATTTATACTTTCGGAAAAAGATGCTGCCATTTTTAAGATTATATTTCAAGAACAATACAGAATGATTCTTCGGTTCGTCCGCTTAATGAGTATGCCGCGTAAAGAGAGGCCCATGGGCCATATAGAGCAAGATATTTAGAATTAGCTAGGGTACTCATTAAGCGAGGGTCCAAGGGTTCCAGGATTCAAGGGTTCAAGTGTTGGCTTTTTGTTTTTGTATGTTTCCCTCGACCCCTCGAACCCTTGAATCCTTGAACCCTGTCCTCTCTTTCCTCTTTCCTCTTTCCTCTTTCCTATTTTACCTTGACATTCCCGGGGGAATTGATAGATTTTTGAAATCTACTGGGGGATAGTATAGTGGCAATACGACGGGTTCTGGCCCCGTTATCCAAGGTTCGAATCCTTGTCCCCCAGCCATGGTCCCATCGTCTAGCGGTCTAGGATACTGGCCTCTCACGCCAGAGACACGGGTTCGATTCCCGTTGGGACTACCAGTAAAATCAATGGCTTAGGGCACATCACCTTTTTCCGATGTAACTGTTTTATCGACTCCGGCCTTGCTGATGTTTGTGTTAAAAGTGTGCCTTAAACAGAATTATCTTATTCCCATCCGGTCTTGGTTCCATAGGGCAGTACTAGGCCCGTTGCCTCAATTTCGTAGATCTTACCTTTTTTGATTTTAAAGAAATGAATAGCTGGCATATTAAATGTCCCCTGAAACGCCGGCACGCTCTTCACTCCACGGACCCCTTTGAGCTTCATGGTTTTAAGCTTGCTGTCGTGATAGAAATTGGAAAACCCCACGGCCAGACCTTTTTGTTCATCGATTACCAGTAGCCTGCGGTTTCTGATTTCGGATATGTAGGCCCATACTCCTGCAGTGATCTGCCCTTCACATGTGTTGGGTACAGCCGAAAGGGCTTTAGCCAGCTTTGCCATTTCCGGATCCATTTCATCCGGTGGAGCAAAATCCCTCTCCGCTTCCACTGATTCAGGGGTCTCTTTTTTTCCGCCGACTGAAGTTCCTCCATTTTCCCGACGCTCACATTCCAGGGCAAAGGGGGCAAGGGTGCCGTCTTCACCTGTTAGAGCGTCATAGTAGGAAAGCCCGATATCGAGCATCTGTTCCCGGGGAATCCTGTCTTCCGGCGCAAGGTCCTCGACAAGCCCTGGGCGCGGCTTCTTAAGGTTCTGCATGGCATGGAGCTGATCCTGTCGAACCACGTGATGCTCAGCCTCGGAGATTTTTCCCCTCCGCAGTGCCAGACGAATTCCGAGCAGGATGTCTTCATTGTTGTTCTCCTTCATCATTACAAGACAGGCCACCTGCTGCATCACAGGATCTGCGGCATATATCTGAAATTCCGAAGGACCGCCGGAAGCGGTAACCCATAGACCATATCCAATCGGGATATTCGCCGTGTTTTGGGTGAACTTGACATACCTGTCAAAGGGCACTGCCGGCGGATCATGGGCAACCAGGGCGGCCAGGTAGTCTTTCATGAGATCTACCAGGCACTGCCGGTCGCAATGGGCTGCCTGCAGAAATGAAGGAGCACTTAACAAGGCTATGAATAACAATACAATACTCATTTTTTTCATTTTCATTCCAATTTCCTCCTATCAGTATGTTTGAATATTGATGTGATAAGCTGAACGCTCCATTCATGAATAAGCAATCATCCCCTGCTCATAGGTACTCCGCCCGGAGTTCATCCCGGGGAACCGGTGAATCAATCCTTATCAAATTGTTGTGATATATTCAATATTATAAGTACGTTAATGGCCCATGGGGCTTTCTTTTAAGGGGCGAAGATATTAACAGCACGGTAACTAAGTAAGGTGCCACCCAGGCGGGCGGATGAATCAAAAAATATGATGGCCGGATAAAGGTATTGTTAATATCCGGTTACGGGTGCTCTTATCAAGACGACATCTATAGCATTCGGAGGACGTGGCCCTATTTTCAAGGGTTTGGCAGACCTTTTCCCGGTTGCAACGGGAAATTCTGCCAGGGGTTCTGGTGGAGCAAACCCTTGAAAATAAGCCCACCGCAGGCCTTGGGTGGAATTCTTTCGGAGATGTCGTCTTTCTAAGAACACCCGTAACCACTTGAAATGAACAGCCCGGGAGATCCGGAACGAAAAAAAGGAACGCCCTTCCGGCCACGGGTGCTCTTATCAAGACGACATCTATAGCATTCGGAGGACGTGGCCCTATTT
>CAYQNR010000034.1:0-33074 GCA_964418945.1 uncultured Desulfobacteraceae bacterium
CATGGGCCGAACATCACCAATCTTGCTATAGTTTTATCATTAAGCGTACTCATTTGCCGGATGATCCAACTTATTTCATTAACCGGATAAAACAAAAAGGCAAAGGCCTTTTCAGGCCCTTGCTTTTTATAAAACGTTATCTTGCATCTAATTCATGTTTTATGATAACGGAGACGAGGCTTTTATAAAACCATGTAAAAGGCCATCACCCCGATCAAAAAACTCATTATATTTACAATCGTTGCTTCTATTCTTTCCAGACATATTGCTTCGCATCTGCTGCTGACTCCGTTATTCGTCATATAAATCACCCCTTTCAATTAACCGCTTGTACCGGCTTTTCGTCAAGCCCGGAATGTATAATATAAGGGTGATTTTTTGATTTTCAAGTATGGCAGGTGCCCGGAACCGAACAGGCGATTGCGATCTTCTGCTTATGACTTCAGTTCATCTAAATCTTCGTAGAATTTCAGCGATTCCGGATTTGCCAGAGTTTCAACGTTAGTTGCCGCTCTTCCATGAATAATATTTGTTACCGCACTTTCCACTTTTTTCATATTGAGAGTATAGGGAATATCCGGCACCTGAATAATCTTGGCTGGAACATGCCTTGGTGATGCATTTTGACGCACAGTCTTTTTTATCTTACCTATTAACTCGTCTGTAAGGGTCTGTTTGGCTGCCAGCTTTACAAAAAGGATTATACGCTGGTCACCCTCCCAGTTTTGCCCTATAGCCAAGCTATCGGCTATCTCTTTGATGTTCTCAACATGATTATAGATTTCTGCGGTGCCAATCCTTACCCCGGAAGGTTTAAGTACCGCATCAGATCGACCATAGAATGTAACTCCGCCGGTATCACTGTGAAATATTACATAATCACCGTGACGCCATATATTAGGATACACTTCAAAATAGGCTTTCATATATTTCTCATAATTTGGATCATCCCAGAAATAGAGCGGCATGGGAGGAGCAGCAGCTTCGCAGACCAGCTCTCCTAATTGATCTACGACTGGTTTCCCTTTGTCATCATAGGCTTCTACCTTCATTCCAAGACCCGGTCCCTGTAGCTCCCCCGCATAGACGGGTTGTACGGGACTTCCGGTACAGAAACATCCGTTTATGTCCGTACCCCCGGCACTGGAGTTAAAGTGAAGGTCTTTCTTGATTGCCTTATAAGCATATTCAAATCCATCGACGGAAAGAGGTGACCCTGTCTGCCATATCTGCCGTAATGAAGACAGATCATAGTGGTCTTTCGGTTGATAGCCTTCGCTCTTAAGCAGGTTTATATAAGTTGCGCTACAGCCAAACAAAGTTACCTTTTCATCCTGTATCAATTTCCAAACATTACCTATATCAGGATAGTTAGGATTGCCGTCATAGAGTATTATTGTGTTTCCGGTAGCAAGGGAGCTTAACATCCAGTTCCACATCATCCAACTGCAAGTAGTAATAAAGAAATGGACATCATCTTTTCCCAGATCAGAATGGATTATCAATTCTTTCAAGTGGTTGATCAAAATACCACCCGCACCCTGGACCATACATTTCGGTTTACCCGTGGTTCCTGATGAAAACATAATACAAACCGGGTGGTCGAAGGGCAATTGCTCAAATTTGATCTCAGGCGCTTCATTCTCAGATAAAAAATCCTCAAATAATACAGAGTTTGGAATAAGACTAATATCGGGATTATCATTGGCATAGGTGGTTACTATAACCTTTTCGATTGAAGAAATCTCTTTAACGATCTTACTGACATTGGCTAAAGAATCGAAAGTTCTTCCTTTATAGAAATATCCATCGACGGTAAATAGGAATTTCGGTTTGACTTGTCCAAAGCGATCCACGACTCCGCTAGGGCCGATATCCGTAGCACAGGAAGTCCATATGGCACCGATACTTGTTGTGGCAAGCATCGCAACAGCTGTCTCCATCATATTAGGCATGTACGCTGCGATACGATCTCCTATCCCGACACCCGCTTCTCTCATAGATTCTGCCAGCCTCGCTACCGTATTACTTAGCTCGGCATAGCTCATTTTGGCCGATTTTTCTTGTTCGCCTTTAAATATGAAAGCGGTACGATCATCTCTATACCTTAAAAGATTTTCAGCAAAATTCAACATAGCACCGTCAAACCATTTAGCACCGGGCATCTTCTTGGGGTCATCTACAACCTTGTTTCTGTCATATCCGACAGATGCATTAATTTCTACAAAGTCCCATACCGCTGTCCAGAAATCAGAAATGCTGTCCACAGACCACTGATAGAGCTCGCCATAGGAATCAAATCCCTTATCAAATCTTTTATTCACGAACTCCATAAACTTGGTCATCCGGGCATTATTAATCTGTGTATCCGATGGCTGCCAGAGAGGTGATTTCATAATAACTCCTTTAATTCTAATAATTTATTAATGCGCAAAACAAACTATATTGGTGACTCGCCTTGTGTCAAGGAAAAAACCAAGCACCCCGCAGCAAGCTGCAGGGTATCCTGGAAAAAGCAAATGAAAGACATAAAAAGTCTAGGTCATAGGAAGTGGAAATGCAAATATTATCTTAACATTGATCTGCAGTTCAGTGTGATTAATGATCGACAGAACCTGATTGATATGGTTATATCAAAGGCCTTCGGTCCGGATTTCAAATATTCTATCAATATCGGTGAATAATTATTAATGGATAAGACCAAAAAGGCAGTCGTGCTTTCCAGCGGCGGTATTGATTCCACCACGGCAATGGCTGTTGCCGGAGACAGGGGATTCACTCTCTACAGCCTGACCTTTTTCTATGGACAACGTCATGCATATGAGATCAAGGCGGCAGAATCTATCGCACGCTATTTCAAGGTCGCCAAACACCTTGTGATCAAGGCTGACCTTCGCGTGATCGGAGGGTCTGCCCTGACCGCCGACATCGATGTCCCCAAGGCAAGGGATAAAAGGGTTATTTCATCCCGAATCCCTCCTACCTATGTCCCTGCCAGAAATACCATTTTTCTATCCTATGCCCTGGCCTGGGCGGAAGTGATCAGATCTTCCCATATCTTCATAGGGGTCAATATGGTTGATTACAGCGGCTACCCGGATTGCCGGCCGGAGTATATCAAGGCATTCCAGCGAATGGCAAACCTGGCGACCAAGGCCGGGGTTGAAAACAAGAGGCCTATTAATATCGAGGCCCCCCTTTTACATATGAGCAAGGCACAGATCATAGAACTCGGAATCAGTCTGGGTGTCGATTATTCCTTAACCCACAGTTGTTATGACCCCTCCCCGGAAGGGCTTGCATGCGGGGTTTGTGACAGTTGCCTGATCCGGAAAAAGGGCTTCCAGGAGGCTGGGGTGCCGGACCCCACAAGGTATCTGGATAATAAGATTATACCGTCAAGCCGGTAAAAAACCCCTCTTTTATCCTCAATATTTTAAGTTTATTATAACACATTATCTGAAAAATTCTCTTTTAAAAAAGAATAAATTGTTTTATAATTTGAAGTTTTGGGGAGTCGACGCCCTTAAGCGGCGTCCCGCTGTTCCCGGCAGAGACATTATCCATGATTTCTCCCTCTAAAAACACTTCCTGCTGTGGACACGGCATCAATACTATACAGATCTATAAGCGCGGATATCTCCGTGTCTTAATAAGAGAACACGGTTTTTTGTTGAATATGCCAACAGAATCTATTAAAAAGCCCTATTTGGGGAATAGTCTCAATAACCCTGAAAACAAATTCAGGTCTTGCATAAGGCAAAAACATAAGGCCTGACTTTTACAAGGCAGATAATCAAAGCTATAAAGATTAAGGACGAAAGTATGAAAAAGAAGATTCTTATAACAGTGGGAATTATTTTCCTGATTTTTCTCGGGTGGCGCATCGTCTCTTTGTTCACCAGTTCTAAAGAGCCATGGGGCCCCGGGCCCGGTCGGGGACCGGGACAAGGGCGGACGGTTGCCGTGGAAGTATCCGATGTGAGGATTAAGCCGATGAAGGAGATCCGGGAATTTACCGGCACGGTGAATCCCATCTATCGGTATATCATAGCACCCAAGGTATCCGGGAGGGTGGTTGAAATCACCAAGAGGATAGGAGACTGGGTAAACAAGGGGGAGATTATCGCCCGTCTTGACGATGCCGAGTATCAGCAGGCGGTCCTTGAAGCTGAGGCAAATCTTAAAATCTCCAAGGCCTCTCTTAACGAGGCTGAAAGCCAATTTGAACTGACAAGGCAGGAACTGGAGAGAGTGCGTTCTCTTCAGGAAAAAGGGATTTCTTCTTCATCCGAGCTGGATACCGCTGAAACCGAATATTCGTCCCACCAATCGCGCCTTGAACTGGCCAGGGCCCAGGTTGAGCAAAGGGAGGCAGCCCTCAAATCCGCAAAAATTCGTCTGGAATATACAGTCCTTGCCGCAACCGAACCGGGTTTTATCGGAGAGAGATATGTAGATGAAGGAAACCTTCTTTCCGCCAATTCTCCTCTCGTTTCAGTAGTCGGCATTGACAGTGTTATTGTCCAGGCAACTATCATCGAAAAGGATTACGCCAGTATCAAGGTCGGTCAATCTGCGGAATTACAAGTGGATGCATTCCCTGAAACCATATTTACCGGCAAGGTAGCGCGTATCGCCCCTGTCCTTGAAGAAGCATCAAGGGTTGCGAAGGTGGAAGTGGAGTTCGAGAATAAGGAGCGCCTCTTGAAACCGGGGATGTTTGCCAGAGTAAGTGTCGTTCTTCAGGAAAAAGAGGCCGTTCAGGTTATTCCCGTTGAAGCCATAATAAAAAACAACGGCAAGGAAGGAGTCTTTGTTGTTGAAGAGGATGCGCTTTCAGGCGGTAATATCGCCAGGTTTTATCCTATAGAGACAGGTATAAGCACGGGAACGGAAATCGAGATCGCCTCCCCTGAGATCAAAGGCCCGGTAGTTATCCTAGGCCAGCACCTCCTCCAGGATGGGGCCTCTGTTACCCTGAACGGCACATCCAAGGAGGAAGGGCGATGATTGCAAAGGCCTCGGTAAAAAAACCTGTCCTTATCACCATCATCTTTTTCATTATAATCCTGCTCGGCGCCGTTTCATTGCAGAGGCTCTCCATTGATCTCATGCCTGATGTGGAATACCCCACCATAACCGTGTCCGCAAGTTACGGGAATGTGGGGCCACAGGAAATAGAGGATCTTATCACCCGACCGCTTGAGGACTCCCTGGCAGCGGTGCAGGGGGTCGAGGAGATATCCTCCACCTCCTCCGAAGGAAGCAGCAGGGTGGGTGTTTCCTTTGAATGGGGGACTGACCTGGATGTTGCGACAAATGATGTACGCGAACGCATAGACCGCGTCATCAACAGTCTGCCTGATGATGTTGATCGTCCGAGGATATTCAAGTTTGATATCAATTCAATGCCCATCCTCTTCCTGGGCATTTCAAGTAACATGAATCTCCTGGACCTGCGCGAGGTAATAGAGGACCAGGTGCAGTATCGCCTGGAAAGGATAAACGGGGTCGCATCTACCTCCCTAATGGGGGGATTGAAGAGGGAGATACATATTGACCTTAAGGCCGCAAAAATCAATGCCCTGGGGATATCGCCGCAAATCGTTATTACCGCGCTTAGAAATGAAAATTTGAATATCCCTGCAGGCACCTATGAACAGGGAAATTCGGACATACTCATACGGACCCAGGGCGAATTCAGTTCATTACATGATATCCGGGAGACAGTTATCACTATCAAGGATGGCATTCCAATCCGTGTTGGGGATGTCGCAGAGGTAGAAGACTCCCATGAGGAGATCAACAGTACAAGCCGCATCAACGGCAAAGATGCTATGAACATAGCGGTATATAAGCAATCAGGGTCAAATTCCGTCGAGGTCGCTGAGGGGGTAAAGACGGAGATGGAAAGGATCAATATGGACATGCCCCAGATTGAGATGTTTGCTATTATGGACCAATCCAAATATATACAGCAATCCATAACCAACGTCGCTTCTTCTGCCATAATAGGAGGGATCCTTGCCATAATGGTTCTGTTCCTGATGTTAAGGAATATATCCAGCACGCTGATCATCGCAACCGCCATCCCCATCTCGATCATCGCGACATTCGGCCTCATATATTTCGGCGGTTTCACCCTCAATATCATTACATTCGGAGGTCTTGCCCTGGGAGTAGGCATGATTGTGGACTGTGCCATAGTCATACTTGAAAATATCTATCGTCATCGCGAGCAAGGCTATACGCCCTTCGACGCAGCCATATCTGGAGCTTCAGAGGTAACGTCAGCGGTGATCGCCAGTACACTTACCACCCTCGTTGTCTTTCTCCCTGTCATATTTATCAGGGGGATGTCCGGTATCATGTTCAAGCAGATGGCCTATGTTGTTAGTTTCGCCCTTCTGTGTTCTCTTTTTGTGTCATTGACCCTTATCCCAATGCTGGCGTCGCGTTTCCTTCATTATACGCCGCCTGAAGACTATAAGGACCATAACCTGATTCACAGAATCTATTCAATAGGCGAGAATGGATTTAAACGGATTGAGGACTATTACAGTACTTTTCTCAAATGGTCACTCGGTCACCAAAACACTATCATCTTAGCAACCCTGGGTCTTTTTTTGATTTCCGTCTTTCTGGTGCGTTTTATTGGCTACGAATTGATGCCAAGCGGCGATGAAGGCAGTGTCCGCGTTAGTCTTGAGATGGCGGTGGGTACAAAGCTTGAACCGGTTGAACAGGTTACGAAGCATGTTGAACAGATCATCCGTAAGGAAGTCGCTGAGATGACAAACATCTTCTCGCGGATAGGAGGAGGCGGCTATGGGCCCAGGTCTTCCAGCAGCAATTCCTCCAATATCGAGGTCTATCTTGTCGCCCAGAATGAACGCAACCGCAGCAGTGAAGACATAGCCAATGACCTGCGCCGGGTGCTTTCTGATATTCCCGGTGTGACTGTTACCACAAGGCCGGGGAGAAATTTTGCTCTCAGGATGACCACCTCCATGGGGGGAGAACGCATTAGCGTCGAGGTGCGCGGCTATGACCTGGACACTGCACAGGAACTCGCCACAAGAGTAAACGAGATGGTAGAAGCTGTCCCGGGCATCACCGACACGGACATCAGCCGCGATGAGGGAAGGCCTGAACAGATTATAAGGATCGACCGCAAGAAGGCGGCCGACATGGGATTGACGGTTTCTCTTATTGGCAATGCCCTTGAAACGGCTGTGGGGGGGGCCCGCGCCTCCTATCTGCGGGAAGGCGGCGACGAGTATACAATACTGGTAAGGCTGAGTGAAGAGGACAGGAATAACCTGTCGAACCTGCTTGACCTCACAGTGGTCAACAACCAGGGTAATCCGGTTGCCCTTAGGAATGTTGTCGTTGCTGAATCCGGGGAAGGGCCCATGCAAATCGAAAGGAAGGACCAGGAAAGGATAATAACAATCGATGCCAACTACACGGGAAGGGACATGGGATCGATCATCTCAGATATAAGATCCAACCTGCAATCTATCCCTATCCCCAAGGATTTCTCCATCCTGTTCGGTGCGGATTATGAAGAACAGCAAGAAGCATACAGAGAATTGATGATAGGATTAATCCTGGCCATTGTCCTTATCTACTTTGTTTTGGCCGGACAGTACGAATCCTTCAAGGACCCCTTTATAGTTATGTTTTCTATACCCATGGCATTGATAGGGGTCACACTGGTCATGATCCTTTTCAACACAGACTTCAGCATGTATGCATTTATAGGATGCATTATGCTGACAGGCATAGTCGTGAACAATGCCATAGTCCTGGTTGATTATACAAATCAATTGATACGAATTCACGGGATGGAATTGTTTGAGGCGATCAGGCTGGCAGGGTCAAGGCGACTGCGCCCGGTCATCATGACGACCTTCACCACTGTACTTGCGTTACTCCCGCTTTCCCTGGGGCTAGGCGAAGGAGGAGAATACCAGTCGCCCATGGCGAGGGTTGTAATGGGGGGGCTCATCACTTCCATGTTGATAACCCTGATCCTTATCCCTGTGGTTTATTCTATGTTCAATCGAAAACAAAAGACCGAAAACTCTATGGTGACACGATGAGACTGTATCTTTCTCGAGAAATGAATCAGAGACACCTTACCGCATGGATATTTTTCCTCTTCCTGGTATTTTTTTCTGCTGTTTCCCCGGCTAAACAGGCTGAGGATATATACGGGGATATCTTCAAGGACCTTTCAAATGGACACTCCTTTGATGTAACCATTCAGGATTCCATATTAAAGGCATTAGAAAACAATCCAACTGTCACCATTCAACGTCTCCAATCACAGATTACTTCCACCTCCGTGGAAGAGCAACGCGCTCAGTTTGATCCGGAGTTTACTGTCTCAGCCAATCATAGCGAAACTAAAACCGAGTCCCAACTTGGCATCAGACCAGAACCGCTTCAACTTACCACGGAACGTTCCAGGGTAAATATCGGTATATCTGAGACCCTCCCCACAGGAACAACTTTAGATTTGAACGCCAATATATCAGGTTCTATTTCAAGCCTTTATACCGACCAGGCCATCGGCAACCTCCAGATCAGCCTCACTCAATCCCTCCTGCAGGGATTCGGAACAGGGACAAATCTCGCGAGTCTAAGAAAGGCGAAGATAGACGTGGATATCTCGCAGGCAGAATTAAAGGCTGTTGCGGAGAATCTTGTGGCCAGCGTTGAAAAAGCATACTGGAGCCTCTATCTCGCCGGGGAGAAGATATCCATTAAAAAGGAATCCCTTGCCCTTGCTGAACGCCAATTGGAAGAATCAAAGGAACGAGTGGCGGTCGGAAAACTCGCGGAGATAGAACTCGCGGCTGTAAATGCGGAGGTGGCTGCTCGGCACGAGGCCCTTATCGACGTCCAGAGCACCTATGAAAAAGCCCGTTTACAATTTCTTTACCTCTTGAATCCTCGAGGAGAAGATATGTGGGCGATGTTGCCGGCAACTATTGATAAACCGTTCGTGCCAGATGACGCGATGGCCGCCGTTACAGTCCATGCAAAGCTTGGATTAAAGTACAGGGCTGATCTCTCGCAGGCAAGGCTTTCCATGGAAAAGGGAGAGCTTGATGTCCGGCAGACCAAAAACGGCCTTCTGCCGCGCCTGGATTTTTTTATAACCTACGGAAGAAACCGCTACGCGGAATCCTTCACTGACGCTATGCCGGATCCGGGAAGCCCCTATTCCAGCTTGAGCTCCGGTATCACCTTGACGGTACCTTTTTCCAATCGGAGCGCTAAGGCCAAGCATCAAAGGTCTATACGGTCCCTGGAGCAGATGGAGCTGTCCCTGAAAAACATGGAAAGACTTGTAGCTCTTGATGTCAGATCCGCTTATATCGAAGCCATTAAATCAAGAGAGATGATAGAGGCGACCAGGGTTACAAGAGAACTGCAACAGATAAACATGGATGCCGAACTGGAAAAATTCCGCGTAGGAAAATCGACCAATATCCTGGTATTACAGGCGCAGCGTGATTTTACCGAAGCAAAGCTCGATGAGTCGGAGGCCATGGTAGGATACCTAAACTCTCTGATAGACCTTTACCTTGTGGAAGGGACACTGCTAGACCGACGGGGGATTGAAAACCTGTTCTGGAATGAATAATATTTCACCGCATATACTTCAGCAAAATCCATTATTAGTTGCCAGGCTTGCCCCTGATCCCTTTTCCTTTATTGATTATTTACAGACTAGATGGTGGATCTGGGTCTGCCTGTCTTGACATACAAATATTGATTTTTTTATAATAGAATTGTAAAAAATGTGGAGTTAACCAACCTGAAATAAACATTTCCTAATTACGGTATTGTGCCGGGAATCGTTTTCCGGAAATCCTTTAATTAGGAGGCAACAATGATCCGGCTATTTTTGATAACAGCTATGGCAACGGTCCTTTGCGCGGCCCTTTTTTCTATAGATGCACAGGCGGAAAGCCAGGCTCGGAAATATCTTGGTGAGCGTGAGATGTGCCTTGACCTGTCCCGTATCAAAGAATCCCTGGTCCTGGACGATCAGTGTATCATATTCCAGACCTACGATGGAGGTTTTTATGTGAATCGCCTCCCCGTACCCTGTCACGGACTCAGGATCGCGAATGGCTTCGCCTATGAAACCCATTACGAAAAACTCTGCAAGCAGGAAATAATCGAGATTCTGGAAAGCGGTTCAGCAACGGCGGCCACTTGCGCGTTGGGTGAATTCGTGCGCTTCAAATATAAAGGCACAATAAATGATGTCAGAAAGATCCTGAAAGACGGTCTTCTCGAAGCGCTGGTTCAAGAGGGCGCTTTTGAGGAAATATCCCCTCAAAAGAAGTAGTATTAGAAGGCCGGTAAAAGCTAAGGGGAGTGCAATAAGCAGGTATAAAATAAGGACAAACCTGAAATACTCCCAGAACCAGGCAGGATATTGCCTTTGCGTTTTCGAGTGGCATAACGCCTGCTAATTCATCTTAAGGGGAATTCAACATGATGCATTTCCTGAAAAAAATCGTGATTCTTGGTCTGATAGTGGCCGCCTTTTATTTCCTCCTGGCCTATCATTACATTGTAATCGACAAGTCCGTAAAGATGTTGAAAAAATCAGAACTCACCTTAAAATACACCGTATTCAGCACCAAGGGAAAAACCACCCAGGCAGTACTCTCGGTGCCGGAACTGTGGAACGACGGGATCGGCAATCTGCTACTCGAGGAAGGTCAAATTACTGAGGAGGAACTGGAAATGTATAAATATAAAATGCAAAGCGAGGAATACTAAACCTTAAAATCTATCTTTATTTTAAATACTCTTACTGCCTGCAGGTCCAGGATGTCATCAATCCCTGTTGTTTCTGATATCTCCTTCAGGGCATTATGAATGTATTCCCCAGCAGGAGCCATAAAAGTAAACCATATATTGTAATCATGATTCCTTAAGTAGTTGTGGGTCACTCCCTTATATCCGTTGACTACCTCAACAAAGCCTCTAATCTTTTCTTCCGGCACTCTTGCGGCGCATAATGTACTGATAAAATCAAGTTTTTTTGAATCAAAATTCCCCCCTATCCTTCTAATAATCCCTTCCTGCCTTAGCCTTTTTACCCTCTCGAAAACCTCCTGCTCCGTCAAATCAAGATGTTTGCCCATCTCGAAATAGGGCCTTGAAGTAATGGGAAAACCCGACTGTATCCCATTTAATATTTCTCTATCAATGTCGTCCATGTCTTGATTTCAAAAGTATAAGGTGCAAGATTATGGGATTTCATTAATGCCTAAATTCAGACCCCACAGCTATGAGCTATCAGCTAATTTGGGCTGGTATATACACATGGGCTCTTCAGCCATATAATCCCCCGTAGCTTCGTAGGCCCTGGCCCTACAGCCTCCGCAGAATTGCAGATATTCGCACCTGCCACATTTACCCTTATAAGCAGAGGGCTCCCTCAGTTCTTTGAATATCCCAGAATTCCTCCATATATAATCAAATGAGGATGACTTGAGATCACCGCAGTTCAATTCGAGATACCCGCATGGTTGTACAATACCATCATGGGAAATAAAACAGAATCCTGTCCCTGCAAGGCAACCCTTTGTGACTGCATCAAGCCCATAGGTATGGAACTCCACCCGTTCTCCCCTTGCTTGCGCCTCCTGGCGCAATATCCTGTAATAATGGGGAGCGCAGGTTGCCTTTAGATGAAGAGGTGTCTTGCTCCTCATGTCATAGAACCAGTGTAATACCCTTTCATACTCCACTGGCCCGATCTCCTGGTTAACCATTTCCCTGGCTCTGCCGGTAGGCACAAGCAAAAAAATGTGGTGGGCTACCGCCCCCAGATCCACAGCCGTTTGTAAGATCTTATCTATGGATCGGACATTGTGTTTGGTGATAGTGCTGTTTATCTGGAACTCGATACCTCCGGCTTTTAATATCGCTATTCCTCTCAACGAGGAATCAAATGCACCTTTCACCTGTCTGAAGCCATCATGTTCTTCCGCATCAGCACCGTCAAGCGATATACTTACCCTCTCAATCCCTGATTCGTTGATTTCCTCCGCAAGACGGGAGGTGAGAAGCGTCCCGTTGGTAGCCAGGGCCATACGCAATCCCTTTTGGCTCCCATAACGGGCCAGATCAAAGATATCCTCCCGGAGAAGGGGCTCTCCACCTGTAAGGATTATGATCGGATTCCCTACCAGGGCAATCTGGTCCAAGATCTCCATAGCCTTGGCATGTCCCAATTCACCGCTATAAGGGCCCCTTTCGGATGATGCCCTGCAATGAACACAGTTCAGGTTGCATCTCCTGGTTACTTCCCATGCCACGAGCCTTGGAGAATCGTATGGATCAGACGTATCTTTCATATGTATTCTCCAAGCACACGCGCCGCATCCTTGGCAAAATAGGTTATAATAAGATCCGCTCCGGCCCTCTTGATACATATAAGGGCTTCCATCATAACCTTTTTACCGTCTATCCATCCTTTCTGATCGGCCGCCTTAATCATGGAATATTCACCGCTCACATTATAGGCCGCCAGAGGCAGGAGGCATTCTTCACGCACTCTCCTTATAATATCCAGATAGGGCAAAGCGGGCTTTACCATAATCATATCAGCCCCCTCTTCCATATCCAAGATGGCTTCTTTTATTGCCTCACTGGCATTGGCCGGATCCATCTGATATCCGGACCTGTCTCCAAATTGAGGTGCGGAATCTGCCGCCTCCCTGAATGGACCGAAAAAGGCAGAGGCATACTTTACTGCATACGAAAGTATCCCCGCATCATGAAAGCCATTTTCATCAAGTACTTTGCGTATCGCCGCGACACGGCCGTCCATCATGTCTGAGGGGGCCACAAAATCCGCTCCTGCCTTTACATGAGTAAGGGCCTCTCTTGCCAGTAATTCAATAGTAGTGTCATTATCTACCTTTCCATCCTTAATGACCCCGCAATGACCATGGTCGGTATATTCACACAGGCATACGTCAGTAATTACAACCATATCAGGAATCCTGTCTTTAATGGCTTTTATCGCCCTTTGTACTACCCCATCTTCATCATAGGCACTGCTTCCCATCGCATCCTTTTCTTCAGGAACGCCGAACAAAATGATCGAAGGTATACCCAAGGACCTGATCTCTTCCGCTTCGTTAACCACCATATCGAGAGAGAACCTGTATTGTCCGGGCATGGAAATAATAGGTTCTTTTTCACTATGACCGTACCTTACAAAAAGGGGAAAAATAAAGTCTTTTGGGGAAAGCTTTGTTTCCCTAACCATATCCCTGATAGCTGAAGTTCTTCTTAAACGACGTGGACGAATAATCATGAAGATAGCCTCCCTTATTATAATGCATTGATTATTAGACAATGAAAATTAACAGAGCGGTAAGAAGAGGTTAAGTGCATCATGCTATTTCTTCATCCGTCAAATAACAGGCCGGATCAGGGGCCCAAAGGTCGCCGGTCGCGGCCTCCGCCCTGACCCTGAAATTTCCCGCACAGATATCTAGCCAACGGCACCCGGCGCATCGTCCCTTTACATATCTCTTCTTATCCTTCAACCTGGCCATAAGGGGATCGGAAAGGTCTGTCCATATCCCGCTGAAGGGCTTTTCCATCACATTCCCAAAACTTTGGTGTCTCCAAAACTGATCCGCATATACGGAGCCGTCCCAGCTAATACAACCTATACCTCGACCGGAACTGTTACCTCCGTTCATTTTAAGAAGCTGAAGCGCTTCTTCAGCCCCGGGGTTCCTCTCCCTCAGCATCCTGAGATATATATATGGTCCATCAGCATGATTATCAACTGTAAGGACCTCTTTGGGTAGTCCCCGTTCATGCAGATCTCTGGTCCGGTCCATGATAAGGTCTACCGCCTTGCGGCTTTCCTCGTGAGACAGGTCCTGGTCGATCAGTTCCGTGCCACGTCCCGCATAAACCAAGTGATAAAAACAGACCCTAGGGATATCCATATCCTCAAGGAGGTCAAAAATGGATGGTATCTCTCCTTTGTTCAAGCTGCTCATCGTGAACCGGAGTCCCACCTTGATTCCGGCCTCCTGGCAATTCCTGATGCCTTTCAGTGCGTCCCTGAAGGCACCCTTTTTACGCCGGAAACGATCATGTACTTCTTCCCTGCCGTCCAGACTCACCCCGACATATGATAGACCGAGATTTTTCAGATCCTCAGCCTTTTGTCTATCAATCAGAGTGCCGTTGGTTGATATCACCACCCTCAGGCCCTTATCCACTGCATAAGCCGCAATATCCATAAGGTCGGGGCGCATCATCGGTTCGCCCCCCGATAAAAGAATTACCGGCGTACCAAAATCCGCTAAATCGTCAATCACGGTCATAGCCTGTGGCGTTGACAATTCATCCTCTCGGGTCTTCTCAGTCGATCTGGCATAGCAATGCACACAATTAAGGTTGCAGGCACGAGTCACATTCCATACAACCACCGGCATTTTATCAATAGAAAACTGGAGAAGATGGGGGGGGAGATCTCCGGACATTCTTCCATAACGAATGGGGTCAGAGGGTTCAACTGTGCCACAATAAAGTTTCGAAACGCCTATCATTAAATCAGCTCAATGTTTTAGTATTTCTCCTCGATGGCTTTAGGATCTTGAAAAACATTTTTCACATCGGAACTCATATCCTCTCTATAGTACTTCTTTAAAAGAACATTGATGTAATTCTCCATGTCGGCTATTGCATCACCATTTATAATAAATTCATTCATACCCGACCTGTCCCTGATGAGTTTGAGCCCGTATTCAAGTTTCCTGGCCATGTAAAACGTAATTTGTCCTGCATCTTTTCCTGTCTCAATCGATTGTCTTATAAGTTCATCAACCGCGCTTTCCTCAAGGATAATCTTCACATCCAGCTTTTCTCTCAATAAGGCCTCCTCCTGCCTGATCTCCCTGTACGTACGAAGGAATTCTTCAAATGCGGAATTGATATCAATAGCTGTCTTTATGTACAGATCGGCTATTATCCTCTTTCTTTCCTCATAGATATCAAGCCCGGACAACTGTCTAAAATCTTCTTCTCTGGAGGATATAAAATCAATTATACTTGTAAGCTCCAGCCCGGCCATAATCTCGAACCTCTCCGCCCTTTGAGGATCATCCCAGCTTTTATTAAGAGCTGATAGTTCCCTCTCAGGATCTTCCACCATTTCAGGGGTTACGAGTAGTCTTTTGATATTGGTGGACGGGAGGTGTTTTTCAAAGGGGATAAGCACTTTCTCAATCGCACTTACAAGGCCACGGGCCCCTGTCTTTTCCTCAGCCGCTATCTCAGCTATCTTTGAGAGGGCCTCGTCTTCAAATTTGATATCGATCCCATAAGCCCTAAAATCCTGCCTCTTTCCCACGATAATGGGATTATTGGGGTTTTTGAGGATCTCCACCAGGTCTTCCTTTGCCAGTTCATCAAAAACAACAATAACAGGTAGCCTTCCCACAAATTCGGACTCAAATCCAAACTCGACCAGATCCTGGGCAGTTCCCTCCTTCAATATCTCCCAGGGGACTTCCGTGGATCTTACATCCGCTTCAAAACCTATCCCCTGTTTCTGAAGCCTCTTCTTTATTATATCTGCTAGCTCACCAAATGCGCCGCTCATGATGAAAAGGATATTTTTTGTGTTCACAACCTTTTTTTCCTTCTTCCCTGTCCTCCTGAAATGTTCAATTGCCTGGATCTGGGAGACAGCGTCATGGGGGACCTTTAAATCCACCTCTGTCTCTTCCATGGGTTTTAACAGGGCACGCTGAACGCCGGTGCGGGAGACATCATGGCCGATAATATTTTTTGATGAGGATATCTTGTCTATCTCATCAATATAGATTATACCATTCTGTGCGAGTTCGATATTTTCGTTCGCTTCGTAGACCAGATCCCTTACCAGGTCTTCTACATCACCTCCCACATAACCGGTTTCGCTAAATTTGGTGGCATCACCTTTAACCAAGGGAACACCGAGCTTTTGTGCTATCAGTTTTATAATATATGTCTTTCCCACACCGGTAGGACCTATCATTAAAACATTATTTTTGATCATTCCCACACCTGCGTTTTTTTTCTTATCCGAAAGACCTTTCAGATAATTAACCCGGTTAAAGTGCGTGCATATCTTGGTGGCCAGGACAGCCTTGGCGCTGTTCTGTTTTACTACAAGGGTATCAAGGTAGGCCTCCAGCTCCTCCGGCAACATATCAAATGAGGGGCCTGACACCTGTCCCTCTGATGTTCCGCTGTCATCCGAACTCTCCTCCTCTCCCTTGGGAAAAAGGAAAGGTGATATTATCTTGATGCGGTCCCCATACTTCTTTGATAGGTATTCGCTCAATTCCTTCTCAAGTTCCTGCTGGTTGGGCAATTTTTCGCCACCCCTCTCCTTGTATATCTTATCGTCTTTCATATTTACCTCTTTTTAACTAAAGGCGCTCCTGATTCAAAATCGGAAAACGCTCGGATCCTTTAATATTATTAACACTAATCATATTATTCTGCAAATCCTAGTTTAATCATATTCTTTTGGTTACTATTCCCGTTAGCCGGGCCAAAGTGGTCGCTCCAGATGCTGGCTTCAGCTCGCTGCAATTCACTGATTTTGTTTAGGACATTCTCTCACAATCATTTTAATTTAATATATGCATTGATCAGCTCCATTTCAACCCAATTCCTATTAAGTTACCGTATTGACTCATGGAGACAATTCATTTAAAGTTGAAAACAAACTCATAAACCGGGGGTGGATTCTAACCGGAAATCCGGTTCATCCGGTTAATGAGTACGCCAGTTAATGATATCTAAATTTTTTGCGCTATATGGGCCATGGTGGTTCTCTTTTAAGCGGCGAACTTGTTTATGTGCAATGACCCTGCACAAAACAAAACGAGGCGGGCGGCTAGCCTTTTCCAGACTTGGCCGGACTCGAGAATTTTCTATTATCTCGTAAGTATTCCGCCCGCATGGGTGGCACCTTACATAATTAGTATGCTGTTAATGTTTTCGCCCCTTAAAAGAGCGCCCCAGGGGCCATTAACGTACTTATAACAGGGTTTAATCTTTTACTTCTTTACGTACTCATTAACCGGATGAACCGGAAGTTTTTGGTTTTTATCATAATTCCATATAACCAAACAAGGGGCCCCAGATGACACTGCGCCTGGAAATTAGGCTCAAAAAGCAATTGGCCGACGCCGAGGGAATGAACCTTGGAAGGAAGGCAAAGGATTACTTCGGATTTAAAACAGAAGATGTCCGGGTTATTAAGGTTCTGACCATCGACGCCGATCTTGATGATAATCAGTTAGAGAGAATCCGAAAGGAGATCTTTACCAATCCCGTGACTGAGGAGTCGGCCTTCACACCCATAGCCCATGAATTTGACTGGTTGATATGGATAGGATTCCGGCCCGGTGTGCGAGACACTGCCGGAAGCACCGCTGTGGAGGCAATCGAAGACCTTCTTAAAATCAGATTGAAGGATGGAGAAGCGGTCTATACTTCCAAAATATATGAGATTCAGGGTCATCTTACCGAGGAAGAGGCAAATAAAATCGCCGGTGAGATACTGGCGAATGATATTATTCAGCAATACAGGATCTATTCAAAGAAAGACTGGGATCCTGAAACAGGCATAGGCATGATATTGCCAAAGGTAATCCTGAACCATGAACCAAGTGTAACAACAATTTCCATAAAGAGCGACGAAGAACTGAAACGTCTTTCAGATGAGCGGAATCTCGCCCTTCAGGACAGCGATATTCCTATAATTCGTAATTATTTTCTCAGAGAAGATATCCTTCGTGAGAGAAGAAAATGCAACCTTCAATTACCAACGGACGTCGAACTTGAATATATCTCTCAGGCGAGAAGCGACCACTGTAATCACAACACCTTCA
Organism: uncultured Desulfobacteraceae bacterium; assembly: GCA_964418945.1. Classification (GTDB taxonomy): domain Bacteria; phylum Desulfobacterota; class DSM-4660; order Desulfatiglandales; family HGW-15; genus CAYUYB01. Next base: position 17,973 of record CAYQNR010000034.1, read on the forward strand.
GGGCCCTTTTCAAATACCGAGATCTTTCAACAGGGGACAAAGAGACAATTGACAGCCTTTTCAAGACATGTATCGAGACCCCCACTCTAAGCATTAAAGAAAAGAAAGACTGGGTAGTATCGGTGTTATGGGACAACGCGGGTATCGCCCGTTTTGACGAAAAGTACAATTATGTTATTACAGGAGAGACCCATAACAGCCCTTCAAATATGGAGGCTTATGGTGGAGCTATTACAGGAATAGTGGGGATATATCGCGATCCCATGGGCACGGGTAAGGGATCCAAACTGATCCTTGGCATGTATGGATATTGTGTCGGGCCAAGGGATTATAGTGGTCATCTTAAACCCCACCTCCACCCCAGACGACTTCTTGACGGAGTTATTGAGGGTGTAAAAGACGGGGGTAACAAAAGCGGTGTCCCCACTCCATTCGGACAATTGTTTTTTGACGAGAGCTTTTTGGGAAAATGCCTTGTTTTTGTTACCGCCATGGGGATAATGCCCGCTGAGGTTTGCAGTGAACCTTCCCATTTAAAAAAGACCAAGCCGGGAGATCTTATTATTATGGCCGGAGGAAGAGTCGGCAAGGACGGTATCCATGGAGTCACTGCCGCGTCAGAGACCTTCAGCGAACACACCCCCGCGGGCCATGTCCAGATCGGAGACCCCTATACTCAGAAAAAAATGCATGATTTCCTGCTTGAGGCAAGGGATGAAGGCCTTATCTCGTTTATAACGGATAACGGCGGCGGTGGATTGTCATCCTCCATAGGAGAATCAGCCAGATTCAGCAACGGCTGTCGTGTCGACCTTGATCGAGTACCCTTGAAATATGAAGGCCTTGACCAATGGGAAATCTGGGTATCGGAATCTCAGGAAAGGATGACCATTGCCATAAAACCCGTTAACCTGGAAAGATTCATGGAGTTATCTGAAAAACACGCGGTTGAATCGACGGTTATAGGTGAATACAATGACTCCGGGTATCTCAGGCTGGACTATAAAGGAAAAACATGCGCCCTGATAAGCATGGATTTTATGGAATCTGACTTTCCCCAGTGGGAATTTGATGCCGAGTGGACACCTCCCCAATTGAGGGGTCTAAGAGAACCAGTCCTGAGCGAGCCAAAAAAACATGGAGATATTCTGAAGGAGATCCTGTCTCGCCCGAACATCTGCTCAAGAAACTGGATTGCCAGGCAGTATGATCACGAGGTGCAGGGAGGAAGCATTATTAAGCCCCTTGTGGGTAAAGGCCGTGATATCCCGACTGATGCCGTGGTCGTAAATCCAGTGCTGGGGTCCAAACGAGGGCTCGCTACATCCCAGACACTCAACCCCTTATACTCTGAGATCGACACCTATCACATGACCGCCGTGACTATTGATGAGACTGTCAGGAAAGTCCTGGCAGTCGGGGGAGATCCGCACCATCTGGGTGGCGTGGATAATTTCTGCTGGCCGACAGTTCAGTACCATCAACGGCTGAATCCGGATGGCAAATACAAGGCCGCGCAACTTGTGAGATCCAACTGGGCTTTACGTGATTTATGTCTGGGCTTTGGTATTCCGCTGCTTTCAGGAAAGGACAGCATGTATATAGACGGAAACCTAGAAGGACCTTACGGTGAAAGGCGAAAAATTTCCGGTCTTCCCACACTGCTCTTTACCATATCGAGTGTGGTCAGGGATATAGAAAAATGTGTTACCATGGAAAGCAAGGTTCCCGGGGACCTTGTGTATGTGATTGGTGAAACGAGAAATGAACTGGGTGGAAGTGAGTATTATCAGTTATTTAACGAGTTGGGTCTTAACGTGCCGCAGGTAAACGTTGAAGAACTATTGCCCTCCTATCTGGTCTTAAGCAAGGCAATCAGCAATGGTCTTGTTTCTTCCGCTCACGCGGTGTCACGTGGCGGATTGGCGGCACATCTCGCCCTGGTGGCAATAGGAGGTGACACCGGGATGCAAATAAAACTGAAAAACATCCCTTCTGCTGATAATCTCTCAAATACAGACATACTCTACTCTGAGTCAGCTGGACGATTCGTAGTAACCATAGACCCGGCCAGAAAAAAGAGTTTTGAAAAATTATTTAGGGGCATGAAAATCGGCCTTGCCGGTAAGGCAACCGATTCTGAAAAATTTGTTATTTCAGGAAAAACCGGGAATGAGATCATTAATGAAGATATATCGACACTAAAGGCCTTCTGGAAAAAACCTTTTGGAGGATTGGTATGACAACCGTTCGGGCACTTGTTTTGACTGGTTACGGTCTCAACTGTGATTATGAAACCGACTACTGCCTGAAGCTGGCAGGCGCTGAATCCCAAAGAATACATATAAATGAATTAATAAAAGGGCAGAAACAGGACACGGGAATAAAATTGTCCGATTATCACATTCTGGTATTCGGGGGAGGATTCAGCTGGGCTGATGATCACGGCGCTGGAGTTATTCTGGCTTCAAAAATAAGATACAACATAGGAGACCAGATTGATCAATTTATCGCCGATGGAAAACTGATAATCGGAATATGTAACGGATTTCAGTCCCTCGTAAACCTGGGACTTCTGCCCGGTTTTGGAGAGAATTATGAAGAGAGGAGAGTTGCCCTTAGCGGCAATGATTCGGGCAACTTTATAGACTGCTGGGTGAACCTGAATGTTCTCCCTGACACCAACTGTGTATTCACAAGCGGAATGACCAGAACCGATCTTCCGGTACGTCACGCGGAAGGTAAATTTTATGCCTCGGAGGATGACATAGAAAGGCTTTTTGCCGATCATCAGGTTGTCCTTCAGTATGCCGATAGATCTGGAGAAAGTGCAAATGGCAAATGGCCTCTGAATCCAAACGGCTCCATCGGGGACATAGCCGGAATCTGTGATCCCACTGGAAGGATATTCGGACTTATGCCCCACCCGGAGGCGTTCCATTCGTATATGAACCACCCTGACTGGACCAGGCGGAAAGAGGCCCTTGTCAGGGAAGGAAAAGGCATTGAGAATAAAGAAGGAGACGGGATACTTATCTTTAAAAACGCAGTTGATTATGTAAGAGACTCCGCTTCAGCTATTTCTTAGAACTCAAAACAGTCATCTCTTTGATTTTCTCGGGAACGCTTTACCATAACCCGGCTGAGATCATACATAACCTTGAAAGGCTGGATATCGGTAAGGCTGTCCACAAATCGAGCCTTATCCATAGCAATACTTTCAGGTGTTTCTCCTTTGCCGAGCCTCTCCATAAGTTCACGATGATAGGCTTCAGTGGCTTTCATAGCCTTTTTAAGGTGCAGCCCAACATCATCTTCTATCACGCAATTATGGCTCAGGGCGGCTCTTTTAGCCGGAAGGGAGGCAAGCTTTCGTATGCTGTCACAGTAGTTTTCCAGCGATACAAAATAGTTGGGCCAGAAGGCATCCCTTTCAGGCACATAAAAACCGGTAGCATCACCTATCACCAGGGTACCTTCTGACTCTTCAAACAGGGAGATATGACAGGGGGAATGCCCGGGCGTCTCATATATGTCCCAGACCAAACCCAATCCCAATTCAATCCTGTCACCTTCTTTCACAACCCTATCCACATCGAATGCGTATTCCTCCAGCGCGGGAGGCAATTGCGATATCTCCTCCTTGGCTTTCATGAGCTGGGCTATGCCGGTATCAACCAGGATAAACTCATTGATTAGCTCCTTCTTTTGAAGTATCTTGGCGGCCATCGGGCTGGCAAGTACTTTGATATGCGGCCAAGCCTTTTTGAAATGAGGGACCCCCCCGATATGATCCGCATGGGTATGTGTAAGCACAATATATTTGATCTTTTCGGGATCTGTTCCCATACCCCTTATTTGATCGACAATAATCTGAAAAGTCGGACCTGTACCCCCTTCTATGATTATCCCGATCTCACCCATAGACAGATAGGCAGGGAAAGCCGGGGTCCCTAATTGATAGAAGCTTGAGGTTACACGAATAGGTTCATGCTTTATAGTATTCATCTGGTACTCAACCTCCATTTTGGATTGTTAATTATATCCCATATCATTCATATCAAAAAAACGCCTAAGCGTGTGCTCGGCGTTTTTTTGACCTGACTTGTATTTTAGACACACGCTAGGTACAGCAGGTCCTCCTGCTAAAAAAGAAAAAACCAAAAAAATCAACTAAGAAAGCGTGTGTTTTCATGTCTATTTTCACCCTTGATGATAATTTCACATGATCAATTGTAATTGTCAAGTTTTTTTTGATAAGAACTCGCTTTTTGATGAACGGAGTATAGAAAATAAGGCATTGTATGTCAGACAAAATTGAGCCTCATTATATTGTCTATAGACGGGACGCTCTTTAATAATTAATTGACAAACGAGTTTTTGAATTTTTAAAGAGCGTCCCGTCTTCACTCACCCCTATCAAGCAGGAGGAAGCCATTAAGCTGGCATCAGTGAAATTTTTGTGATAAACTAAATTGTTTGAAGCTAGGAGGTTACCAGCTAAGAGATGACTATCTCGGAGATGTTAGCCAGAAATAGGCGAATGTACCCCCGTGATACGGCACTGGTTGAGCTCAAACCGAGCCAGGGGCTAAGAAAAGAGATAACCTGGGAGGAGTTTGACCAAAGGGTAAACAGGATAGCCAATGCCCTTCTGGCCAGGGGTATCAGGAAGGGAGATAAGGTAATACATTGGATGCTCAACTCAATTAGCTGGCTGGAATCATATTTTGGCATCATCAGAACCGGGGCCTGGGCAGTCCCGCTTAACTTTAGATTTACCAGTCAGGATTTCAAATACTGCGCTGATATAGCTGAAGCCAAGGCAATGGTTCTGGGGGAGCAATTCATTGACCGGGTAGAAGCTGTCCGCTCCCAGCTACCCACAATTAAGTATTACCTCCTATTTGGGCAACCTTTGCCCGAAGGTATGGAGGATCTGGAACAGGTAATAAGCCAGTCTTCCCCTCAACAAGTAGAGGTGAGGTTAAGCGATGAGGATGGGTGCGGGCTTTACTTCACCTCAGGTACCACCGGGGCCCCCAAACCGATACTCCTTATCCACAAGAACATGGAATGTGCGGCCATAACCGAAAACCGCCATCACTATCAGACCCATGAGGACAACTTTATCATTATCCCCCCCCTGTACCATACCGGGGCCAAGATGCACTGGTTTGGCAGCCTGATTGTCGGCAGTAGGGCTACAATGCTGACTGAAATCAGCCCGCAGTATATCTTTGAAGTTATCCATAAAGAGAGAGGCACTATAGTCTGGCTGCTAATGCCCTGGGCTCAGGACATCCTTCTTGCCCTGGACAGGGGGGAGCTTAGGAAGGAGGACTACGACCTGAGCTGCTGGCGGCTTACGCATATGGGGGCGCAACCCATACCGGTTAGCCTGATTAAGCGTTGGAAACAGTACTTCCCTAATATGCAGTACGATAGGAGCTATGGATTGAGCGAGTCCACCGGCCCGGGGTGCGTCAACCTGGGCATGGAGAACCAGCATAAGCTAGAGGCAACCGGCAGGCCTGGCTTCAACTGGGAGACCCGCATCGTAAATGACAATAGCCAGGATGTGGTGCCGGGGGAGGTTGGCGAGCTGCTGGTCAAGGGTAACGGGGTTATGAAGGAATACTACCGCAACCCCCAGAAAACAGCCGAAACTCTAAGGGATGGCTGGCTATATACCGGCGATATGGCCCGGCAGGATTACGAGGGGTTTATCTACATCGTGGACAGAAAAAAGGACGTGGTCATCTCCGGGGGAGAGAACATCTTTCCGGTAGAGGTAGAGCAGGTTCTCCGGCAACACTCCAAGGTTTACGATGCTGGCCTAATCGGCATTCCAGATAATAGGCTGGGGGAGATAGCTCTGGCCATAATTGACCCCAAGCCGGGGGAGATACTGACTGAAGAAGAGGTAAACCAGTTCTGTGAAGAGAATCTGCCCCGCTACAAGAGGCCGAGGCGTGTCGTATTTGATAAGGTGCCCCGAAACCCTACCGGGAAGATAGAAAAACCAAAGCTGAGGGAAAAATTCGCCCATTTAGGAGACAAAAGTTGAAACGATTAACCATTAGTTCTGATGCCCCCGGGCAGAGGCTCTTTGTCCTGGGCAATGAGGCCATAGCCAGGGGGGCGATTGAGGCGGGTGTCCAGGTGGCTGCCGCCTACCCCGGCACCCCCTCCAGCGAGATAACGGAGACCCTGGCCGGGGTGGCCAGAGAGCTGGATATGTACGTGGAGTGGTCGACCAATGAGAAGGTAGCCTTTGAGGTCGCCCTGGCGGCTTCAATCTGCGGGGTAAGGGCCATAGCCTCCATGAAACACGTGGGCCTAAACGTGGCCCATGACCCCCTGATGACCGCCAACTATATCGGGGCCAGAGGGGGGCTGGTTCTGCTCTCCGCCGATGACCCCTGGGCCTGGAGCTCCCAGAACGAGCAGGACAACCGTTACATCGCCCTGCAGGGCTACATACCGGTTCTTGAGCCCTCCTCAGTCCAGGAAGCCAAAGATATGATGGCTGACGCCTTTATGCTCTCCGAGCAGTTCCGGCAACTTTTCATGCTCAGGTCGGTAACCAGGATAGGCCACGCTCGCAGCGACATTACCCTGGGAGAAATATCACGGGAACGGAGAAAGGGGCAATTTATCAAAGACCGCACCTGGCTGGTCTATACACCGCGTGAGGCCAGAATAAACAAGCCTTTAATGCTGGAGAGGTTTGAGAAAATAAAGAAAGCGGTGAACAATCTACCCTATAACCAGCTAAAGCTGGCCAGTGGTGCCAAACTGGGCATCATCGCCTGCGGCTTGTCTTACAGCTACGCTCTGGAGGCGGTAAAGTGGCTGGGGATTGAGGACAGGGTCTCCATACTCAAGATTGGCACCCCCAACCCCCTTCCTGAGGAACTGGTAATAAAATTACTAGCCTCGGTAAAAGAGGTGCTGGTAGCCGAGGAACTGGACCCCTTTGTTGAGCTTCATGTCAAAGCTATCGCCGGAGAGCATAATATACCGGTCAAAATCCACGGCAAGGATTTACTGCCCCGGATTGGGGAGCTATCCACCAGAAAGGTCACCGAGGCCTTGGCCAAATTAACCAAAGCCAAAACGCCGGTGGACTTCGCCAGTATAGACAAGCTGGAGGAAGAGACCGCCCCGCTGCTACCCTGGAGACCGCCCGCCCTCTGCCCCGGCTGCCCCCACCGCGCCTCCCACTACGCCATCAGGGTAGCCTCACGGAGGGTGGCTAAGGAGATGGGCAGAGATATTGAGCCTATCTACCCCGGTGACATTGGCTGCTATGCCCTGGCCTACAATCCACCGCAGGAAGCCTCAGATACCATCATCTGCATGGGGGGTAGCTTCGGCATCGCCAACGGGCTGGCCCACGTAATAGACACCCCGGTAGTGGCCCACCTGGGCGACTCCACCTTCTTTCACGCCGGCATACCGCCGCTGGTAAACGCCGTCTATAATAAGGCCAATATAACCATGGTGGTAATGGACAACTCGGCCACCTCTATGACCGGCTTCCAGCCCCACCCTGGCACCGGCTACACCGCTATGGGTGAGGAGACGGTCAGGCTCAAGCCTGAGGAGATAGCTAAGGCCTGTGGGGTGGAATTCGTTGAAGTAGTGGACCCCTTTGAACTGAAGGAGGCCACCAATGCTATAGAAAAGGCAATAAGGTTCCCCGGGCCGGCGGTGGTGGTCAGCCGGAGGCCCTGCACTATAATTGAGCAGAGGGAGAAGAGAAAACGCCAGGAAGAGACCATCCCCTATTATGTGGACCAAGAAAAGTGCGGTGAGAAGTGCAACGCCTGCATTGAGCTTTTGGGCTGTCCGGCCATAATAAAGGAAGGGGTCAAGACGGTAATTGATAGCTCGCTGTGTACCGGCTGCGGCCTCTGTGCCCAGGTCTGCCCCTACCAAGCGATAATACCGGAGAAAAAGCAATGATGAAAGAGTTCAATATATTAATCACCGGGGTTGGCGGGCAGGGGGTAATCCTGATGTCTGAGCTGCTGGGCAAGGCGTCCGTGGCTGATAAGCTAAGGGTCAGGGGCTCGGAGGTACTGGGAATGGCGGTTAGGGGCGGCTCGGTAACCAGTATCATCAGAATTGGAGAAGATGTCTATGGCCCCCTTATACCCACCGGCAGGTGCCATACCCTGGTGGGTATGGAGCCATCGGAGACACTGAGAAATATCTCCTGTCTATCCAAGTCCAGCCTGGTAATAGTTAATACGGCGGTAATCGTCCCCTTTACCGTCTCCATAGATAAGAGCAAATACCCCAGCCTGGAGCAAATCCTAAAACAGCTGGCTAAGGCCTCTGGAAAGATAGTCCAACTAGATGCGGCTACAATTGCTCAGGAAGCGGGAAACCGCCTGGCCGCCAACATCGTAATGCTGGGGGCACTTTTCGGCACTGACCAGCTACCCATAAAAATAGCCACCATAAAGGAAGCTATAGAAGAGCGCTTCCCGGCCAAACTGGCTCCGCTAAATATCAGGGCTTTTGACCTGGGCTATGAGGCCTGCCGGTAGGTTCTGAAACCAGCCTAAAGTTTTACCTCTTCAGTACCTGGCAAAGCTGGGCAGAAAGGTGTCAAAGCCCAGAAGCATAACCACCGGGTAGATGATGGGAACGGTGAGGGTAATCAGGGCCGGGGCATCCATGAAGCAGCCCCCCAGAAGGCACATGATGACGATGATGGGTATTAAAGAATCGACGGAGGACAAAATACATACAAAATAGTCATGATGTTGCACTAAACCTTTTAAAAAGGCGGGATAAAATGTTTGAGCTTACACCAGAACAGAAGGATATTAAGCAGGCAGCACGCGAATTTGCTGAAAGAGAATTTAAGGATATCGCGCGAGAGCTGGATGAGAAAGAACAGTTTGATGAACGATTATGCCAAAAGGCTGCTGAGCTTGGATTCATCGGAGTTTTTATTGACGAGGAATATGGAGGAGCGGGGCTGGGCAATTTTGAACAATGCCTCATTATTGAGGAATTTGCTCGCATAGACGGGGGGATTGCTCAGACTATGGTTGCATCGTATTTTGGCACGCGTCTGATACAGTTTTTTGGAACACAGGAGCAGAAACAAAAATACCTCCCCCATGTATGCACAGGACAATGGAGGCCAGGGATGGCATCTACTGAACCCGATGCAGGAAGTGATGTGGCGGCGATTACAACCATGGCCATTAAAGATGGAGACGAATATGTAGTCTCAGGGAATAAGATGTTTGTAACAAACGCGAATCATGCCGATTTCCTCGTAGTCCTTTGTGTTACAAATCCCGAAGAACCACGGAAACACCACCGGTTGAGTACAATAATAATAGAAACAGACAGGCAGGGGTATGAGGCCAACAAGTTGCATGGGAAGCTCTCCATCAGATGTTCCGATACCGGAGAAATCGCCCTCAAGGAGGTTCGGGTTCCCCGGGAAAACCTGCTGGGAACAGAAGGGAAGGGTTTTTATCAAGTCATGGATTTATTTAACCGGGCTCGCCTCGACGCAGGAGGTGCCCTTGCCGTGGGAACAGCCCAAGGCGCCCTGGAAAAGGCCATGAAATATGTAAAACAGAGGAAGGCCTTTGGTGTTTCACTTGCCGGACATCAGATTGTTCAGGCCAAGATTGCAGAAATGGCCACACTGCTTGAAGCGGGGAGGAGTCTTTTATACCGGGCGGCAATAAAGGCCGACAAGGACGAGGTTGATCCCGCCCTTATCGCTATGGCGAAGTGGTATACTTGCGAGATCGCGGTCAAGGTGGCGGACGAAGCTATCCAGCTTCATGGGGGGTACGGTATCCTGAAAGAATATGATGTGGAACACTATTGGCGGGACGCAAAGGTATTTGAGATCTTTGAAGGGACTAAAGAGATAGAAAAGATACTTATCGCGCGACGATTATTTAAAGGTTACTATTGAATAATAGATTTAGCCGTCATAAAACATACCCGGAGCGCAATATGTAGCAGGTGTTAGAAATCAAAAAAAAGAGACAGCGTAGATGCAAAATAAATGTTGCATCATTGTGGATGTTAATGAATCTTCATTTCAAGTGAATTCGGTTGATACAGGTAATCTCTTCGCCCTAACATACCGTCGATGAACCTGATGTTACATGGAATTAGTTTGCCTCTAAGATTTTAATATCTTGAGGAACCTCAAAAAGGCTGAAATCGGGGGAAATATCTGATTCATATTTAATATATCGAACACTGTAATCAATCTTTCCTTTCTTAATTCCAACCTGGAGTGGATTCCCATTATCTTTTCTTTTAAGCAAAGTTAACTGAAAGTCTTTAATTGTTGTTTGGTACATATCACATTCAATACCTTCAATGATTTTTGAACCCATTGATGAGGCATTATTTCTTGTAAAAAAAGCATTCTCATGACCCATTTCCAATTCTTGAATTTCCTCAGGCAAGTCCTGGATTTGGAATACTGATACGTGAACATCTGTGTTTTCAGCTCTATCAACAATATGCTGCCCTGAATTTGTATACTTGTTAATTATATATGTGTCCGGTGCATTACTTATTATTAAACCATGGATTTTTTCTACTGGATCAGGCTTCTCTTCTAATCTTAAATATCTAAATCCAATCCGCCAGATCTTTTTTGAAGTGGCTGCAAATGAACCCTCTTTGATCTCGGGATGAATTAAACGATATTCAGCAAAGAACATCTTTGGTTCTTCTGCCATGACATTGGCGGCAAAGAAAGAAATCAGGAACGTGATAAAGGTGATTCTGATCTTATACATGGGTATCCCCCTTTGTTATTTTACCGCCTTAGCTATATCATCCTTCCAATCCGGCCATGATCCCTTCTTAGCCCCCTCTTCATAGATAGTTCGGGCCTCTAGTACATGTGGCACGGAAGGTGCTTTTTCGGCCCACCAGCCGGGTTTTACATAGATTTTAAGACCAAATCTTGTCGGTATGACATCCGGTAATTTTACGTATGCCTTCTGAAAGTGATAGCGAATACGCCGCCACAAAGTCCATCCATCATCAAAGGACGACGGCGTTATCCAGAGGTAGATGGCTTCGTTACTATATAATACATCCTTTGTCTCTCCTGATTGGAGTTTATATCGATGGCCAGCCCTCTTGAAACCAACCAACCTGATTTTAATAAATTCACTTTCATTATAGCGCATCCACCAGGCCTTCTTTTCCTGATTATCCACTTTCTCCAATCGCCATTGGTCCGGGAGAACAGAGGATAATTTGTTTATCAATAAAGATGTTTTTTCCTGAAGATCGTCCGCAGCGGCAAAGGTATTCACAGAAAACAATGAAAACAATATTATGGCTATTATACCCACAATTATTTTATGACTATTGAATGCCCGTATCACAATCATTACATCATCCACCTCAAGTGTGCCCAGGTATTCATGAACAGGATATAGATAAATCGAAAGCATCAACCCTAGGCAGTTTGTTCCACGATCGCCATATGCGATTCCAAAGTCTGTATGGCAATTATTGTTTCTAACCCCTAAACTAATATCATTTTACCGCCTTAGCGATATCAGCCTTCCAATCCGGCCATGATCCCTTCTTGGCTCCCTTTCCATAAATAGGTCGGGCCGGATATGGATACTTACCAGATTCGGGAATAAGTTCTTCGATGGCGACACAGCCTGGTTTTACATAGATTTTTACCCCAAATCTTGTCGGTATGATATCCGGCAATTTTACGTACGCCTTCCAAAAATGATAGCGAAAACGCCGCCACAAAGTCCATCCATCATCAAAGGACGACGGCGTTATCCAGAGGTAGATGGCTTCGTTACGGTACAATATATCCTTTGTCTCTCCTGATGGGAGTTTGTATCGATAGCCGGACATCCTGGGGCCAACCAACCTGATTTCAATAAACTCAGATTTCTTATAGAACATCCACCAAGACTTTTCCGGATTATCGACTTTCTCCAATCGCCATTGGTCCGGGAGAACTGAGGACAATCTGTTTATCAATATATCGGTTTTTTCCTTAAGATCGACGGCAACGGCATCCCCCGAAAACAATATTATGGCTATTATACCTATAGTAATTAATTTAGTACGTTTTAATGTTGGCATCATTATCATTCATAAAGATAATAATAATAGATATATACAGGCCATGTATTCAAGAATTTGTCGTATATCCAATCAACAGCACTATTAAGTGAATCTATAAACCAATCATCCAGGTCCATACGACCGTTTGGAGCCCCTGGATAGTTGACCCCAATATTATACCCCTTGAAAGTCTTAATACGCTTGATGACCATAACGATAAATACCTTCAGGATCACGAGATCCTTATAGCTTCTGGGCCTTCCTCGGCCCATTGGCTTGGGTCCTTCCGCTTCGTAAACCTCATCCACGAGGCGCAAAATTTGTACGAAGGGACTGTTATTATTGACTATAGCATCCTCCAATATATTAATAATGTGCATAATATTAGTATATTAGAGGATTTTGTAAACCATTATTTATGACCAGCCCTCAGTTAATTGGTGAATTTTGACAGGTGATTTTCCAACCAAAAAAAGCCCCTTGAATACTCAAGGGGCCTTAAAATAAATTCCGGCGACGTCCTACTCTCCCACGCAGTCTCCCACGCAGTACCATCGGCGCTGAAGAGCTTAACTTCCGTGTTCGGAATGGGAACGGGTGCGACCTCTTCGCTATTGCCGCCGGAAAATCTTTTTAGCGTTAAGCTATCAGCAATCAGCAGTCAGAAAAATAATTGTATTTGTTCTTTGCTAAAAGCTGAACGCTGATAGCCGAAATATTTAACAAAACACAGGTAATAAGATCAAAGATATATAAAAAATTATGGCCAAGCCTCACGACCTATTAGTACCAGTTAGCTGAATACGTTACCGCACTTACACACCTGGCCTATCAACCTTGTAGTCTACAAGGGGTCTTCAGTTCCCAATGTTGCCATCGGGAAGGGGATATCTTATCTTGAGGTTGGCTTCCCGCTTAGATGCTTTCAGCGGTTATCCATTCCGAACATAGCTACCCAGCAATGCCGCTGGCGCGACAACTGGAACACCAGAGGTTCGTCCGTCCCGGTCCTCTCGTACTAAGGACAGATCCCCTCAAATATCCTGCGCCCACGAAAGATAGGGACCGAACTGTCTCACGACGTTCTAAACCCAGCTCACGTACCGCTTTAATTGGCGAACAGCCAAACCCTTGGGACCTGCTCCAGCCCCAGGATGCGATGAGCCGACATCGAGGTGCCAAACCGCGTCGTCGATGTGAACTCTTGGACGCGATAAGCCTGTTATCCCCGGAGTACCTTTTATCCGTTGAGCGACGGCCCTTCCATGCGGAACCGCCGGATCACTAAGACCTACTTTCGTACCTGTTCGACTTGTCAGTCTCACAGTCAAGCTCCCTTATGCCTTTACACTCTACGGCTGGTTTCCAATCAGCCTGAGGGAACCTTCGCGCGCCTCCGTTACTCTTTAGGAGGCGACCGCCCCAGTCAAACTACCCACCAGACACTGTCCCCAACCCGGATAACGGGCCAAGGTTAGAACTCTAAACTAATAAGGGTGGTATTTCAAGGTTGACTCCATCCCGACTGGCGTCGAGACTTCGCAGTCTCCCACCTATCCTACACATACTAGCCCAAAATCCAATGTCAAGCTGTAGTAAAGGTTCACGGGGTCTTTCCGTCTTTTCGCGGGTACGCGGCATCTTCACCGCGAATTCAGTTTCACCGAGTCCCTGGTCGAGACAGTGGGGAAGTCGTTACGCCATTCGTGCAGGTCGGAACTTACCCGACAAGGAATTTCGCTACCTTAGGACCGTTATAGTTACGGCCGCCGTTTACTGGGGCTTCGGTTCAAAGCTTCTCTACCCGAAGGCAGATAACAAATCCCCTTAACCTTCCAGCACCGGGCAGGCGTCAGACCCTATACATCGTCTTGCGACTTAGCAGAGTCCTGTGTTTTTAGTAAACAGTCGCCACCCCCATTTCTCTGCAACCTCCTTCGGCTCCGAAAGTAAATCTCTTCACCTAGTGGAGGCACACCTTTTCCCGAAGTTACGGTGTCAATTTGCCGAGTTCCTTGACCAGAGTTCTCTCGAGCGCCTTAGGATACTCACCCTGCCTACCTGTGTCGGTTTGCGGTACGACCACCGTATTGACTCGCTAGAGGCTTTTCTTGGCAGCATGGGATCAACCAGTTTGTACCCTAAAAGGGTTCCTCATCGCTTCTCGGTGTTGAATGAGAGAACGGATTTGCCTATTCTCTCCACCTACCAGCTTGAATCCGGACATCCATCACCGGAATGGCCTACCCTCCTGCGTCCCCCCATCACTCAAACGCCAATATGGTGGTACAGGAATATTAACCTGTTTCCCATCACCTACGCCTTTCGGCCTCGGCTTAGGGGTCGACTAACCCTGAGAAGATTAACTTTACTCAGGAAACCTTGGGCTTACGGCGAACGGGTTTCTCACCCGCTTTATCGTTACTCGTGTCAGCATGATCACTTCCATTCAGTCCACCAGTCCTCACGGTCTGGCTTCAACCCGGAATGGAACGCTCCCCTACCACCCCTCACGCATAGCGCAAAAGGCACAGCTCATAACGAAAAGACTTCATCCTCCTATCGTTTTGCTCTATGCGCTTAGCGCTATGCGCAAAAGGTCCGCGGCTTCGGTAATGTGCTTAAGCCCCGTTATATTTTCGGCGCGGAATCACTTGACCAGTGAGCTGTTACGCTTTCTTTAAAGGATGGCTGCTTCTAAGCCAACCTCCTGGCTGTCAATGCGTTTCCACTTCCTTTTCCACTTAGCACATATTTAGGGACCTTAGCCGGCGGTCTGGGCTTTTTCCCTCTCAACCACGGAACTTATCTCCCGCAGTCTGACTCCTACAATAAAAGTAATGGTATTCGAAGTTTGGTTGGGTTTGGTAATCTGGTAGGACCCCTAGCCCATCCAGTGCTCTACCCCCATTACTCAATTTGTAAGGCTATACCTAAATATATTTCGGGGAGAACCAGCTATCTCCAGGTTTGATTAGC
>CAYQNR010000035.1:0-31465 GCA_964418945.1 uncultured Desulfobacteraceae bacterium
AACCATGCAAACGGCGTGTGATGCCGTCGCCTCCGAGGACAAGTTGATAACCGTTCTGAATCCGGCCATTACAGAGAAGCTTGCGGAGAGGGTGCCGTTGGTAGCGCCCCGGCTGGACACCATAGAAGGCAAAACCATCTACCTGGTGGACATGAACTATGAAGGATTCGGACTCACCCCTGTGCTCGAGGAAATGCAAGCGTGGTTTGCCGATAATATGCCAGGTGTAAAGACAATATTAAAGCTCAAGAGCGGCAATTACGTTTCGGATGACCCTGTATTATGGAAGGAGATTACCGAAAACGGGGGCGATGGGGTAATCATGGGAGTTGCCGGTTGATGGGGCTGTGTCGCGGCCGTGAGCCGCTTTTGCGGAACTTTGGAACAGCATTATGGGATCCCCACCGTGTCCCTTGCAAATGAAAACGTTGTCTCATTCGGGATTAATACGCATTTCAAATACAGTACCGGCATGTCCCTACGTTGGGTGGGGATGCCGTATCCGTTTACAGGCCTTAACAAAGAAATGCTGAAGACCTATCTGGAAGGCAAGGATAATGTCAGCGGCAAGCCCGTAATGCAGGCGATCATCGACAGTCTGACAAGACCTCTAACTGGTGAGGAAAAGAAAACCGGTACCCCGGCACAAGAGGCGCCTGAACCCAGATTCCTGCCCCCGGATACGGAAGATAATCTGCAACGCCTGTTTAAGGACAAGCACTGGACCGACTATAATCCAATAATACTTCCCACAGAGGAGAGGGTGGCCGCCATGCTGAAAGGCACCAGCCACAAGCCGGATGAGGTGGTTAAGACAGGCGCCGGTACCTTTGGAACGACCCGTCCATTCACCGTGGAAAAGGTTGCCATCATTGCCGTCATGGCGGGAGCCAAACCCGAATATCTGCCGGTTATCCTGGCGCTGGCCAGCCAGGTCCCGTATTCGGATTCCACCACTTCCAACGCGAACATGGTGCTGGTGAACGGACCGATACGCAATGAGATCGGAATGAATTCGGGGATAGGGGCATTGGGTCCGAATGCCGAGGCCAATTCCGTAATCGGTCGGGCCATGAATCTGATACACTTTGTAATCCAGGGTTATCAGGAGGGTGTGACCGGCTACTCCTCCCTCAGCAACCCGCTGCGCTACAACAACGTGACCATAGCGGAAAACGAGGAAGCACTTCCGGAAGGATGGAAGCCTTTCCATGTGCTGATGGGTCATAAGCCTGAAGAGAGCGTCCTCACAGTGCTCATGGGCTGGAACTTCGTGAACTGTTCGGGTTCGGTCGTGGAGCATTATCCCCCGCAGTTTTTGATGCGTGACTTTATGAGGGTGCTGGCGGCAATCGGATCCGCAACAATTATTATGGACCCGTCCGTGGCGTATCTGCTCAGAAACTCACAGGGTTTTCAAACAAAAGCGGCGCTTGCTGAGTGGCTCTCTGACAACGCGGAAGTGCCTGCGGGAACCTATTGGGCTAATTCCATCGCATCCGGTATGATGGGTCCCCTTGCCAAACAAGGTCTCGAGCCCTATGCCAGCTGGCGAAAAGTCTCCAACGACACTTTGATTAATCACTTGCCCAACCCGCAAAATATTCGGACGATCGTGGTGGGAGGAAGTACAGCGAGTGTCTGGTTCCTGACCGATTTCATGGCGGGCAGGGGTGTATCGATTGATGACTGGAGGTAATTAAGAGAAGGCCAGAGACTCACTCTATGCCCGGACCTAAAAAGAGGAGACCTCCATGTGCTCCTTTTGTGCTAAACCTCTGAAATCAATAGAGGCCCCCCATAGCATCATAGGGCTAAATCCGGCCAGTAAATATATTTGACTTTATCAGAGAATGAGGTTATGTTTAGAACAAATAGAATAAAATACAGGGAGGTCATGTAAATGGATAAATCCGGGGAAGGTAAAAAGAAAGGACTTCAGGAAAACAAATATACAAGGCGTGATTTCTTGACCGTGGGCGGAACCGCTCTTGCGGGGGGTGCTCTGGCGGTTTATTCGCCTACAAAGACGGAAGCAAAAGAAGAGGAATACCCTCTATCGACCAGGTATCTGGTTTATGACAGCAAACACTGCGCGGGATGCTACGGATGCATGATCGCATGCTCCCTTGTACACGAAGGTGTAGTCAACCTTTCCCTGTCCAGGATTCAGGTGCACCGGGCGGTACTTGACGAATATCCCTTCGATATTCAGATAAATGTATGCCGTCAATGTCCGGAGCCGCTATGCGTGGAGAATTGTCCCACCGGGGCCTGCCACATCAGCGCCGAAAACGGCAACATTCGGATGATTGACGCCGAAAAATGCATCGGTTGCATGACATGCATAGAATCCTGTCCGTTTATTCCCCACCGTACTATATGGAATCATGTAACAGGAAAAGCCATCAAGTGCGACATGTGCGCGGACACGCCCTATTACAATAAAAAGGGTGGGATCAACGGCACTCAAGCCTGTGTTGAGGCTTGTCCCGCAAACGCTTTGAAGGTTGTGACTGAGATTCCGGATCAGACCGATATCAACGGATATGACCGGGACCTTCAGCCGCCGAGAAAAGCCACCCCGGATTTTCCATTTGCATTGCCCAAAGCTAAGGCTAAGTCTAAAGAGTAAAGGAAAGGAGTTACAATTATGTCTACACCAGGATTTGCTGGAAAGATATTATTAGTCAATCTTACCACTAAGGAAATCAAAGCGTTAGATACCGAAAAGTATGAGTCTTATGGCGGCGGTCACGGCACCTCCACGGCCCTTTTCTGGGAGTATTGCGTAGCTCCCGGAGACTGGGATCTTCAGGACGCCTTTCATCCCAAGAATATGGTTTCTTTGATGACCGGCGCTGTGTCCGGGACCGGGGTTCCCGCAGGCGCCAGGACGAGTGTTTCGGGATTGTCTCCACAGTGTTATCCCATACAGTGGTTCTGTCACAGTAATTTCGGCGGAATGTTCTCCGCCTGGCTTAAAATGGCGGGTTGGGACGGTGTTGCGGTCATCGGCCGGGCGGAGTCTCCCGTCTATATCAATATTGTCGACGACAAGGTTACGCTGGAAGACGCCAAAGCCCTTTGGGGCCTTACTTCATGGGAATGCCAGGAAGAGATATGGAAGAGGACCGGCGTCCGTTACGGCCAGGAGTGGCAGGAGTCTGATGGCAGATATACTTTGCAAAGGCCTGCTATTGTTACCATTGGACCGGCCGGCGAAAACATGACCCGGGTTGCTTCGCTGATACACGGTGGTGGAAGCGGCGCCGGACAGGGTGGATTCGGCGGGGTTTTCGGATCCAAAAACCTGAAGGCAATTGCTGTGGTAGGCACAAAGGGCATTAAAATAGCCCACCCGAAGGGATTAAAGGACGCCAGAGATTGGTTTGACAAAAACTGGCCGCCGGGCCCCGGATTCGGCGGGTTCGGTCCTCAATCCATTGGATCGGCCTGCGTGGGCTGCGGCACCGTCAGGATGTGCCACAACCGGGACCGGGCCTGGAGCCAGGACTCGGACGACTGTGCGGAATCCACATGGTTCAGTCATACGCCTGAGAACGAAACAAGAGATCGTCAACAGATCCAAAGGGACAACCTGAAAGGGACCGATATAGTCCAGCAGCTGGGTATAAATGGCATGGAAACCTGCTTCATGGGCCCCATGTCCTTTCCCACTGACCATAACCCGGACTTCCCCATCCAGCCGAACGTTCCCGCTTATACGGCCCTGGGCTGGTACATGAAGAAGATGTACGACATGGGCGTCATCGGTCCCGGCACAAAATATGATGTGTCCCCGCTTAAGATGGAGGATTTCAGCAAACCGGAGTTCATGGAAATTTATGGGATTGCGCTTGCAAACCGGTTTGGTATCGGAGACCTTCTGGCGGAAGGAACCGCCCGTTTTGCCGAGAAACTGGGGAGAACGGATGACTTCAATACCCTGTGCCGTTTGACCATGTGGGGTTACCAGGATCACTGGTCCATGCCCGGAGTGGACTGGGCATACGGCAATCTGATGGATTCCCGGGACATCAACAGCCATGATATGGGCATGGGTAAACCCTTCAGCTTCGGTGGTGGAGGTGGAGGAGATTGGACATGTGAACGATTTGTCAAAGCCATGGCCGAGAGGACCACCAAAAGCGACCCGTTCTGGTTCGATTACAGCTGGCAGGGTAAACAGGCATACGATACCGGCATCTATTCCAAACATAAGGCTGAATTTGTTGCCTGGCGCCAGCATTACTGGAACTACTATAAAGAATCGGTCGGTTTCTGTGATTGGGGTTACGCCAAGCTTTTCAGTGCGGCACACCCCAAGGGCTATGGGCATACTCCAGAAGCAGAACCCCGATATCTCAATGCAATCACCGGAAGGAATCACACCTTCCAGGATGGCCTGGAGATCGGCAGGCGTGGCTGGAATCTGAAACGGGCCATCTTTGTCCTCCAGGGCAGGCACAGAAACATGGAGAACTTCACCGGGTACTATTACAGACCCGGAGCCTCCTACTGCGGATATGCCACTGAACTGCCCATATACGACGGTTCGAACTGGGATTGGCAGAACTGCAGGGAACTTTATTTGACCAAAGAAGGAGTGGATCAGTGGAAGGACCACTTCTACAATATTGAAGGATGGGACAAGGATACGGGCTATCCAAAACGCAAGACCCTTGAAGATCTGGGCATGAAGCATGTCGCCGATTTGCTTCAGGCTAATAATAGACTCGGATCAGCATAGAACCGTCCACATATCAGATTCAGATAAGCCGGGGGTAATGAAAGATTAGGAGAATATTACTATCTTTATTATTACTATTAAGCGCTGTTATCCTCTTTAAGCTGATCATATCAAGACATAACTCCATGGCAGCAGAGGATAGTTTCAAACTCGTCATCGCCTACAGCAATAATGTTGAAGGATATATTGAGCCCTGCGGTTGAATAGAAACCGGAGAAATGCTCGGTGGGCTGTATAAAAAATCAACATATCTTGAACAATACCGGAAAAAACAGGGGCATATGATCGTTGTTGATTCCGGTGACCTGCTCAATGAACATATAGAGATCAAGAAATCCATCCAACCCTCGGCCAGACTTAAAGCGGATTTGATCGCTCGGATCTATCAATACATCGGCATTGACGCCATAAATGTAGGTGAACTGGATCTGGCTTTAGGCCTGGATTATCTCAAGTTCCTGGAAAAAACATATGATATTCCCTTTGTTTCCGCCAACCTGGCGGATGAGGTTAACTCACCTATTTTCAAACCTTATATTATTAAAGAAATCAACGGCAGAAAAATTGGCATATTTGGCCTCATGGACGATACCCCCGATATGGTCTCCACACTGAAAGAGATCTCCGGCGGTAAGATATTAGTTATGGACCTCATTCAATCAGCGGAATCCGTGGTCAAAGAACTCAAGGGCAAGGTGGATATCATAATTGCCATGACCCATCATCACATGGGACGGAATTGGGTCGTCGCTCGAAGGGTCCCGGGCATAGACGTTATCGTAGGAGGGCACCACAAACAAAGGATTGAAAAACCCTACAAGGCGGGTAATACCTTTATTGTGCAGTCCGGTGAAAAGGGCCAGTACCAAGGCATGCTTGAGATTACGTTTACTTCCGACGGAGCCAAGACGGCAAAAAACGAGCTGGTGCCCCTTGGACCCGATATTTACGATGATCCGCAGGTAAAGGCCATGATTGAGCAATATAATGACAAGGTGACTTCTCTTTATTCTTCAACCGAAAAAGAAGAGGTTGAAGTGTCCCTTAACGCCCTAGCCTGCGCAACATGCCATTCCGAAGACTTCAGTATATGGCAGGCATCGGATCACGCCCGGGCATTTGAGACCCTTGTTAAAAGATCACGACAATTTAATCCGGATTGTCTTGCCTGTCACACCACCCGCTTCGAGCAGGACGGCGGTTTTACCATGGATCTCCAGCAGCCGGAATTGAGGAATGTTCAGTGCGACGTGTGCCATGGGAACAGCGCCCGGCATTTAAAGGATCCGGGATCTCTGCCGGAGCAAAGACCCGACAGGGCATTATGCGTGAAATGTCATACACCTGAGCGGTGCCCTGATTTTGAGATGAACTACCAAGAGGAATGGCAGAAAATCAAACATTGATCCTGCTCATCAGGAAAAAAGGGAGTCATTGCACACCTAGCGCCAATCGTCGATTCCGACACTTCGCATGTATAGCAATCCTCCGACGCCAAAAAAATAAACTGGGATAGATGTTACACACCCCTTTTCCGATAATAAATTAAATCCCGGTATTTAGACAGTAGCCAGAATTGCCCGTTTGACCAGGGTCTTGGCAATCTGCACTTTAAACCTGGCTGCCTGTAGAGGTCGGGCGTCCGCAACAGCCGCTTGCCCGGCTGCCTCCGCATTCTTTTCGTTGATCGTCTTTCCGGCAATAGCCGCTTCCGCCTTTGTCGCCCGGTAGGGTTTGGGTGCCACCGCATTGAGACAGATCCGCGGGTTGTCCCCCCCCACCATAACGGCGCAGTTGACAATGGGGAAGTCGATCGATTTCCGGATGGCGAATTTCAGGAATGCGCTTTTCGCACCTGCCGGAGGTGCGGGTATCTGAATTTCCTTGATGATTTCATCCATGGCAAGGACCGTATTGCCCGGTTTCTTGACATCAAAGAAATTCTCGGCCTCGATAGTCCGACGGTCGGTGACCACCTTGGCATTGAGAGCGATGAGAGCGGGAGCAGTATCGCTGGGATGCACGGCGATGCACCGGTTGACAGCGCCGAAGATGGAGTGATAGCGGTTGTCCCCCGTCATGGCGAAGCATTGATTGCCACCCTTGCGAATGCAGTTAAAACGGTTTTCTGGTTTGCGGAAGTACCAGCAGCGGTGCAGTTGTGCGATATTGCCGCCGATGGTCCCCATCTCGCGGACATGGGGAGTGGCGACCCGGAAGGCAGCCTGAGCCAGGGCGGTGTATTTCTGCTTTATTGTCGGATTGGCAGCGATATCGGCCAGGCGGGTGAGCGCACCGATCTTGAGCATACCACCCTCTTCCTTGATGAAATCTAGACCAGGAACGGTCTTGAGATTGATTACGGTCGAGGGGTAGGTGGGAAGAATATTGTCCTTGAGCGTTCCAAGGAGATCGGTACCGCCGGCGATGAGGATCGTTTTGCTGTCACCAAGGGCGGTCTTGACCTCCGCCAGGGATTTCGCGTTGGTGTGATTGAATGATTTCATGATCTTTCTCCTATGCCTTTCCTAATGCCTTGAGAACCTTGTCCGGCGTGGCTGGCGGATCGACCCATTTGCCGATCGCGTTGTGGATGGCCATAATAACCAGATGGGTGTTTGCCAGGGAGTGGCTGATGCCGTTTGAGCCATAAGCGGCGTTGCCTGCGCGCGTTTCCAGAAGCTCCAGATCCACTCGAGGCATGTCCAGCATGCCGACTTTCTTGTACTCAAACATATTGGTGCTGAGTTTCACGCCGGTTTTCTGGTCGTACAAAAAATCTTCATACAACTGACATCCGGCGGTGAAATCCATCACCTGGTCGATCTGGCTCTCCAGCGACGTGCGGCGCATGATCTTGCCGGGATCCGCAACCACTCCAAACCGGAGTATTTCCACTTCTCCAGTCTCCGTATCTACTGCGACCTCGCACATGGCAATGTTCATGGTATCTAACTTTTTGCCCTGGTGGGTCCAGAGGGCAAGGGGAGGTCTGCCTGAATATGTCGCGAACAGATTGGCCTTAACAGCCTGTGCAAGGGGAACACCTATGCTGGGATCAGCCTTTACAACAACTTTTCCATCCTGCAAGTCCAAGTCTTCAGGCTTCCGACCCTTTAACGGACTGGGACCGGCCGGTTTTTTGGCAAAAAAGCCAAAACCCATAGATGCTGGAGGATTATCTGCCTCTTCGATCGCTGCCTCCAGAATTCGCTTCTTCAAGATATTTGCACACTCTTTCAAGGCCCAGGAAGATGCGGTTGTTCCGTCGCTGCCGCCTCCCCAAGGCCTAAAAATTTCATGGTGATCAAGTTCCGTGCTGATATCCTTGTACTCGAGACCCAGTTCTTCGGCCACAACCATTATATTTGCTTCCATGATATAGTTGCCGATAACAGGGCCCTTGGTCGGCATATGTACAACTCCGTTTCTAAGCTCAAGTTTGGGGTTGTATCCTGAAACAGAATGGCGGGGGCACTGCTGATATCTAAAGCTTGCTCCATGCATCCTGCCGTCGGAAAGCTTCCTGGCGCCGGTACCGTGCCACTTCCAGTTCATCATCTTCTTAGCGGCCTTGAGGCATGCCTCAAAGCTGGGTACAGGATCGGGATCCGTCTGGGATGTCGGCCCGTGGAGATTCAACGTGGCGATGTCCATTGGGTCTTTCCCCAGCTTTTCCGCGATCACATAAATCCCCACCATCAGGGCATCCCAGTTCATCGGATTATGCTGGCCGCTGACCCACATCTTCCCCCGGTTGCTGTCCACAATATCCATATTCTGTCTGACGTTCTGGCACCTGGTGGTGAAATAGGGGCCATAGGTCTGGTCCATTGTAGTACCGAAACTGGAACTGCCCCGACCCCCGTTGTCTGCAATGGAAAAATCGTCTATCGCCATAATAAGGCCGTTCTTTTTAATACCGATCTTCAGATGAATGAAGCGCTGGTTCAGGTTGAAGTCGTACATACCATAGCGGTCATTGACGCATCGAACCGGGCGGCCTGTTCTTTTGGCAAGCAAAGGGGTGATAAGCTGGGATTTGCGAATACCCCAGTCACAATACCTGCCGCCCACGAACATGCACTCTTGAAAGACCTTTTCCGCAGGCATGCGGTACATGCCCACTACCTGGTCATGTCCCCAAGGGGTACCTTCAATGCGCAGACTCTTTCCTTCACCGTGATATGGATCGTCGAACCACCAGGCAACCGAACCCGTAGGATTGGGGATATGACCGGAAAAGGCGGGCAGGTTTACGTTATATTCGATGATGTGGTCGGCTTCCCTGAAACCGGCTTCCACATCGCCCTGGTTAACATTGGAATAGGAAACATTGCCTTTCTTGGGGGGATTGTTGTTCCCTCCCATTCCAGATCCTCCAAAACCGCCTTTTGCGGGTGGAGGAGACGGGCGAATAACCGGGGCATCCGGTTTTCTTCCTTCAAGAATATCCACAACATGGGGTAACACTTCCCATTTAACGTCCAGTTGCCTCAATGCTTCCTCGCAGATGTCTTCATCTTCGGCCACTACGATGACCCCCACCTCAGCGCCTTCCTGATCCGCTAAGTTGTCAAGAAAAGGCAGGGCCGGGCCCATAAAGCCACCACCGGAACTTAGATTCTTGATGTCCTCATCTTCCCAGGTAATGATGTCGACGACCCCGGGTATTTTCCTGGCTTTCTTGGTATCAACACTCTTAATCCTGGCACTTGCGTAGGGGCTTCTTAAGAATTTCGCGTGGAGCATATTGGGAACCACATAGTCAATACCGTATTTTGCGATTCCTGTGGCAATTCCGTAGGACAGCCTGCCAGGAAGGTTCGGCTTTCCTACAACCCTGAATTTTTCTCTTTGTCCGTTTACTCCTGCTAGGTCAGCCATACTATGCACCTCCTTTTATTGCCGGCGCGGCTTCCATAATAGCGGTGGGATGGCGCGGGTATGTGCCGCAGCAGCAGATATTGCCAGCCAGGGCCTGCTTGCAGTCTTCCTCGGTCGGATTTGGATTCCTCTCCAATAGTGATTTGGCGGTTACCAGCATGCCAGGAGTGCAATATCCACACTGCATGGCGTCCCATTTGCAGTAGGCGTCGATCAAGGGCCGCCACTTGGGATCGGCCGCGATTCCTTCGACGGTCTGGATAGACTTGCCTTCGCATTCCACGGCCAGTGTCATGCACGATAGAACCGGCCTACCGTCTATGATGACGGTGCAGGAGCCACACGCGCCCCGGTCGCACATATGCTTGGCCCCAGTCAGGCCAAGCTTGAACTGGAGCGTGCGCTGCAGTGTCCAGTGCGGCTCAATCAGCACTTCGCAATCCTTCCCGTTGATGTTAAGCTTGGTTGTAACCGGGACCACGGCATCAGGATGTTCGGTAGCAAAATGGTTCTTCAAGTCCGCAAAGCTGCCGAAATTCTTGCCACAAATGGGGCAGCGGAATTGGGTAAGGGTCGTGGGGATCGCTTCGACGGCTTCAACGGCTTGTGCCATTTCAGGCCTAAGTGTCATCCCGGCGGCTCCAAGGGCGCTGCCGGTGACGATGACTCCAGCGCTTTTAAGAAAGTCTCTGCGGTTTATATTATTTATTTCATCCGCCATAGTCGGTCCTCCTAAAGTTGAGTTGAGTTGAATCGATAAGGCATGATCCCTTTAGTGCGTGAGTATAAAGGGGATGGAACTTGCGTGTCAAGTAGATTCTGATCAGCATATTAAAGCTCCGCATCATCCGCTTTAGTCCTTAGACCTTGGATAATTATGCAAGTTTATCGACAATTGGCTGCAGTTTCAATGGATTGAGTCCCACGGCAAATGCATGCATATTCCCCGCCGGTTTCACCATATCCGGGGCCGCTTCAGGATTCATGACTACAATACTGCCGCCCAGTCTGGGTTTCATAATTTCCACCCGTTTCTGAACCTGACCAATTTCATCCGGACTGGCCAGATCCTGTTGCGTGAGGAACTCAACTGTAAGATCGGGACTCTTGATCTCACGGGTATGCATATCAAGAAAGACGGGAATTTCTTTTAGATCCTGAAGGATAGAAAGGAACATCACACGGGAATCAAGCGCATAAGACGTATCTCCGGTACGGTATTTTAACATTCTCTTAGGGATCTCGAATGGAATATAGTAGGCGTCCACCTCTCTTGCCAGGGGCATTTTGACGGCAATATGCCTGTCCAGTTTTTTAGAATGCACAATAAACTCTGGAATACGCTTTGCTGGGTGATGGAACTGACGGCCGAAAGCAATCTCCTTGAGCTCCAAAACAGATGGTTCATGATCCTCATCCAGTCCTACCTCGAACGCTCCATCCGGCTCCAACGAAAGGATCAGAGTAATCGCAGCCCAAGCCTCATACCCCAGTCGATACAGTTCCGCAGCAGTGGCGGTGAGATCGCTGTCGGCCATTTGCTCAAAATCATCTACAGATATCTTCCCCTGGACCATTTCAAACAGCCGGTTGTAGAGCCAACGTACCAGGCCCTCTTTGGGATTGTGAAGGAAACTCCAAAGATCCACCGGCAACTTGATGCGCTTCAGCTCTAATAGTTCCGTTAATTCCTTTTCAGAGCGGATATAATTCCTGCAAAGAGCATCCATCTCGAGAGGCAAGGAAGCGTAACTCGACTCTATAAATAAATTGCGGATTTCATCAAAGTGTTTGTAGAACTCATCACGCAGATGCTCAGGTATGGAAACTTCACTCACATCGATGTGAATCTCCGGGTTTGTCCTGATATAGTCTTTAAGTACATCGTATTTCTGCTTCCACTGTGGCTGTATGTTCATATGTCAGATCTCACTAAATTTTTTGATAATGTTCAAAAGCGTATTTATGTTACTCTCTTATTCGAAGGTCATGTCGGTATTTGAAAGACGGTATATCAAAAACCAATGGCACAAGGCTCAGGGCGCAAGGCACAAGGAAAAGACCATAAAAATTGTAAGTCGCGATAATAGCCTTGAGCATTAAGCCACGCGCCTTACGCCCAGATTATTGGCATAACCGGAGATTGGCTAAACCATGTATTTACACTCATTTAGATGCACACACTGTCGAATGTCGCTAAATTTTTATTCTTCATCTACCGGATTCTGCGGCTTTTTCAGATCATCCGGCAGGGATTCCGTTATTTTGCGAGCGAATAACAGGAAGCCTTCCAGGGTGCTCTCGGTTCCCCATTGTTCGGCGGCTTCCGGATCCATGGCTTCATCTTCATTCATATCCAGCATGTGGAGAAGGTGCTCCCGTTCAGCCCTGTTAAGGGGGCAATCCAGTGCTAGGCAGTGAGCCCCGGTCTGGCAATATCCCTCTTCCACATAAACATGCTGTGCAAGCATCCTTCGAACA
Source organism: uncultured Desulfobacteraceae bacterium (assembly GCA_964418945.1). GTDB lineage: Bacteria > Desulfobacterota > DSM-4660 > Desulfatiglandales > HGW-15 > CAYUYB01. The sequence continues at coordinate 12,122 of CAYQNR010000035.1, forward strand.
GGATCGTTACCCAGGTACAAGTGGCGCACCATACCGCTGTATCCGCAGACAGCAACGGAAAACTCCTGACCGGTCGGCAAACGATAATCCACCCACTTTGTCAGATATTTGGCCATTTTATAAGGCTCCATTAAAATATACAGTAAAAGACAGCGGCCTTTTGCATTTGGCATTGATAAGAAGTTACATTTTGAAAGAATTAGTTTAAACAATTTCTATTTGTGTTTCAAGTATAAAAACGCATAGGGAAACCAGCCCGATTATAAATTAACAATTTTCCTTGACAGGTATTCATTCTTCTTTATAATATTCATATTCCGCATAGATAAAAGGCTTTAGTTCATATTTCAAAGAATTATGACCATAATTCAATAGACCCATTATCAAACAAGGAGTAGTCCCATGCCTAAAAGCAAAAAACCTGAAAACAAAGAAATCGCTGACAAGAAAAAATACTCAAGACGGGATTTTCTGGCTATCGGCGGTGCGGTGGTTGCCGCGGCAGCGACCCCTGCCGGAGTTGCTACTGCCGCTTCACCAGGGCCCGAGGAAGTCTCCTACCCCGCATCCAAAGGATATCTGGTCTACGACAGCAAAAAATGTACCGGTTGCACTACCTGCATGCTGAGCTGTTCACTGGTTCATTACGGGGTGCAGAATCTGTCCCTCTCCCGTATTCAGATTATACAGGATTCCTTTGGCAAGTTTCCTGATGACATACAAATAGCTCCATGCCGGCAGTGTGTCACACCACCCTGCGTTATAAATTGCCCGGTGGGAGCCGCCTATGTAGATACCGAAAATGGCAACGTACGACGAATTGATGAGAAAAAATGCATCGGCTGCCAAACCTGTCTTGAAATGTGCCCCCAGCAGCCCCACCGCATCGTCTGGAACCACTTCACAGGCAAGGCTACTAAGTGCGATCTTTGCATCGATACCCCTTACTGGGACGAAAAGGGCGGCGTTAATGGCAAGCAGGCCTGTGTGGAAGCCTGCCCCATGCAAGCCATCAAATTCGTTACAACCACTCCTGATCAAAAAGAGACGGAAGGATACGATGTTAATCTGCGTAATGAGCACTGGTTGAATCTTGGTCTGGTTGACGACAGTACAGTCGTACCACCAATCATGAAAAATATGCGCAAGTTCGGAGCACCACCAAAACCAAAGGCAGAGGAATAGGAGGACAGATATGAAAGGCGGATACACAGGTAAGATATTAAGAGTAAATCTGACCAACAAATCGATAGGCACTATTCCAACCGAGCGGTATGAAGAATACGGCGGCGGTCATGGAATAGGTTCTGCCATCTTTTTCGATCTCGTCGGCGATCAATTGCCATTTGAGGCCTTCGATCCCAGGAATCTCATTATAATGATGACATCCCCATTTTCCGGCACCTTCATGCCCGGCTCCGGACGATGCGAGGTGCAGGGCCTGGGTCCCATGCTTTACCCCATCGAATGGTTCGGACACAGCAGCTTTGGAGGACGCTTTACGGCCCAAATGAAATTTGCCGGATGGGACGGCATTGTGGTTGAAGGGGCGTCCGACGATCCGGTCTGGATTAACATAGTCGACGACAAGGTTACCATTGAAAGCGCCAACGGGATATGGGGGATGGATACCTGGGACACTCAGGAGGAAATCGCCAGGCGCGTAGTACCCAGCCTAAAAGATGGCGAGTGGGTGGAAGTGGGTGATGGCTACTCAACTCAGGTCCCCGCTGTGGTTTGCTGTGGAGTAGCAGGAGAAAACAAAAGCCGCCTCGGAGCCTTGCTTCACGGCCCCGGATCGCAAGCGGCATTATGTGGCTTCGGCGGAGTCTTTGGATCCAAGAAGCTCAAGGCGATCAGCGCGATCGGCACGGGGAGCGTTCCTATTGCTGATCCCAAGGCATTTATGGAAACCCGTTTGTGGTTTAACCGGTTTCAATGGGATGTAGACAATCCCCGTGAGGGCGATAGATTTATAACCGGGATGTACAGAGTATCGGCCGGCTCGCCAAGCGGCGGCAATGTTACAAATGGGCAGATCCCCCTTGTTCCGGCTCGCGCGGCAGCGTGCGCATCGTGCCCGAGAGGTTGTCGTATGCGGCTGGCAAGCTCGGACAGCAATGAGTCTGTATGCGCCGGAACAATGGTATTTAATGTTCCGGGAAGCCCTAAGTTTACACGAAAGAGCAACGACCTGATGCAAAAATATGGCCTTGGCCATTGGCAGATGATGCCAATCCTTTCATACATCAGGAATCTTAACCAGAGAGGCCTCTTGGGCAAAGGCAAGAAGATCGAATGCGATCTGCCATTTGAACAGGCCAATACGGCGGGTTTCAACGAACTGCTTATGGGAAAGATAGCAATGCGTGAAGGAATCGGCGATGACCTTGCTGAAGCTGCCGCCAGATTCTCTCAAAAATATGGGCTTTATGATGAGGATATATCCAGCGGGAATCTGAGATTAACCTACTGGGGAACCGCGGAGCATTACGAGTCAAAGATTGAAGTAGAATGGAGCTATGGGTCTATCCTGGGAGAACGTGACCTTATGCTACATATGATGGCCAATTATCCCCTCCACTGGATGGCATGGTCGGGAGATCCTTTTCTCACAGCAGAAGAAGCTGCCAAGCTTTATACAGACGCCATGGTCCCGTACGAGGGAGACCCATTCATGGTGGACTACAGCGAGGGACCCACAGGAATATACTCCGACAGTAAGGTTAAACAGGTTGCCTGGGTAAAACACTATGAGAAATTCTGGGTCGGATGCGGAGGTTTTTGCGGCTGGAGATGGCCTATGTGTATTACATGTACTACAGCAGACAGAAGGGGTCCGACGCCAGAAGCGGAACCCAGATTTTGGAACGCCGTCACCGGAAAGAATCTCACCTTTGAGGACTCAATGGAACTTGGCCATAAAATCTATACCCTGGACAGGTCTATCTGGGCGTTGCAGGGTAGACACAGAAACATGGAAGTTTTTCCCGATTATGTATATGACGAGCCAACCATGATGGGTAATGAAATGCCCATGTACATAGATGGTAAGTGGAAATATGATGCGGGTAGAGGCCGAAAGATTGATAGAGATAGATTTGAAGACTGGAAGACCAGATTCTACAAGTTTGAGGGTTACAACCCGGAGAACGGCTGGCCCACACGAAATACCCTTGAGGGAATGGGCCTGAATAAAGTGGCCGATACTCTAAAAAGCAAGGGGAAATTGGGTTAGAAGTTCTAAGCAGTCCCATGAATATCAAACCTAGTTGGCCGGGAAAGGATATCCTCCCGGCCAATTTGGCTTACACAGACTCCAGTCTATCCCCAAAACCTAAACGCTCCAAGATATAATAATCACTTTATTAAAAAGGAGATAAAACGTGGAAAAAATACTTTTGCCGGCAAGCTCTCTGCTGATGATTGCCGCATTTGTCTTGGCTGGCTGTACATCAGGGGGCAACGAGAAAACTACCGGAGGGAGTAATAAGAAAATTACCGTGATGAATCCCGCCATCACCAGTACGATGGTGGACCGCGTACCTTTGACAAAAAGGCTTGACTCCCTGGAAGACAAAACTATCTACATGGTGGACATTAATTGGGGGGGGCCTGAAGCGGCCTACAGCGTTTTCGAGGAAATGCAGGTATGGTTTTCCAAAAATATGCCCAGTGTGAAGACGGTGCTGAAGAGGAAACGGGGACCCTATGACGCGGATGATCCGGAATTGTGGAAGGAGATTAGTGAGAAAGGGGACGCTGCCATTATCGGCATATCCGGTTGAGACGGCTGTACGTCGGCCGTGAGCCGACATTGTAAAACATTAGAGCAGGATTTCCAGATACCTACTGTGGGCGCTGCCGCCTCAAATATTGTAGAATACGCCCTAGGTTACAATTTCTTATACACAAATGGTATGCCCATCCGTTATGTGGGTTTTCCCTTTCCGGTCGCCGGTCAGCCGAAATCGGTTCACCGGCAGTATATCGAAGGTAATGACGTGGTAAGCGGTAAGCCGATGATGACGGCTATTATCGGTGCATTTACCCAGCCGCTCTCCGAAGAAGAAAAATATTCCGGACCGCCGCCGGAGGCGGCTCCGGAACCCAGATTATTGAAGCCGGATACTGCCCATAATCTGCAATGTCTCTTCAAGGAAAAAGACTGGACCGATTACCATCCGATAATTCTTCCCACTGAGGAAAAGGTAACCGAGATGCTGACCGGGACAAGCAGAAAGCCCGATGAGGTAATCAAGGATCTTACCTGGCCGGGAGGTAAAAGGCCGTTTACCGTGGAAAAGGCTGCCATCTGCGCTGTGATGGCGGGAGCCAAACCGGAATACTTCCCTCTTATTCTGGCCGTTGCTACCCAGGTGCCATTTGGCAACTCCACCAGTTCCATGGCCAATATGATATTGGTGAACGGACCGATACGTAACGAACTGGGTATGAATTACAGAGGGAATGCGCTGGGACCGCATAATGAGGTCAATGCGGTTATTGGCAGAGTTTTCACCTTAATGTCCAAGACGGCCGGAAACCTCCACCATGGCAAGACGACTTTCAGTTCCTTGGGGAGCAACCTGCAGTACAACAACCTCTGTTTTGCGGAAAATGAAGAGGCCCTTCCGGAAGGATGGGAACCTTTTCATGTACAAATGGGCTTTAAGCCTAGCGACAGCGTAGTTACAGTAGGAACTGGTTGGACTTATATTTCCAGCGTGGGAGAAGTGCAAAAGTCCTATCCCGCCCATTTTCTAATGCGTGACTATATGAGATCCCTGACGGCAATGATGGGTGGAACGGTACTGATGGATCCAACCGTGGCCGCACTGCTCAAAGATAATCAAGGTTTCCAAACGAAACATATGCTCAGCGAGTGGCTGGCGGATAATGTGGAAAAGACCGTCGCTTCATACTGGGGTAATGGTGTTGTAGCCACATTTTTCGGCTCCATGGCCTATCAGGGCCTTGAACCCTATGCCAGCTACCTTAAGATGCCGGGGGACAAATTGATAAAACCAATGAATGCCGAAGGCATCCAAATAGTAGTCGTGGGTGGAGGGATTCAGACTACCTGGTTTGTTACAGATTTCATGCTGGGTAGAGGCGTGTTAGTCGATGAATGGAGGTAAGAGAGACTAGAGTCACCAATTGCTGTTAGAAACGGGAGAATGAATGCCGTAAAGGAATAATAATGAAGATAGGCTTTATATTGACTTTGGTTTTCGGTTTATCACTAGCCTTGCTGATGCCGGGATACTCCCCCGCCCGACCCGCAATAGGATCAGAAGGGGAGCCAGGTCCGCAAGCTGAAAGGGCTGAGGTGGTTCATCCCGAAGTGCCTCGGATAACTGCTAAAGAATTGAAGCAGCTGATGGACAAAAAGGGTGAGTTTGTATTAGTGGATACCCGGAATAGCTATAGTTATGATTACGGGCATATCAAAGGAGCAATAAATATCTATTACGATCCTCAAGGGGACCCTTTTCCCCGCAAAATGATGCTAAGAGCGCTTCCCAGGGATAAATTAATCATTCTTTATTGTGATTGACCGGACGATGACAGCAGCGCCAGTTTGGCGTTGGAATTATGGGATCTAGGTTATGACCAAGATAAGGTAAAGGTCTTAGCCGAAGGTACGCTTCGCTGGTTCGACTTGGGCTATCCTCTTACAGCCACCGAAAACTAAGGAAAAGCTCTTTCTTTAGTGCTTTTTATTAATCGCCTCTCCAATTCCAATTATCGTTTTTTGGAACCATGCCAATGAAAGGCATGGGCTTTCTGCCGGTAACAGGATATATCTATCATATCACGGCTTCCTAGCCAGGAGGTTCTGCCTCCCGGATAACGGGCACCGTCTTCTCAATCCTTTTTTTGTTGACAATATTTAAATTTAAATATTTTACTTAACAACAAGTGGAGTCCCGCCAACTGAAGTTGGCGGCTTTCTGCGAAGGCGGGTAAAATCAGCAAAAGGATTCATCAAAAAATAATGGAAGACAAGAGATTACTGATCGATTTCGGAAGCACATTTACAAAAGTTGTTTATATTAATTTAAATAAAAATGAAATTATTTCGAAAGCCAATCATTTTTCAACAGTAGATACAGATGTTACTGAAGGCCTGAGGGAATGCTTAAAAGATATCTCGCTTGATTCAGGTATAAGCAATCTTAAGGAAAACGAGGCTCTTGCTTGCAGCAGCGCGGCCGGCGGTCTCCGCATTGCGTGCATTGGCTTTGTGCCGGACTACAGCAGTGAGGCCGCAAATCTGGCAGCGCTTGGCGCCGGCGCGAAGGTTGTAGGAAACTTTTCTTATGAAATAACCGAGAAAGAACTCGAAGAGATCGAAAGCCTTTCTCCTGACATTATCCTGCTGACAGGAGGAACTGACGGTGGCGACAAGAAAGTAATAACCCATAACGCTAAAATACTGGCAAAAAGAAAATGGCCTGACACGAGTATCATAGTCGCAGGCAATAAATCAGCTCATGACGAGATTGCTTCTGTTTTAAAAGGCCGTGATAATATCTTTTATGCCGAGAATGTAATGCCTGAAGTTGGAAGATTGGATGTGGATTCCTGCAATAAGATTATTCGGGAATTGTTCATAACAAATATAATTAAGGCAAAGGGCATCGCAAAAGCAAAATCCCTTATCAAAAATATCCTCATGCCTACGCCGTCAGCTGTACTGGAAGCAGCCAGACTGCTTTCGGATGGATATAGAAGTGTTCAGGAAGGTTTGGCTTCGGGGACTTCAGCCTCAGGGACATCAGTCCAGGGAACTTTAGTTCCTGGATTAGGTGAACTTATGGTGATTGACGTTGGGGGTGCCACAACAGACGTACATTCTGTTGCTGAAGGAAAACCATGTAGCGGAGCCGCCACTCAGGTAGGCTTGCCCGAGCCTTATGTTAAGAGGACTGTGGAAGGCGATCTTGGTCTGAGATATAATATAGATAAGCTTATTGAAATAGCTAAAGAAAGAGGATTCTCCACGGATTTTGAGCAGACAGCCCGGAAGTTTTCCACACAGGGTTATTTGCCGGATGGAAATGATGAGGTTGATTGTCATATTATACTGACCCGGCTGGCGGCAGAAATTGCGGTGAACAGGCATGCAGGCAAGATCAAAATTAAGTATGGCCCTTCCGGCGAAGTCGTCTTTCAATATGGAAAGGACTTAACCAATGTTAATTGCATAATCGGAACAGGCGGACCAATTATCTATTCTAAAGATCCGAAGCGAATACTGGAGACTACTAGGTTCAGTGAAAAAGAACCGAATATTCTCAAACCGAAATCGCCTCAATTTTTCTTGGATACTGAATATATAATGTATGCCGGAGGATTATTAAGCACTATCAATCCTGAAAAGGCTTTTTTGTTTTTAAGGAAGCATCTTAAAGGGTTGCAGATTCTGAAGCATAATTGATAGATTCAAAGAATTATTCTTAAGGAGTTTACTAATGAAAGTGAAATATGGCTATATGGGAAAAATGTTGTTTGTTGATTTGAATAATATGAAAATACATGATGAAGAGATTTCTGAAAAACTCGCCAGGGGATATATCGGAGGATATGGTTTAGGGGCGCGTATTATTTTAGAACGTATGAAGCAGGGAGTTGATCCGTTAAGCCCTGACAATATTTTCGGTATAGGTACAGGTCCGCTGACACTTTCTGGAACGGTTTCATCATGCAGGTATACTACTATGGGGAAATCTCCGCTTACAGGCTATTGGGGTGACGCAAACAGCGGCGGTAATTTCGCAAACACATTCAAGGCGTCAGGCTATGATATGGTATTCTTTGAAGGCAGGGCTGATCATCCGGTTTACTTGCTGATACGGGACGGAAAAGCTGAAATTAAAAATGCGGAGCATTTATGGGGAAGGTATACTGCAATAACGGCTGAGATGATAAGACAGGAGAATAATGATCCCGGATTAAAAATAATAAGTATAGGGCCTGGCGGTGAGAAATTATCCCGTATTGCTGCTGTTATAAATGACGGCGGCAGGGCTGCTGCCAGGTCTGGATTAGGAGCTGTGATGGGATCAAAGAATCTGAAGGCAGTTGCCTGTTCAGGTTCCCTAAAGCCTCATATTTATGACAAATCCAGGGTAAGTGGGCTTGTCAAAGAACTCCTGGCAATGACAAAAAGCAGTCCGTCAGGCATGTATCTAAGTTTAAGCAGTACAGGTACACCGGGCGCAATGATTCCTCATATGCTGGATCATGATGTTCCGATCAAAAACTGGAGCGGCAATAATATTGAAGACTTTCCCGAGGAAAAATGGAAAAAGGTAGCCTGGGAGGGTATGGAAAAATATGCTGTTCAACGATACTCATGTACAGGGTGCCCTATTGCCTGCGGGCATATTTTAAAGGTGGATAAAGGAGAATATGCTGTTGAGAAAACTCATAAACCCGAATATGAAACCCTTGCGGCATTTGGTCCGTTGTGCCTGAATGATAATATGGAATCCCTCATATATGCCAATGTATTATGCAACCTGCATGGAATTGACACAATTTCCGCGGGAAGTGTTATTGCGTTCGCAATTGAATGCTTTGAAAACGGAATTATTACAAAAACCGATACTGACGGGATTGAGTTAACATGGGGCAACAGCAGGGCAATAATTGATATGCTAAAAAAGATATGCATGCGTGAAGGAATAGGCGATATTCTTGCTGAAGGTGCAATGAGGGCTTCGGCTGAGATAGGAAAAAGATCTGAGAAGTTCGCAATGCATGTGGGCGGAGAGATGGTCCCTATGCATGATCCCAGATGCACACCGGGATGGGGAGCCACATACGTCTCTGATCCTGCTCCTGCAAGGCATGTCCGCGGGGGGACCGCATTTGTCGAATCCGGACCGGTAAATGAATCCCTGTACCGGGCTCTCGGGCTTCCCACAAAAGTTGAGAAATACAATCCTGAAGGTAAAGGACAAATGCATGCTGTGCTTGCAGGATGGCAGCACCTTGTAAATGCATCGGGTATGTGCCTGTTCGGAGCTGATGCCCTGGCATTTTCTTTCATAGATTTCATGAAAGCTGCAACAGGCTGGGATCTCTCCTATGATGAACTTATCAATACTGGTCAGAGGGTTTCCACAATACTGCATGCCTTTAATTTAAGGGAAGGATTTAAGCCTTCCGATTTTACAATTCCGCCCAGAGTTGCCGGAAATCCGCCTCTGAAGGCGGGCTTATTGAAGGACAGAACAGTAGACATAGATGAGTTAAAAAGGCAGTATTATGAAGCAATGGGATTTGATGTTGAAACGGGTGAGATTAGTAAAGAAAGGATTGACGCACTTGGTCTGCAGGATGTGCTGATATGAGATGATGTCTATTTTTCTGCTAATGATTTCAAATACGCTTCAATATTAAAGGTCCCCGCATGCGATAATAAGGGCTGTCCTCCTCCGACATTTATGACCTGCCCGGTAATATAATCCGACAGTCCGGAAGCAAGGAATAATGCAGGGCCTGCGATATCTTCAGGCTTTCCAATTCTTTCAAGGGGTACTTCCTTTTTTGCAATAGCTTTAAATAAAGCGTCCCGGTCCGGGCCCGGCGGAAGCAGCGCGTCCCAGAATGTTGTTTCCACCGGACCAGGTGCAATAGCGTTAACATAGATATTCATTGGAGCAAGCTCAAATGCAAGATTTGTCATAAGGCCCAAGACGCCTGCCTTTGCCGCATGATAATGAATAACCGACACGCATGGACTTATAGCTCCCATGGAGGAAATAAAAATGATCTTCCCGTATCCATTCTTTTTCATGTAAGGCAAAACTCCCATTGTGACAAGGAACGGGCCTCTTAGATTTAAGTTTACCACGCTATCCCATTCCTCTTCAGTAATATTATCGGAGTTTCCTCTGCCTTCAGTGCCTGATACGCCTCCGGCGCTGTTAACAAGTATATCAATTTTGTGGAATTTATCAGCAGCAGTCTCAATCATTTTGTTCACTTCAGCGCTATTGCCTATATCCGCTTTAATTGCTATTGCTTCCCTACCCAGGGATTTTATCTCTTCAGCTACTTTTTCCGCCGGATCAAGGTACAAGTCGTTAATTATAAGGTCACAGCCTTCTTTGGCAAATCTTTTGGCAATACTTTGTCCTATGCCGTTGGCGCTTCCCGTTACCAGAGCTACTTTATCTTTTAACAGCATTATTTCCCTCCATAATCATCTATTGAATTAAATACAGATATGGGACTTCAAATTTAATCAATTATATTTAACATAATTTTTTGGCTATATCTAAATGCGGCATAATATAAAGTAGCGCTGTTTTTTTATGCACTTACACATTTTTGCCCAAGAATATCTATTAATACCAATGAATAAGAAATATTTCAATATCGATGTCAATAAATATGTTTGTCAAAATAATAAATGCAAGGTATAAAAAAAGCCGAATCTTGATAATCATATAATCTTAATTAAGGGTAGAAAATCAAAAGGGGGCAATTAATGATAAAAAAGTTACAGGATAAGGTTGCCTTTGTGACAGGTGGAGCTACCGGAATCGGCAAAATTACATCCCAGATATTCGCCCGTGAAGGGGCCAAAGTGCTTGTCACCACAGGTTCCAATGTTAAGGGTGGTAATAAGACAGTGCGGCTTATCAAAGAAGCTGGTGGTGAGGCGGCATTTTTCAGGTGCGATGTTACAAGAGCAACAGAAGTAGAAGCAGCGGTAAATAAATGCGTGGAGACTTTTGGACGCCTGGATTACGCTTTTAATAACGCCGGATTCGGACCGGACGGGATCCGTTGGCCAATGGTACCGATTTCCGATTACCCGGAAGACCTGTGGGACAGCATGATCGACGTAAACCTAAAAGGTGTAATGCTCTGCATGAAATATGAAATCAGGCAGATGACCAAACAAAAATACGGCGCTATTGTTAATACTTCCTCAGTCGCCGGCCTTAAACCGTTACCAGGATTCGGGGCATATAACGCCAGTAAATCCGGTCTTATCGCGCTTACAAAGACAGCAGCACTGGAGGTCGCTAAGGACGGCATACGCGTTAATGTATTACTCCCGGGACCTACCGGAGGGACAACGCTGATGGAGAAATTGCTGTCTTCCAACCCGGATCAGATGGATAAATTCCGCCAAGAAGTGCCCATAGGACGCATAGCGGAGCCGGAAGAAATGGCTGAAGCTGTTATCTGGCTATGTTCGGATGAGTCATCCTTTGTCACCGGACTCACTATGCCTGTTGACGGCGGACTGCATATTTAAACTATTAATAAAATAAAGGAGATAATAAAAATGAGTGAAACAGAATATGGAAAGTATATCGTTACAGACTTAAACAAAGTGCCGGATTCACGAGGTACTCGTGTATATTGCCTGCATGGAGGCGTATTCGAAGGGGCTCCTTATGTTGATTGTGCCTGGTTCTGGCCGAGATCCAAAGAAGTTGTGGTCGTGGACAAAGGACATACACACGAATTTGAAGAAGTGGTTACTTTTTTTGGCTCAAATCCGGATGATCCTACGGACCTGGGCGGTGAAATTGAGTTCTGGCTTGGAGACGAGCCCCATACCATAACAAAAAGCAGTGTCATTTTTATTCCTAAGGGATTAAAACACTGTCCGCTGATTATAAAAAAACTGGACCGGCCGGTTTTCCATTTCGCTACCGCGACAGATAAAGACTACAGAGGGCCCAATGAAATGGAAAATCAATCGGTGAATAGATAAAAATTACATTTAATGTAAATGAAATGATAATACTAATTAAGGAATAAGAATATGATACTAAAAGGAAAAATGGCTATTATTACCGGAGGCGGCACGGGAATTGGTGCCGCGATTGCCAGGCGGTTTGTGGCTGAAGGAGCTAAAGTCTGCATTGCGGGCCGCCGCAAAAGTGTCCTTGAGCAGGTTGTTCAGTCATTGCCGTCCGGAACGGCTATTATGTGCCAGGCTGATGTTTCTGAGCCAAGGCATATTGATCGCATAATTGAAACAGCTCTCTCTTTCGGACAAATCATTGATATACTCGTGAATAACGCGGGTATTGGAACTGATGGATCAATAATCGACGCGAAGCTTGACGAATGGCGGAAGACTCTTGAAGTAAACCTGATTGGACCTTTTATGCTTATGAAGGCAGCTATACCACATATGATTAAAAAAGGCGGAGGGTCTATCGTAAACATCTCTTCTCTGGCTTCGTTGCGCTGCATTCCGCAGGGCTCCGCATACTGCACTTCCAAAGCCGGACTTAATATGCTGACGCAGCAGGCGGCGCTGGACTTCGGCGGGGATAAAATCAGATGTAATGTAATCTGCCCTGGATTTGTCTATTCGGAAATGACTGAACGCCGCTTTGGACAGATTGCCAAAGACATAGGTACTGATTTGGACACTTTGATGAACAGAGTATTCCGGGAAATACCTTCCCGAGGACCTGCGCAACCGGAAAAAATTGCAGGTTTATGTGCTTTTCTGGCCAGCGACGAAGCGTCCTATATAACCGGTGCAGTTATTCCGGTCGACGGCGGATTGGCTGTCATGGATCCATTCCCGCTTTGTGTTAATCATGCAGCTCAGGAGATCGGCAAGTAGAATTCTAAATCGAAGAGGAGACCATAAAAATGACTGATATCAACTATGAAAAATATCTGGTTAAAGAACCTATCATTCAGAGTCAGCCAGCTTTAAATATTCAGAATAGGACCTTTCCTCCGCTGATCTATTTAAGCAGCGCTCAGATTCCGGAAACAAAGTATAATATCGAATTCGGCTGGGTATGGGGTATGCCGCAACCCAATCCTTATCTGGATGAGCGGGTGGGTGAGTTTGATGAAATCCTTTTGAATATAGGAGGAGACTGCTACAATCCGGAGGAACTTGGAGCGGATATTGAGTATTCTCTCGGAGACCAGATATTGAGTATAAATTCTACCAGCACTATTTTTATCCCAAAAGGAGTCAGGCACGGGCCATTAAAGTATAAGGAATTCCGGCATCCGCATGTCCGTATCTCTATTTTACTGGGAACCGGCGAACGAGAATATAGCTCAGCACCAGCTCTAAAGCCGGGAACAAAGTCCAGTACAAATATAGACTATGGAAAATATCTGGTAAGAAAACCCGCTTATGAGGTGATTGCCACTACTCCGGTTAAGAATCGTCAGGAGCCGGCTTCCATGACCTTTATGAATAAAAATCTGGTGCCGGAATGCAATATATATGTGGAAGGCGGCTGGGTTTTCGGTATGCCTGATCCAAATCCGCATATTTTTGAACACGTACACCGTGATTTTGAAGAACTGGTCTTACATTTCGGGACTGATTATGAACACCCCGAAGAACTAGGCGGTGAAATTGATTTTTCATTAGGAGGTCAGTCGCTCAAGCTGGACAAAACCGCGCTGATATACGTTCCCAAGGGAATTAGTCACGGCCCCCTGATCTGGAAAAAGTACAGCGCACCCCATCTAGAAATGGCAATGATACCCGGCGCCGGTTCCCTGGCTGAAGCGGATCCGGGTGGACATCAAGAAAAAATGCACATGGAAGGCTCCGGATAAAACTATTTTTTTTGAGATATCACCTTTCAAAAACCATTATCACCTGAGGTCACGGGTGTTCTTTTCAAGATGACATCTCCAAAAGAAGCCCACCCAAGGTATGCAGTGGGGTTGTTTTCAAGGGTTTGCCCCACCAGGACACCACGTAGAATGTACCGTTGCGAACAGGAAAAGGCTTGCCAAACCTTGAAAATAACTCCACGTCCACTGAACGTCATAGATGTCGTCTTGAAAAGAATGCCTGTGACCGAACGGCTGTCCCTTTTCTTCGTTCCGGATCTCCCGGGCTGGTCATTTCAAGGGGTTACGGCCGTGGGATGCCTACCCCCTCCGCTGTTCCCCTCGGTTCCCCTCGGGGCCAGGGGGTCCCCCACCCGTAACTCCCTGAAATAACAGCACCCTCCCGATAGTCACTCATAAAAGGGACAGCCCTTCGCCCCAGTGACATATCTCGAGCCTTACCCGAGGTCACGGGGGTTGTTTTCAAGATGACATCTCCAAAAGCATTCCACCCAAGGCCTGCAGTGGACTTGTTTTCAAGGGGTTGCTCCACCAGAGCCCCTGGAAGAAGTTCTGCTACGAATAGCTTGTACAGATAAATTTCAGATCAGTAAATTCCTCCATACCGCATACGGAATCGGATTTTCCAACCCCGCTTTCTCTGACATTTCCTCCCCATGGGAATTCAGGAGTCATCATTCTTGGCATATTGATAAACACACTGTCAACACGCAGTTCATTAGTAATTCTCAATGCCTTGCTTCCATCTTTTGTCCATACGCCAGCGCAAAGTCCATATTCTGAATCGTTGGCAAGTTTTATCACTTCTTCCTCTGAAGAGAATTTAAGAATGCACGCTGCAGGTCCGAAGATTTCTTCCCTTGCAATGGTCATGTCATGGGTACAGTCAGCTACAACTGTAGGCATGAGGAAATAACCTTTATCCATTGGAGGTGTTGAAGGCCTTGATCCGCCGTATACAATTCTGGCTCCCTGTTCTTTTGCTGTTTTTATGTAATATTCCACTTTCTCAAGCTGCTGAAGGTTAGCCATGGGGCCCATTATCGTTTTCTCATCCCATGGTAATCCCACGCTTATTTTTTTCACTTCATTTACAAATATTTCCACGAATTTGTCATATACATTCTCATGCACATAATATCTTCCGGGTGTGGAGCAGTTCTGCGCGCTGTTGCCAAAATGTCTCCCTGCCTGTAATTTAGCAGCTTTTTCCACATCTGCGTCTTCACAAACTATAACTGGATTATTACCACCGAGTTCCATAACGCACTTTTTAACTGTCTGGCTGGCTGCTCTGAGTATAGCTTTTCCTGTATCGCTGGCACCTGTGAAACGCACCATATCAACTCCCGGATGTGTGGTAAGGGCATCACCGACACTTCCTCCTGGTCCTGTTACCAGATTCATTACACCTTTGGGCAGATTCACTTTCTCAAGTATTTCGGTGAATTTAACTCCTAATACGGAATTAACACTTGCAGGTTTAAGTATACATGTGTTTCCGGTGACAAGAGCCGGGCCTACCATGCTAAGCATCATCATGAGAGGGACATTCCATGGAGTTATGACAGCACAAACTCCGATCGGAACTCTCTGAAGATAGCCGACTGTATCGGGCATTGACCGTGGAAGGACCTGTCCCATCAGTCCACGGCTTATGGATGCTATATATTCCAGCTGATCTACAGCAGCAGCAGCAAAGCCTCTGGCGAGCATTACTGGTGTGCCGTGCTCATTGACTTCCAGATCAACTAGTTCTTCCGAGTGTTCTTTTACAAGAGCAGCAAAACGCAAAATTGCTTTTGCTCTGTCACTTTGCATCATCTTTGACCATACGGGAAGCGCTTGGTTTGCAGCTTTTACTGCTTTGTCTACATCCTCTTTACCCGCCAGAGGAACTCTTCCCAGTTCCTCGCCAGTACTCGGATTCACTGTAGCAAATGTCTTGCCTGATTCGGCATCTACCCATTCACCGTTAATAAACATTTTATATTTCTGCATTTTATTCTCCGAATTTTATTATTTTTTCGTGTCCGTACATCCCTGTGATTGACGGGTATTTTAATCAGAACTTTTCTCTTGGTATATCCGCTTCCTTCATGCTGTCTGCCATTGTCCAGAAGTAGGCCTCACCGGTATAAAGATGAAATACCGCAAGCAGGGCATCCCCCGGGTCCGTAATCCCCATGCTTTTAAGGAAAGGCCTTTCTTCAATACATTTTTTACGTACTTCCATATCTTCAATGATTTTTACTTTTCCGGAAACCCTCATTACCTTACTGAAATCTGGTGTGCAAAAACAGACCTCTACTTTATTATTTTCTTGAATTTGCTTGTACAGTGCCTTAACTGACTGGGATTGAAAATAGAATCCGGTTTCATCAGCGTACCACATTGCTATTGCCCTGACCCTTGGCTGATCCCCTTCAGCAGTGGCGAGATAACATGTAGCGTTTTTATTTGCGAAATTTGCGTATTCTTCTAAACCCATTTTCTCCTCCTTATTTATATCTATTGCATACCAAATGTATGGTTATCAAAACCTATTTGTCAAGTAACTCGTTGTCTCTCAATATCAGTATAAGTGTCAAACAGTTACTATAAATGAAGAGGAAAAAGAGGTTGACAATTTTCACACTGTTAGTTAGTAAAAACAAACGTTTGGTAAAGTCACAAGCCCATAGAAGGCTGTCCGAGACTATCTTTTTCTCGCACAGTCTTCTATGTGACCCTGCCAACAGGAAAAGAGATTGGAGAATATTATGGTCAAGAAAAATACTGTATCCTTTATTATTCCGCTGCTTTTCATTTACATAATCTTTGTCCTTTTCCTAAATGTGCCTCAGGCTGAGGCAAAAAGGCCTGTTATCATTAGGCTGGTTGTACCTGCCGCGGCCGGGGACCCACTTACGGAAAAGGATGAAGAACTGGCAAGGAGATTTAACAGCCGGGTAAACGGGGAATATAGGATTCAGGTCTTTCCCGGAGAGTCCCTGGCGAAAATACCTGAATATTTTGACGCCGTGAGAGTGGGTGCCATCGAAATGGCTGATGTGGCATGGGCAGTATACGGGGGGCTTGATCCCAGGCTTTCCCTCATTGAAACACCTTTTCTGTTCAATAACATAGAAGCAGGGATCGCGGCAGCGAAAAGACTCCTCCCTCTCCATGATAAAATATTACAGGAAAGATTTAATGCCAAGGCCCTCGGGCTGATAAACTTCAGCGGAATTGAATTACTATCTTCCACACCGGTAAAGAGTCTTAAAGACTGGAAAGGTATGATGGTCGGAGCCATAAGCCCCACAATGGCTAACATGATAAAAGAGCTTGGCGGATCGCCCGTAACCGTAATGTGGACTGATCTCTATACTTCCCTTCAAAAGGGTGTAATAGACGGGGCTGCAAATGGTACCCATGGCAGTATTGAGAACGGTCTTACGGATGTATGTACTGATATATCCTATTTTTTCGGGGCAGCTGCCTGGAACGGATATACCATTAATCTGGACCTCTGGAAAAAAATGCCGGCTAATATTCAGCAGATACTCCTTGAGGAGGTTGACAGGGCCGTAGACTGGATGCATAAAAAACTCCTCCAGTATGAGGTGGAGGACATGAAAACCTTTAAAAAACGAGGACTTAATATCCACATCATCTCTAATAGTGAACGGGAGAAATGGCGTCAAAAACTCCGGAATTACCAGGAAAAACAGCTATCAAGTATGGGCGAGTTCGGTATTGAGATAAAAGAAATCGTCGATGATGTAAACAGAAAGAATCCCTACTATGTTAAGACTATAGAGGAAGAATAATTTCTTAATAGTGTCCTTACAAAAAGGAATTGATTGGGGGCCATAATCACTCATGTTTCGCGGATTTATTAACAAGGCCGACCGGGTAATTGAACGCGTAAGCTATGCCTTTACTATACTAAGCGGCATATTAATAGTCCTGATGAGCTTTATAGCGTCTTATGGTGTTATCAGGCGTTATGTTTTTAAAAGCCCCGAGCCCTATTCCTATGAACTGAGCATGATGTTTCTTTTATGGACATTTGTCCTTGCCCTTGCCTATCTGGAGAAGCTGGACGGTCATCTCAGGGTGGATTTTTTTGTCGCCCTTCTCCCAAAAAAGATAAGAAACTTTTTTCTAAATGTTATTGGCCCCCTGCTGGGACTTATCTTCTGTGTAGTCCTTACCTGGGAAGGGTGGACCGTGGCCATGTATTCATTACAGATCGGCGAAAAGAGTATGTCCGTTTGGGCGATCCCTCTTTTTCCTGTAAAGATAGTTATCCCCATTGGATATGGCCTGTTATGCATTGTCTTGTTACTAAAAATTGTCCGGGAGATATTAAGAATTAAAGAAGATTAAGGGTTGGAGGTTTAGTGGATTACAATACCGCGTCCATTTTATGTGCCGGCCTGATGCTTATACTGCTCATAATAGGGGTGCCCATTGCCTATGCCCTGGGTTTTAGCTCAGTAGTCATAGGCTATATGGCATTCGGGGGCTTCGCCTTGCAAAAGGCAGGCTGGACAACGTTCCAGTTGTTGTATAACCTTTCTTGGACACCTCTTCCCCTTTTTATGTTAATGTCCTTTATAATCGCCGAAACAGAAATGGGGGAACATCTGTTCAGGGCTGCCAGAAACTGGCTGTCACGGATTCCTGGAGGACTGATAGTGGCAGGTATTATGGGAGAAGCCGGTATGGCCGCCGCCCTTGGCGCCAGCGGTCCTACAATTATTGCTGTGGGAAACGTGGCGGTCCCTGAATATGAGAGGTATTCCTATAACAAGGCCCTTGGGCTGGGGGCTTTAACATGCGGAGGAGTACTCGGCCCACTGATCCCCCCGAGCGCCACCATGATTATCTTCGCCGTACTATCCAACGTACCCCTTGGACGTCTCTTTATAGCCGGAGTAATACCCGGTATTCTTCTGGCACTAATGCTTTCACTTGTACCAATAATAATGTGCGCGCGAAATCCTGAACTGGGCAGATCCGCCGGTACGGTAAGCTGGACAGAGAGGTTCTCCTCACTTAAACAGATATGGCCTATAGTCCTTGTTATGTTCAGTATTCTCGGTTCTATTTATTTCGGTGTTGCCACACCGACCGAAGCGGGTGGTGTGGGTTGCTTTATCGTCCTTGTTGTTGCAGTACTTTTTTATAAACTCACGCCTAAGGGTTTGTTCAGGGCTCTGGTTAAGACCGCGGTCCTTAATGCCACAATTATGATTATCCTGGTGAGCGCCTCCTTTTTTACCTATGTATTCGGCAGTTCAGCTATAGCACAGAAATTGTCTTTACTTATTGCTTCCCTGAACCTTCCCCCATTGGCCGTTATTATAGCAATAATGCTATTTCTGCTATTCCTGGGATGCATTATAGATGGCATAACCATAATGATGCTCACGATCCCCATTTTTGTGCCTATCATAAAGGAACTTGGCTTTGACCCTCTCTGGTTCGGGATATTATTTGTAGTAAATATGGAGATCGCCTTAATCACTCCACCCATGGGAATTAACTTTTTTCTTGTGAGAAATACCTTTAATATTGGGAGTATGGAACTTATAAAGGGTGTATGGCCCTTTCTAATAGCCCTGGGCCTTTTCCTTGTAATTACGATCGCCTTTCCACAGTTAAGTCTCTGGCTTCCGGGGATGATGATGGGGAAATAAATAAGGTCCATCCGGCTAATGAGTACCCTAGTTAATT
>CAYQNR010000036.1:0-30870 GCA_964418945.1 uncultured Desulfobacteraceae bacterium
GGGTGCGTGACGGAAGATAAAGCGGTATCGTGCTTCATCGTCATTCGAAAAAAAAAGTATATCTTTTTGATGGGGAGGTGTTTTTTCTCTTGACGAGCCCTTTAATGGGTGACCCCTTCACTTTCATTTTCTATGCAGGGGCGACTATAAGAATAATCCTGCCAATCTGTCAATTATCCAGACCTGACCCAGGTATTTCAACTGTATCTGTGCTTCTTCATTCTTCCCGTCTGATAGGTTCTTTTCTCCTTCATGGACACCTCCTATAGTTAGGTCATTGTGTCCATTTTTTCGGGGGAGGTACACTGACAGGTGCATTGTGATGTTAGGTTATTTTTCGATAAATTTCAATTCTCTGTTTTCGTTGGGCGAAGGAACTTTCTTCAAGACTGTATCCCATATCTGCAAGAGTCTTTCTACGTAAGGTTTGTCCTTGTTGACAACGGCCCGATGCTGCACCACCTTGACAAAGGCAATATGCTTCATCCTTACTTCATGTGATTTCCCGTCCATGATCACTGAGAGGATAAAAATGGGAGAGTCGGGGACTCTATTAGGGTATGGATCTCTCGGAATATTAAAAAAGTCGGATTTTTTGATACTGATTACGATCTCCTTCAGATCATTTTGAGATAATAGTGAAGAAGATTTCATAGGAGATAGCTGAAGTGCATTTCCGTCAGCAGAAATAGTAAGTGTCCATGACTTCTGATAGAACCCGGCTCCAGCTGCACCGTATTTAGCAACCAAATAGAAATCACGCGGGACCCGGTTGATTTGAGCACACCCCAATGAAGCAACGATCCAAAGGAGAAGGACTGAATTGAAGAGAGCAAGATTAGGAGTTGATTTCATACGATTTACCTAACGTCCGGTTTCACAGGGCGCGGCGATTTATCAGCGCTCCGGTGCAAACCGATGTTAAAGACCAATTTCCTTCTTAATTGCGTCCACACATAATTTATTGAGGCTTTGCCCTTTCTTGATTGCGGTGATTGCAATCTGCTCATGTAGATCTTTTCCTAACCTTAAATTGAATTTTCCGGAATATCCTTTTTTTGCCGTAGCTCGCGGAAGCGGATCTCCGTCCTTTTCATATATATCTATCCATTCCTCAATAACATGGCAAAGATCTTCATAAACTTTTACTTCATTGTCTCCATGAACACCGCCCAACATCAAACCAGGGGCTCGCCCGACATAGCAGCGATCTTTTTCAGACCACTCAACAATTTTTAGATACCGATCACTTTTTTTCATTTTTTATCCTTTCCAATGCCTTTTTTACATCAACCTCCTGATAAGGCTTTGCGTTATTGCCTGGCTTGCCGCTGATTGTAATATTCATGCCTTTGGGATGTTTGAAATTTCTATGACTTCCTTTTCCGCCACGGTTTATGAAACCAGCAGACTCTAATTTTTTGATTAATTCTTTAATTTTGGGAGGCATAATCGAATGGTATCACATTGGTACTGGATTATCAATGATATTTTAAATACAAGTTTGAATATTTTAGTCTTTAACATATATATTATGATGCTGCTGAGTTTTTACGGCATTACTAGCAAAACTCGAATAATATTAATTTAATGATAAAATACTCAACATGTCAACATTAGTAATTAAATCAATATTATAAGCGTTATTTTTCAAAAAAACAAAATGTCAAAATGCGCTTTTTTGTTACAATTATGCGGGTTAGTTTGCTGAGAAATAAATACAAACATTTAGATATTTCCATGATCTGAACTCGGTTTTGTCATTCTATTTTTTTATAGCCTGTCAAAAATCTACATGACCAGGATTTAGGTTTTATAGTGATTTAATATTCTAATCGCTCCTTTTATCAAAGTGGTGATTTTCCAAATATATCATAAGTGTCCGGGAAAATCTAAACGTCTCTTTATAATTTGTAGGATCAAATATTGACTTTCACAATTAATAATATCAGAAAGGATATTTTTACTCTTATTTCTATTTTCTATATGTCTTTTCTATTCTCGATCCATCTTCGTATTTACAGATTTTTTCAAGACAAGATGTTTTTCTTAAGCCGAATAGACCCGGCCTGTGGCAGGTAATTAAGGAAGGCCATTGAAAAAGGTGCTGAAATCCTGGTATATGATGTATATAGATTGAAGGGATAGCGTTAAATGCTCCATTATACCTTACAGGTTGTGGTTCTTCCTGGGTGCTGATGGTCTTATAACCCTGTCCCATAAAGGGGGTTGTTGGTTATATTTTCCGTAGTATTGGTATGATATGCGATCAAACAGTCCAAACACCATGCTGGATATAGATTCCCAGATCGAGCTTGAAGGGCAGATTGAAAGGGTGACCTATTCCAACGAGGAGACGGGATACACGGTTGCGAGCATAACCGTTCCTGGTCATCGGGAACCTGTTACCATAGTGGGAAATATATTAGCAGCCACACCCGGTGAGGTCCTGCTGGTAAAGGGGGAATGGATTATTCATCCCCGATTCGGACGTCAGTTCAGGGTAGACAGCCACAGTGTCAGGGTCCCGGCTACTGTTCCTGGTATAAAGAAATATCTGGCCTCAGGTCTTATCAAGGGGATCGGTCCTGTGATGGCCGCACGGATAGTTGAAGAGTTCGGGGAGAAGACACTGGAGGTTATTGAGCACAAGCCCGAGGAGCTGGCTCGGATAGAGGGATTGGGGCCCAAACGGTTGGAAATGATTAAAAAGGGGTGGGCAGATCAAAGAGAGATCAGGGATATGATGATTTTTCTACAGACCTATGGTGTCGGCTCCGGCTACGCGGCGAAGATATTCCGGCAATACGGAGGGAATTCCATATCCATCGTGAAAAGGAATCCCTACAGGCTTGCCACGGATATATTCGGCATCGGGTTCAACACTGCCGACAGAATAGCCGAGAAGCTGGGTTTTAACAAGGCTTCTACGGTAAGGGTGGAAGCAGGGATCCTATATGTCATGAACCAGATTTCAGAAGAAGGCCATGTTTACTATCCTTATGAGCTCTTGCTTGAAAGATGCCAGGATGTCCTGCAAGTAGATAGGGATATAGTCATTGAGGCCTTTGGCACGGTTGTGAATCAAAAAAAGCTTGTGGTGGAGGATCTAAACGAGGATCTTAACCGATTTGCACCCAATAGAAAGGCCGTTTACCTGACAGGTTTTCATGTGTCCGAGACAGGTGTAGCCGAAAACCTTTCCCATATTCTTTCAGCGCGTAAAAATATTCGCAATGTAAAGGTAGATAAGGCCGTTCAATGGATACAGGAAAGGATAAGACTCAACCTGGCGCAAAAACAGATTGAAGCAGTAAAGGGGGCTATTTCCGATAAGGTTATGGTGATCACCGGAGGCCCCGGTACAGGCAAGACAACGATTATTAAGGCTGTCATTAATATATACGAGAAATTTGGCGCCCAAATACTGCTGGCAGCGCCCACAGGCCGCGCATCGAAACGAATGAGTGAGGCGACTGATTATCCTGCGAAGACGATACACAGGATGCTGGGGTTCAGTTTACATAAGGGGGGCTTTCAAAGAAACCAGGATAGACCTCTGGAAGTGGATGTCCTGATACTGGACGAGGTATCCATGATAGATATTGTCCTTATGCACCACCTTCTAAAGGCTGTTCCAAAAGAGGCGACATTGATAATGGTGGGAGACGTAAATCAGCTGCCTTCTGTTGGGGCGGGCAGTGTGCTAAAGGATATCATCGAGTCCGGTATGGTGCCTGTTGTGGAGCTCAACGAAATCTTTCGGCAGGCTGGTGAGAGCCGGATCATTGTTAATGCCCACAGGATAAATAATGGTCTTATTCCCGAATTTGATCCGGATAGAAAAGGTCTTGAGGATTTCTACTTCATTGAACAGGAGGACCCGGCGCAGGTCCTGGAAATCATAAAAGAACTGGTCAGCAATCGCATCCCCCGGCGGTTTGGGCTAGATCCCGTCGACAGCATCCAGGTTCTTTCTCCCATGCATAAGGGTATTGTGGGGACGGGAAACCTAAATGCGGTTCTCCAGAAGGATTTGAATCCTTCAAGGATAACACTGACAAGGGGAGACAGGATCTTTAAAGTCCATGACAAGGTTATGCAGGTGATAAACAACTATGAGAGAGAGGTATTTAACGGGGACATCGGGAGGATTACCGAAATCGACCCTGAGAATCAGAAAGTGACTGTAACCTTCGATTTTATGCCGGTAAGCTATGACTATTCCGATCTGGATGAGCTTATACTGGCCTATGCCATATCGGTACACAAATCACAGGGAAGCGAGTATCCTGCGGTAGTGATCCCCATTCTCAGCCAGCATTATGTCCTGCTTCAGAGGAACCTTATATATACCGCAGTGACAAGGGGCAAGAGGCTTGTGGTGATAGTGGGAAGCAAAAAGGCCCTTGCCATGGGGATCAAGAATAACCGAGTAATCCAAAGGTATACATACCTATCGGAGAGGCTTAAAAGGGCTGCTAATCGGTAAAAATTTCATGAAGCACACCTGCCGAAACCGCGATCTCATATAGGATCCCTGTTACATCCTTTGTATATTTTAACCAACCAATCTTTTCAATCTTCTTGGGGACAATGATCGTGTCTCCCGGGTCCAGTTCAATAGAATTGAAAGAGCCCCAGGTCCATCTGTTTTCAAGCATGTCCCAGTTGAAAAGACCGAATTTTTCCTGCTTTTTACTGATAACAGTGCCGTCCGCCTTGACAATGTAAAGCTGTTTCTTATCGGCGGTATCGGTCGGTCCTCCCACAAGACTGAGGTAATAGCCGACATCCTTGCCCTTTTCGACCAAAAGGGCATTCGGATTATATACCTCCCCCATGACATTCACGGAATCCGGTTTTTTACCCACAATTAACCTATCGCCGGGTTTGAGTACTACATCATAATCTGATGACGGCAATAACATGACATCGGATATCTTGACAACCATACGTCCTGTAGGCACTGATGCCCTTAATTTTGCTACCAGTTCCTTTTTGGTGCTCAGGGTCTGCTGCAGTAGAACTGCCTGGCTCGGATCCAGAGCTGTTTCCAGTGAAAGTGTGCCCATGGTAAGGATATCTTCCTCCAGTCTATTGATATACTCCTCCTTTCGTTCTCGCTGTATCTCCTTGACCGACTCGCGCAGAAAGACAGTGCCGCTTGGATATGCCTCTTCAGTCAGGCCTCCGGCCCTTTCGATGACCGAGGAGAGCCTCTCTCCTTCTGAGAATGAGTATGTACCGGGAAACACGAACTCACCCTCCAAGGACATCCTTCGTGCAAGGGCCTGAGCATATTTTGGTATTTCTCTTATTTGCACACAATCATCTTTCTGCAATACGATGTTATCCTCGATGTCCCCCTCCAGGGCCCGTTGCGGCGAGAATGTCAATTTAATTGTATCCGTGCCTGCGGATCCTTGAACAATTCTGGTCAATTCAGCATTATCCATGTACGCTCTGTTTGTCACGTTACCTGCCTGAAATATTAGGTCCCTGATAGTCATGCCTTTGTACAGGCGATATGTGCCAGGGTTACGCAAGGCACCACTGATAGTTACTTCCGGTATATCGCTTTTTTCCCATATGCCGTATACCTTTATCCGGTCCTGATCGTGAAGAAGCAGATTCTGTTCCTCATCCCCCAATAACAGGGATCCTAGATTAAACTCTATGATCTCAGGATGAAGGTCCGGCGGCATCAGCCTGATAATTTCAGCCTGGGGGAGGTATGGTTCGGGACGCAAGCAGTCAAAAGAGGATATAATGTCCGACAGTCTCATCCCCTGCTTCCATTCATACTGTCTAGGATATTTAACATGTCCCTCAAAATAGACGACCTGTTCCATCCTTTTATATACCGGATAGACCTTGATAACATCACCGTCTTGAACCGGGTTTTCCAGGTTAAGGTCCGATTTCTCATAAGACGGATCAAGATTGAAACTTTTAATAATCCTCCTTTCGTGCCCTATTATTCGTTCCACAACAACATTTTGAAGGTGCCCCGTGGGCAAGACGCCCCCCGCAAGTTCGATGATTTCACCGATTGTCTGTTCTCCCCTCATCTCATAGATGGCTGGGCGCTTTACCTGACCGGCGATGCCTATAACAGGACCTATTATAGGTATGAAAATAGTGTATCCCTGTTGAAGCCGGATATCATTTCCTTTTGTACCCTTGATAAAAAATTCATACAGATCAATGCTTTTAACCAGTTCTCCATTATAAAAGACCTTGATATCTCTTAGACTACCGCTTTTATTAGGCCCTCCTGATGTAAACAAAGCCGATATTACTGTGGAAAGGGCATTTAAAGAGTAGGTGCCGGGGGTGTCCAATTCCCCTATTATATAGACCTCAACGGTCCTTAGTGCGTCCATAGTTATACTCATCTCAAAATCAGGATAGTATTCCTTGAACTTTTGAAGCAAAAAACTTTTTAATTCCGAAAAAGTTAGCCCACCTACATCAAGGGTCCCGAGACGGGGTAATGTTATAGTACCATCACGCGAGACCGTTCTCAGATAGGCGTCCTCAGCCTTCCCCCAGAGATTAATCGTGAACCTGTCATCAGGGCCTATAATATAATCCGGACCCACAGGTACTACTGTCTCAGGGATAAATGTGGAAGGCCCTTTTTGAAAGAAATCATAGCCGAATTGACGGAGTGTCCTGTTGATATCTGTAGGGAACTCACCTGATAGGATCTTTTCAATATCCGAAAGAGGGGGCCCCTCCTCTTCGATTGCATCTGGTTTTTCAGATGGTGCCTCACCTAAAATGCTAATCGCTTTTAATTCAGGATATTCAGTAAACCATTTGATTCTTTCTTCTTCCGGAAGTTTATTAATAAGCCTTAGTTTTTCGAGATAGTTTAGGTTACTTAAAATTATTATTTTCTCTTTATCGTCAAGAAGCTTAAACAGATTATCTTTCTTATTATCATCGAGGATATCAAAGAAGCCAATTTTATCTTCATCATCAAGGAGCTCAAATAGGTCACATTTCTCATCATCATCAAGGATCCTGAAGAAATTACTTTTTTCATCATCGGTAAGAGATTCAAAGACTTCCTTCTTAGTTGTGTCACTCAGGTTTTTAAAGAGATTAATCATCTCATTATAGGTTAGGCTCTTAAAGAGAGATAACCTGTCTTCATCACTGAGACCTTCAAAGATTTCTAACTTTTTCTCAAGGCGTAAGCCTTCGGTAAGCATCTGTTTTTCTTCATCCTTGAGAAATCTATAATATTTCTGATCTTCCGCTCCTAAACTTAGAGTCCCGAGTACTGAAGTCCCAACCTCCTCTTCTGCCTTTACGTTTGATAATTGTGCGAAGCTTGTTCCTCCTTGGGCAAGGCCATAGGGTCGGATATTAGGAAATAGTACAGTACTGAATAGAAGAAAAATTGCGACAGATATGAAATATCTTTTTTTCATCTTCCAAACCTCTCTCTTTCATGAATAAACATCTTTTAACATCTATCTTTTGTTGTCCTGCATCCTGCCTATAATGCAATAGATCGATGGTCAATAAATCCCTGTGTCTTATATCCATATATATTATATCCCTGATTTAATCAAGCATAAGGAAAGTTATTATTAAGATGGAAAGAAAAAACCCTGATCTTTGATTGACATAAGAAACCTCGTCAGGGCATGAGGTTGTTCTGGAAATTTATAGATCTGGTTGATTTTCCGATCCCTATAATATAACTTCTCTTGAAGATATACTTAAAATAAAATCTTTAAATATAAATCATCTTCAAATTAGTCCACCCTCCGTAGGATGCTATTGCTGAGGGTGGACTAATTGGGAGAGGAACCTTTTAAATATTAGGATGTGCATTAAGAATAATGATAGCAATAATAGATTATAGAGCGGGAAACTTGACAAGTGTAAAAAGGGCCCTGGATTTCTTGGGTGAGGATTCTGTTGTAACCAGTGATTATTCAAAGGTAATCGAGGCGGAAAGGGTAATTTTCCCTGGAGTCGGAGCGGCGGGAAAGGCGATAGCGGACCTGAAGAGACAGGAGCTGGACAAGGCCATATATGATGCCTTTAATAATGAAAAACCGATCCTCGGTATCTGTCTTGGGACACAGATTATCATGGAAATGAGCCAGGAGAATGATACCCGGTGTCTTGGTTTGATCAAGGGAGAAGTGCGCAGGTTCCCCGAAGGTCTTACAGACGCTAACGGGAAGAGATTAAAGGTGCCCCATATGGGCTGGAACAGCGTGAAGCTGAGAAGGAAGCACCCTCTTTTTGAGGGGGTGGGAACTGATAGTGAATTCTATTTTGACCATTCCTATTATCCTGAACCGGTCCTGGACGAGAGAATTTTGGGAGAGACATATCATGGCATCTGGTTTGCCTCGGTTCTTGTCTCAGGAAGTCTTGCCGCCATGCAATTTCATCCTGAAAAGAGCGGCAGCCCCGGCCTAAAGATACTGGCTAATTTTTTTAGATGGAGCGGGAGGGATTGTGCTGAGTAAGAGGATTATACCCTGCCTTGACGTCCGTGCAGGGATGTTGACGAAAGGTATAAAGTTCAAAGGGAACGTGGATATCGGGAACCCCGTGGAGATGGCTTCATATTATTATGAGGAAGGGGCTGATGAGATAGTTTTTTATGATATCACCGCGTCGAGCGAAAGACGGGATATTATGACCGATACGGTAAAAAGGGTGGCTGAAAGGATATTTATCCCTTTTTCCGTAGGGGGCGGCATAAGGGGTGTGGATGATATGCGCCGGGTGCTGCTGGCAGGGGCTGAAAAGGTCAGCGTGAATTCGGCCGCGGTAAGGAACCCCGACATTATCTCCGAGGGTGCAAGCTACTTTGGAAGCCAGTGCATTGTGCTTGGTATGGATGTAAAAAAGGTCGGATCAACGGCCACCATACCGAGCGGATATGAGGTTATTATCAATGGCGGAAGGACCCGTACAGGTATTGATGCGCTTGAGTGGGCCAAGAGAGGAGAGAGCTTGGGCACAGGTGAGATCTGTCTTAATTCCATTGATGCAGACGGAACAAAAGACGGTTATGAGTTGGAACTTAACAGCTTAATTTCATCCAATGTAAACATACCTGTTATCGCCTCCGGCGGGGCAGGGACCCCTGAACACGTGTATGAAGCCCTGACTGTTGGGGATGCGGATGGTGCCCTTATAGCCTCCATGACCCATTACGGGGTCTATTCCATTAGGGAGATAAAAACATATCTCCATGAAAAGGGAATTAAGGTGAGGATGGATTGGTAAAAAAAGGGGGCTTATTTATTCTTCTGGCGCGGCTTAAGGAAGCGTTTGACTTGTGAAAAGCGTTATGTTAAAAAAAATATAAGCATGGGTTATCATAGGTGAAGTTACTTTTTCCTTATAATAATCTATATCATGCAATATGGGTCAGGAGAATAACCCCTATGGATTCATTTGAAAATATGCTTGCCGGATCGGCAAAAACCCATGGTCATCTCTGTCCCGGGCAAGTGATCGGGGTAAGGATGGCTATGCTGGGCTGTAGTCTTATAGGCTTGGATGAGCCCTGGAAAAGGGACCAGATCAAAAAACTTATCGTCTATGTGGAGATGGATCGTTGCGCGGCCGATTCCGTCGCTTACGTTACAGGCGCCAAACTGGGCAGGAGATCCCTTAAATACCGGGATTACGGCATAATGGCGGCTACTTTTATCAACCTTGAAACCGGCCAAGCCTATAGGATTATATCAACGGAGGAAAGCCGAAAGCTTGTCCGTCTGTACGCACCTGAGTTTAAGGAAAAGGTGACACAGCAGATTGAGGGGTACAAAAGGATGCCTGACACTATTCTCTTTAGAATCCAGAAGGTTACTGTGTCGTTAAGTGAATTTGAACTCCCCGGGCCGACCAGAAAGAAGGTCACCTGCAGTAGGTGTGGACAGGTCGTGCGTGACAACCGGGAGGTGATTATTGACGGAAGGCCCTATTGCAGACCCTGCGCCCATGGGGCGTATTTTAAAGTCCTGGAAGACCACGTCACGGAAAGCGAACAAAGGATTACACACTCTCAGATTTAGACAATAAGAGCTTGAATCGACTTCGGGGCGCCAAAATCCACCATCAAACTTGCAAATAATTCATATTAGCACAGGATTTTGGTATAACCCTGGACACCATCTAGATGTTAGATGCAAGGCGCCAAGGAGCGACGAGTGAGGCGTATATGGAATACGCCGCAAGGAGGAGCGACCGCAGGCAACGCAACAGATGATATCTAGATGGTGGATCAGGGGGGCGGGTAACATGTTGACATAGAGTCAAGGAAGATTCATTATCTCGATTATGAGATTTATCGCCGACCTGCATATACATTCTCATTTTTCCAGGGCCACTTCACGAAACCTCAATCCTGAAAACTTAACCCTTTGGGCCAAAAAAAAGGGAATTACAGTAGTAGGGACAGGTGATTTTACTCACCCGGGCTGGTTGGAAGAACTGCGGGAAAAACTGGTTGACGCGGAGAATGGACTCTTTTGTCTGAGGCGAGATCTGTCAGAAATGGTGGAAAGGCAGGTCCCGGCATTATGCAGGAAACCGGTCAGGTTTCTCCTTTCAGGGGAGATAAGTTGTATATACAAACGTGGCGGAAAGACAAGAAAGGTTCACCATCTGATTCTCATGCCTGACTTTGATTCGGTCAAGAGATTGAACAGGTCCCTGGAGCGCACAGGTAACATCACCTCAGACGGTAGGCCGATATTAGGCCTTGACTCCAGGGATCTCCTGGAGATGGTACTTGAAGCAAGCGATAGGGCCTTTTTTATTCCTGCACACGTATGGACCCCCTGGTTCTCACTTTTCGGGTCAAAATCCGGGTTTTGTTCCATTGAAGAGTGCTTCGGAGACCTCACCTCCTACATACATGCACTGGAGACAGGGCTATCCTCCGACCCCCCCATGAACAGGTTGATTTCCTGCCTTGATGATTATTTGTTGGTGTCCAACTCCGATGCACATTCTGCCTCAAAACTGGGTAGAGAAGCGAATATTTTTCAAACTGGGCTGGATTACGACCAAATAGTGGGCGCCATGATCAGCAAAGAGGGTTTCTGGGGGACCATTGAGTTTTATCCCGAAGAAGGAAAATACCATTTTGATGGTCACCGCAAATGCAATATAAGTATGCACCCCTTGGAGACAGAAAAGCATAGAGGAATCTGTCCTTTATGTGGAAAGCCCCTTACCATCGGGGTACTGCATCGGGTTGCTGAACTTTCCGACCGTAAAGTTCCTAAGATATCCAAGGGTTTTCAAAACCTTATTCCTCTTACTGAAATCCTCTCAGAAATACTTGGCTGCGGTCCTGCAACAAAGAAGGTGAACTTTGCATATGAGGCATTGCTGTCGTCGCTGGGTTCGGAGCTGGATATCCTCATGGAGGTTCCTCTGGAGGAGATCAAGGTCGCAGGGGGGATATTGCTGGGCATGGCTGTTGACAGGATGCGGCAGGGGAGGGTTATAAAACAGGAGGGGTATGACGGTGAATATGGAGTAATTCGATTGTTTCGTGAGGGTGAGAGTTCGGAGGTTTTTGGACAGAGGACCCTCTTCAAGATTGGAGAAAAGGAAATCTATGACAGTAATTTACCTTTGTACTTAGGCGTGCCAAAGTCCAACAGGCACGGAGCCTCCGCTGGTGTCGGGAAGAGCGACTTTTCCTATCCGATTGTGGAATCCCTTAATCGCGGACAGAAGGAAGCGGTTTCCCATAAGGGAAGGCATCTTCTTATCGTGGCAGGCCCCGGCACCGGAAAGACAATGACCCTGAGTCACCGTATCGCTCATATCATAAACTCTAACCCTGACGGGCCGGGACAAGTTCTCGCCCTGACCTTTACCAATAAGGCGGCGCGGGAAATGAGGGAAAGGATATGTTCTCTGTTGCCGGAGAATGAGTACGGTAAGGTCCATGTTACCACTTTTCATGGCTTTTGCCTGGAGGTCCTGAGAAATGAATCCGGAAACCAGGAATCCTCTTCCGGTTTTGATCTCTGTTCCGAACAGGATTCTTCAATGATAGCTGAACAGATTGCTTTTGAGGCCGGTAAGGGGAGGCGTTCGGCTACACTATTATTAAAATGGCTCCCCCAAATGAAGAGGGCCTCAGTAATGGATGTGGGGATTGAGAAACAGCATCAAGACCTTTTCTACCTTTTTCAGAAATATCAGGAGAGACTCGGTGATCTGGGGATGCTGGACCTGGATGATTTGGAAGTTGAGACTTTAAGATTGTTTAATGAAAATCCTGGAAAATGCCGCGAATACTCAGATCGTTTTCCTTGGATCTTCGTGGATGAATATCAGGATACAAATCCTATTCAGGTAGCCATTTTAAAGAAGATTATGAATGCGGATACAGACAACATCTGTGCCATAGGGGACCCTGATCAGGCCATTTACGGTTTCCGAGGAGCTGATGTAACGAATTTCCATGCCTTTGCTGGGGATTTCCGAGGGGCAGACAGGATCTCTTTGTTAAAGAACTATCGCTCCACAGAGGTTATTTTGAGGGTGGCTTCCCGCCTTATGGACCAGAAAGCGCCTCTGGAATCAAGTGTTGGCAAGGGTGAACCCGTCCGTATAAGTGCCTGCGTTACCTGCTCTGAAGAGGCTGAGATGGTAGTTGAGCAGATAGAGAAACTTCTAGGGGGCACTACCTACTTCTCTCTGGACAGCAAAAGGGTATCTTCCTGTGAAGATGCGATGGGGTTCGGCTTTGGGGATATCGCTGTGCTGTACAGACTGAATTCTCAGGGAGGCGAGTTTGAGAAGGCCTTTTATAGGGCTGGCATCCCTTATATGAGGTCAGGGGAAGCACCCCTGATAGGGAGATATCCGGTTAGTATTATCTGGCGATTTCTTCAGACACTTCATTATCCTGATAAAGAATATTACCGGAGCTCATATCTTGAGCTTCTGAAGGGCAGTGAAATAGACGGATCGAGGGCTCTTAAGACATTTAAGATGGAGGGGGACATGAAAGAGATGATCGATCATGCCGTCTCATTGCATGGTTTCGATCTTTCTGTCAGACAACATGCGGATGCCGTACTGAGGCTTAAAGATCTGGCCGAAAATATCAGAGGAGATATGATATCCTTTCTGGATAGACTATCGCTGGACAGGGGCATTGATCATACATCTTTTTCAGGGGACAGGGTGGCGCTTATGTCTCTCCATGCGGCCAAGGGACTGGAGTGGCCCGTCGTGTTTATTACAGGATGTGAAGACAGACTGATCCCTTGTTCTCTTTTTGGGGATCATGATGGTGCAGAGGAAAAAAGACTGTTTTATGTTGGTATGACCCGGGCCCGCCAGAGGCTTTTCCTTTCCCATACAAAGAAAAGAAAGATCAACGGCCGCATTCTTGATATGAAACCTTCACCTTTTCTTTCCCTTATCCAGGAGGATGATCTTTGCAGACCCCTGGAACGCGGCCCCTGGAGGCGAAAAGGGAAAAGATATAAACAACTGGAGCTATTTTAAAAACCCTTTTTCATCTTCTTTTTACGGACCTTTTCCTTTATCCTGTTTATGTGTCCTCTTCCTAAGCCTTTGACCTCGCAGCCCAGCTCAAAATATCTTTCTATTCTCCTGTCATCCAGGATGCCGAAGCAATCAACGACCGCTATATTTCCGCCCGCCATTCTCACCACTTCGTCAGGGTCAAGATCCAGATATTGTTTGTGACGAACAGCAAGGATAATACCGTCCGAACCCTTAAGGGCCTTATCTAAATCCTGTATCATGACAAAACCCTCAAGTTGATCCTGGTTACGGAAAAACCTAGACCAGCTCCCGCCCGTGGCGGGATAATGGCTCTGATTCTCAAGCTCCCACCAATGCCGCACATAGGGGTCATGAGCAATTACTTCCGCACCCATCTCAGTCAGTTTTCTGACAATGATTTCAGAGCCACTGTATCTAGTATCCGCGGTACCTTCCTTGTAGGCGGCACCCAGAATGGTAATCTGAGAAGCGGCAACAAGTCTTCCCATATTTCTTAGTGCGTCACGGGCAAGCTGCGCTACATGAAGGGCCCTTGTATCATTTATATTAATGGCCTCTGGGGTGATTCTGAATATATCGTTTTCGAAACCAAGGAGGTGCTTGTATGCCCAGATACCCAGACCACCGTCCTTGGGAAGACAGTACCCCCCTATCCCAGGACCAGGGAAAATGATATTATCATGAGTGGGACGAACCTTGATTGCGTCGATCACTTTTATGATATCTACTCCGTTTGTCTCAGAAAACAGACTCCACTCGTGAAGAAAAGCCAGTATGGTGGCACGGTAACTGTTTTCCACGATCTTGGTGGTTTCGCTCTCAACAGGCCTGTCAAGGACTGTCAAGGGGTATTCTTCCACGTTGATAATCTCAGACAAAAACTGGACGGCCCTTTCCCTGCTTTCATCATCTATGCCGCTGCATACCCGCCAGAAATCCTTCACAGACCTGACATAATCTTTGCCGGGCATTACCCTCTCATAACTATGGGCAAGCAAAGGCTCTGCCTTTATGCCCCTTTTCTTAAAGGCCTTTTTTATGAGAGGGTAAGCGACAAATTCAGTAGTGCCGGGGGGCACGGTAGTCTCGATCAGCACCAAACACCGGGGATCAATCCTTTGTCCTATGATTCTGAGACTGTCCTCTAGTGCTTTCATGTCCACCTTTCCGCTTTTCAGGTTACCGAGTTCCTCTTTGAGAAAATCACATTGCACATCCACTACGAGTACATCGGCAAGCTTAAGGACATCATAGGTATAGGTAGCTGTAATTGTCTTCTTCTTTTTGACACAACGTTCTATCATGGGTGCTACTTCCGGATCTTCGGTCGTTACCGGTGATATT
Source organism: uncultured Desulfobacteraceae bacterium (assembly GCA_964418945.1). GTDB lineage: Bacteria > Desulfobacterota > DSM-4660 > Desulfatiglandales > HGW-15 > CAYUYB01. Next base: position 14,908 of record CAYQNR010000036.1, read on the forward strand.
CCCCTGTTTATAAGTGGGATTTTCCAGTAACTTCTGGTGCTCGGCCTTTGCATACCTATAACGAATTTTCCTGATTTGCCGGTCTTACTGTCAACGGAATCCGCCACGACTCCCGCCATTACCGAACCCACAAAACCGAGGCCCATGACAACCACGATTTCACGTCCGAACCCTTTTTGCTCTTCGACAAGCTTTACAAGCCTGTCATATTCCTTTTCATAATCCTCTTTTGCCGGAAGGCGGAACTCTTCGCCTTCCGGACTTATAGAATATTCCATGTCGATTATCTCCTAGATACGATTCTTTAGGATTTGATCCAAAAACTGAACACCCATTAGCCCCAATAAAGCCACAAACTTTGAATAAATAATAACATTAATTGGCCCAGGCCGAATCTTATGTTACTGTATTAATACCAGGTAATTATTTAAATCTATTACGAATGTCAAGCAATTCTGCCCGGAGTCAGGGGGCTGACAAGGGCGCGACTCCCTTTCCTCAGTACCAAAATCCACCATCAAATTTGCAGATAATTCATATTAGCACGGGATTTTGGTATAACCCTGGCCACCATATAGATGTTAGATGCAAGGCGCCAAGGAGCGACGAGTGAGGCGTATATGAAATACGCCGCAAGGAGGAGCGACCGCAGGCAACGCAGCCCTTCGAGTATCCTCAGGGCCATGAGTCCTTCGACACCGAGCAAAGCCGAGGTGCTCAGGACCGTGAGCTTGTCGAACGGCCTGTCGAATGGCAGATGACATCTATATGGTGGATCAGGCAGTAGGCCTTTAGTGTGCAACCACAAGCCCAATATGTTATACTCTAAGTATAAAGCACTTTTTTCTGTATTCATTGATGGAATGAACCATAAGTATTGAGGTAATATTCTGTGAAAAGAGGAAAAATAAGGATTGCCATAGGCTTAAGCGGCGGAGTAGATTCATCTGTTGCCGTGGCCTTGCTCAAAGAAGAGGGTTATGATGTTATCGGCTTGTCAATGGAGATATTCGACAGCTCTGTGGATCTGAGAGGCTCCGGGAAACACACCTGTTACGGACCGGAAGAAAAGGAGCATATTAAATCAGCTGCAGCCATTTGCAGGGAGTTGGCTATCCCATTTTATGTAATTGACCTAAAAAAGGAGTTCACGAGGCATGTAATAGGGAATTTCAGGCGCGAGTACCTAAATGGGAGAACCCCCAACCCCTGTATCCTATGTAATAGGTTAATAAAATTCGGGCTCCTCCCGGAAAAGGCCAGGAAGAGCGGAATTAATTTTGATCTTTTCGGAACCGGCCACTATGCCAGGATCGTTGAATCGAATGGCCGTTTTTTGCTGAAGAAGCCCCTGGATGTTTCAAAGGACCAGACCTATTTCCTGTATGGGCTTGCTCCCGAGCAACTGTCCCGCACTATTTTTCCATTGGGCGATTACGGGAAAGAAGAGGTGAGGGATATCGCCCGCTCCCTAGGGCTTAAGACATCGGATAACCCTGAAAGCCAGGATTTTGTTACAGGTAATGACTATGGCTCACTCTTTAAGCCCGGAGAGATTAAAAACGGTGATATCGTCAATGAAAAGGGTGATATACTTGGAAGGCACCGGGGCATAATCTATTACACCGTAGGCCAGCGCAAAGGGCTGGGTATATCATCTCCAACACCCCTTTACGTAAAGAGCATCGATGCCGAGAATAACAGGATAGTGGTAAGTGACAAAGGGTCCCTTTTTTCAAAAGGCCTTGTAGCCTCCAACCTTAATCTTATCTCCATTGACAAACTGGACAAACCCGCCAGGGCGAGAGTAAAGATCCGGCTCCAGCACGAGGGCGCTCAAGCGACCATATCTCCTTACGGAAAAAAAGGGGCGAAGGTCGTATTTGATGAACCGCAAATTTCCGTTACGCCGGGACAATCCGCAGTTTTTTATGTTGATGATACGGTCCTGGGGGGTGGTATTATAAAAAGATCTTTATGAGCTTTATAAGATCTTATTCATTTAAATCACCACACCGGCATGAAGTTGTGGTCCTCTGACATTCTGGCAAGCCCCGTTATATCGGGTGACTTATGTTTTAGGTCTTCAGGGTATGGAATTACATCATCTCCTTACCGCTCTCATCGATAGCTTTGTCTATCTCAGCTTTCAGCTGGGGGGGAAGCCCCGGTATATCCACGCTTAGAAAACCTCGAACGATGGTGGAGACAGCTTCGTCCTCGCCAAGACCTCTGGACATAAGGTAGGAGATCTCCTCCTGTGCGATTTTGCCTACAGCAGCTTCATGGGACATTTCAACCCCGTCTATATGCCCCTCCAATTCGGGTATAGCATGTATGAGGCCCCCATTTAGGAGTAGTCCACGGCATTCCAGATGGGCCTTTATATCAGGAACCTCGCCAACAAGATGCCCCCTGGCAATAATCTTAGCACCGTTGCTGATAGTTCGAGCCATGATCTCGGCCCTGTTGCCGGGTTTCTTTAGGAATATCCTTCCCCCCAGGTCATATTCGGATCCGGGACTGCCCACAATTATGCTGTAAAACCTGGCTACCGCGTCTTTGCCCACCAGATGGGCGGTGGGATACATCTGCAAAGACTTAACAGGTTTCATGCAGATATAGTTATTCAAAAAAAGTCCGCCTTCCTCCACCCTTGCCACGGAGCGCGGTCGCACGAACATATTCTCGGCCCAGTTATGGATCATGGTAAATGTCAATTTCGCATTCTTTTTAATGAAGTATTCAGTTACGCCCACGTGCAGTCCGGTCTTCAGCTGGGGAGAGGTGGAGCAGCCGGTTATAATGTGGAGCTCGGAACCCTCTTCCGCAACAATGATATTGTGCACGTTTTGCTGCAGGCCGTCCTTATCAATATAGAGGCAGGCCTGGACAGGGTAGATGGATTTGGCCCCGGGATGGGCCCTGATCACGTATCCGTCCTGCAGGCCCAGTTCCGCGGCGGCAGTGTATTTATCTGTGGCAACGTCTAAGAGTTTCCAGTAATATTCCTCCAGCCAATCGTATTCTTCCAAGGCCCTTTTTATAGGGATAACTTCGATCCCTTCCTGGGGGGAGTGGCAGTGAATGACCGTGGTGTCCTTCTGAAAATACGTCCCGCCTCTGTACTTTTTTGTAATGTCCATTCCGGCCATAATAAGCCGTTGCTGCTCTTGATCCGGAAGCTTAAGCAATTCGTCATCCGCAAGATAGGCGTGTTGTACCGAAGCGTCATCAAAATCATCGAGGCTAATATCAGGGCCTATCGCGCTCTTTTTCTTTGTGGCCTTTTGCGCCTTCTTCATCAATTGATCTCTGTTATACATCGCACACACTCCTTGTATCCGGATTCACTGATATGTTTTAGAATTGCATGGGGATTATTCACGAAGCTTAACTTGCCGTCATAAAGGACTTGCCCCTTGTCCCCTACGACATAATTGAGTATATAACCGGTGTGGGTAATTATCAGGCCCATCTTTTTCCTCTCCAGCCTGAGTTCCATCATGGTTTTGTCATCCTCACGGGGACCGTTCCTTTGAAGCAGGGCTGCTATGGCTTTTCCTACCAGGGATATATTGTCCAGATCTACTCCGGATTCCGGCTCATCAAAGAGCATGAGGTCGGGATCCTGTGCCATCAACTGGAGCAGTTCCGACCGTTTTATCTCTCCGCCCGAAAAACCGGCATTAAGATCCCTTTCCAGGAAATCCGTGAAATTTACCCTCCCTGCCAGTTCTTCCGGGTCAATGTCTTTTTTTGAGCATAGATGTAACATTTGTCGGGTCTTTAAGCCTTTTATAGTGGGCGGCCGCTGATAGGACATGCCAATACCAAGTTGGGCGCGTTCATTTATAGGCATATGGGTGATATCTTCTCCCTTAAACATTATCTTTCCTGATAATACTTTATACTGAGGATAACCCATGATGGTCATTAAAAGGGAGGTCTTTCCCGAACCGTTGGGGCCGAAAAGGATATGGACCTCACCAGGTTGTATCTCAAGGTCAACATGTTTTAAGATGATACTTCCTCCGAGTTCCACCTGCAGATCTTCAATTATCAACATCATTAGCCTCCTCTTACCTTTTGTTAATTGTATCCTTTGTCTTCCAGAGAAAAGACGGACTTGTTCGGTGTGTTTTAAGCTTCCAAACGAAGTCTGAACCGCTGAATTTTAGCTGTCGAGCTTTTAGGAAGCTGGTTTACGAACTCTATCCAGCGCGGGTATTTGAATTTAGCAAGCCTGTCAAGGACCCATTTCTTCAATTCCTCAACTAGGTCGTCTCCCGGCTCAAATCCAAGCCGGGGGATGATGTATGCCTTTGGTTTTGTCAGTCCATTGGAATCTTCCTGACCTATAACAGCGGCTTCCAATACAGCAGGATGCTCCATCAGGCAGTTTTCAACCTCAATGGGAGAAACCCATATGCCTCCCACCTTCATCATATCGTCCGATCTGCCAGCACACCAGTAAAACCCCTCCTCATCAACGTAATACTTGTCTCCGGTGTTAATCCATTCGCCCACCATTGTCTTACGGGATTTATCCCTTTTACGCCAGTACATCTGGGCGGCACCTTGCCCTTTGACCATTAGAGTCCCTGTTTCTCCCTGAGGCACATCATTGCCTTCATCATCCACTATTCTCACATCGTATCCGGGTACCGGTTTTCCGGTGGAACCCGGTTTTACTTCGCCCGGACGATTGGAGAGAAATATATGACCCATTTCCGTTGACCCGAGACCATCTAGGATATCATTACCATAACGCCTTTTCCAGCGATGGTATATCTCGGTCGGCAATGTCTCACCTGCAGACACGCATATCCTTACTGAGGAAAAAGGGTGATCAGAGTTGGGATCAGGTGTAATGCCTTTTTCTTGGTCAAGACGGTTTTGATATTCCAGGATCTGACCGTACAGGGTGGGTACCCCGAAAAAGATAGTGGGTCGATACTTTTCCAGATATTGAAAAATAGTCTCCGGTTTGGGAAGTTGGGGGTTCAGAACTACCGAACATCCCGCGTACATTGGGAAATATACGCTGTTCCCCAGGCCATATGCAAAGAACATACGTGCCGCTGAGTAAATTATATCATTCTCAGCAATGCCTAATACATTCTTGGCGTAAGCCTCAGACGTCACCACCATGTCATATTGAGAATGGATTGCTCCCTTCGGAGACCCAGTAGATCCTGAGCTGTACAGCCAGAAGCCCACGTCATCCTTGGTAGTGAAAGCGGTCTTTATGTCCGAAGAGGCCCGTTTATATTTCTGTTTGAAGGGTATCCTTGCGCCTTCTGTCTCGGACAGGACCACAATATCACGGAGGTAGGGGAGATCCCCTCCAATATTATTAATTACGGGCAATAACTCCTCTGACACAGCCAGCACCCTGGACCTGCTGTCGTTCAGGTAAAATTCGTAGTCACCGGAAGTCAGCATGGTGTTGACCGGGATGGGTATGGCACCGATTCGAATAGAGCCCCAGAACATGGCATAGAATTGAGGTATATCGAGAATTAATAACATAATCTTGTCTTCAACCCTGACGCCCAGATCTCGCATTCCGTTGGCAGTCTTATTGACCATCTTTTGGACATCATTGTATGTATAATTCCTATAATCCGAATATATGGCTACCTTGTGGCCTCTTCCCTGGCGTATATTTCGGTCTATGAAAAAATCGGTTGCGTTAAAGAATTCCGGTATTTCCTGTTGAGGCATACTTTTCCTTTCTAGTGGTAACAGTCAGTATGGAAAGAGATTGCAGGGTTCCTTGATTGTTTTTGTCGGGCTGAAATATTACGCCAATTTCAAAAAAGTCTTTTCATATACCCGTTGTCACCCAGGTTATAGGGCTCAAGTAATATATTCAAAAATATAGTAAATCACATTTTCGTGAAGTCAACAAACTAAATCTGTAACTTGGCCCGACTAATAACTGGGCTGACTTGCGTACCGATTGTGGGACAGGGGTATGATGCTTTAAATGTCTTGTCCTGGGTGAGGTGATTCAGAGATAAGAGATTGCATCTTGGCAAGAAGGGAGATCGCTCTATTGATAGACATAGTGACTAGAGTATAGAATGACTTTCTAATCGGATTCCTCCTTGATTTGCATATATGCGGATTCAAATTCTTGCCATATCCGGAGTCCGATACGGTTTTGGGTGCTCACAATCTCGTCAAGCACGTTTTTCTCTGTAAGGGGATTTATGGGAACCGCTCTTAAAACCACTATGTTCTGGGGTCGATAGGGAGTGGACTCAAGGGTGGTTCTGGAAACAAAGGTTGTATCATCCCTTCTTAATTCTCGATGCAGCTTGACATTCAATCCGTTAATAAGCCGATTTACATTCCTGATCTTTGTCCTGGTTTTGTGGGGATTACCGCTTTTCTCGGTGGATGAAGTGCTGTTTTTCCAGATAGCGATCTGTTTCTGGACTGTTAGTGGGATGAAGCGATAGTTGAGAATGAAAAGCTCAGGGTTATTTAATATCTCAAAATTACCGCAATTATCGAGAATCTTCCTCAGATAATTGGTTGACTCTCGCGCGTGTCTGAACAGAAGACCATAACCTTTCCTGCCGATGATCTTGAGAGAAGCCCAGGGTTTGAGACAATCAAAAGGCCTTGATCCTTCAATGGTAAAGCGACCGGTATCAACGGAATTTCGTCGTATGATATAGCGTGATTCATGTTTGATAAGGTTAAGGTCCTTTTGGTTCCTGAAAAGGACGATCCCCATGCTATTGGGACAATAGAGCAGCTTATGGGCGTCAATGGAGACAGAATCCGCCTTTTCTATCCCTTTGAACAGAGGCCGATATTCATCCACAAGGAGAGCGGGGCCTCCCCAGCAGGCGTCAACATGAAAATGGGTGCCTGCTTCAGTGCATATATCTCTCAAGGCCTCAAGATTATCCACATTGCCGGTTTCAGTAGTACCGGCAATACCGATAATAGCTATCACCTTGGTTTTGTCGTTTTTGCCGGCTCTCCGGAGGGATTCTATTTTTCGAAGTAGTCTTGTGATATCAATATGGTTATCGCTATCCACAGGTATCTTAATGACATTGGCTTCACCGATTCCGAGAAGATTAGCGGCCTTGGTAATGGAATAATGACCTCTGGTGGAGACTATGATCACACCTCTCTTGTATCCGTAATGGCCAAGGGCTTTATCCATTCCCTCAGTCCGGAGTCCGGGGAAGGCACGATCCGGAGGGAAGGCCTTTTCCCTTGCCACCATCAGAGCTGTCAGATTGGAAATAGTCCCTCCTGAAGTCACATTACCCAGGGCAACCTGGGGATTATGGATGTTTTTGGCGTAAAAGTTGTCTTTTCTTTTAAATATCAGTTTATGAAGCCAGGCTAACAGTTCCCTTTCCACAAAGCTTGATGCCTTTGCCGTCTCTATCTTAACTTGATTTTGATTCAGGGCGGCGATAATCATCTCAAGCAGTATCATGAAATAAGGGACCGCACTGGTCATATGGCCTATATAGAAAGGGTTGCCTACCTTGACAGAGTGATTTATAACCTTTGACCTGATCTCGGATAGGACGTCTTTTATGAGGAGAGGGCTGTCCGGGATTGATGTTTGATTAAAGATATCACTGAGTTCGGGGAGGGTTGCACTGCTGTGGATTCCGCCTTTTTCTTGGAAAAAAACATGAATCATCTCAAGTAGTTCATGACCGAAGTCCACGAATTTATCGGGAGAGTCCGGCATGATAAACAATTTCTTGAGATACTTAAGTGTGGATTTAATTTTTTTGGGGGAATTCAATACAATTTTCCTTAGATATGTAAAATAGTCGATTATTGAAGACTGTAAGCCATAGCCTTTGATCAATTATGGAGAAATCAGGGTCATATAAAGGCTTTTCAGAGAGGAAGTCAAGCCGGTTGCCGGAAAAGCGGGGCGCGGATGATCTCATTCCCCTTGCATGGTGCGGATCTCTTCCCTGATATATTTAATCTTGTCAATAATATCCTGGTTTACGCCTTCCTTTTTCTTTTTCAGCCGTTTTTTCAACCTATCCAGCTCCTTTTCCAGGTCAAGGATAGTATTCAATGAATCTTCCAAGGTATTTTCGGGATATCCTTTAACGGGAGGTTTCTCCCGAATAATCTCTCTTGCCTTGAGGATAAGCTGCTCCTTCCATGCGGGGACATAGGCTTCCAGACCTGCTTCTGACCGGATCTTTTGTGCGAGGGCCTCACTGGAAGATTCCTCTCCATGGACTAGGAATACCCGTGGGCGGGATTCCTTAAAATTGCCGATCCAAGCCATAAGATCCTTCTGGTCGGCGTGGGCGGAGAATCCGCCAATAGTGTATACCTTGGCCTTGACAGCCACATTCTCTCCGAAAATCTTCACAAACCTGGCACCCTCAACAATCTTTCTACCGGTAGTTCCCATAGCCTGGAAGCCCACCAGTACCAGGCTTGCTCCGGGTCGCCAGAGATTGTGCTTAAGGTGGTGCTTTATCCTGCCGGCTGTACACATCCCGTTTCCTGCTATAATAATTGAGGAGCCCCGTTCTTCATTTATGGAAATGGATTCTTTGGTGGTAGGAGTGAAACGTAGCCTGGGCATATCAAAGGGATCAAACCCCTGGTTCACTATGGCCATTGCTTCTTTATCATAATACTTCTTATTCTTTCTGAATATCTGGGTAGCCTTTATGGCTAGGGGGCTATCAAGGTAGATGGGAATATCGGGCAATTCACCATTCCTTTGGAATTCTCCCAGGATATAAAGGATTTCCTGAGTCCTTTCAACCGCGAAGGCGGGGATTATTATCTTTTCACCCTCGGATACCGCGTATCGGATAGCCTCCAGAAACTGATGTTTACTCTCTTCAAAAGAACGATGCAGACGATTGCCGTAGGTGGATTCGATAAACAGGTAATCTGCAGCAAATATCTCATAGGGATCTTCAAGGATCAGCTGATCATGTTTCCCGATATCGCCTGAAAAGACGATCTTGACATCGCTGCCCGTTGTATTCTCCCATACCTCCAGAATGGATGACCCAAGGATATGCCCAGCGTTTCGGAGTCTTGCCCTTGTCCCTGTCTCGATCTCTATTATCTTGTCTCTTTCAACAGGAGAGAATAATTTGAGGCTTTCCTCCGCGTCCGCGGTGGTATAGAGGGGTATTACCTCGTTCCTTGATTGTCTCTTATTCTTTCGTGTCTGCCACTCAGCATCCATTTCCTGGATATGGGCTGAATCAAGAAGCATGATTTCACAAAGTTCCGCCGTGGGGGGTGATGTGATTATCCGGCCCTTGAAACCGTCCTTTACCAGTTTAGGTATTCTCCCGCTATGGTCAATGTGCGCATGGGTCAGAAACAGGGTATTGATCTCGCGGGGATCAAAGCCCCATCCGGCCCGGTTACGGTTTTCTATTTGTTTTCCGCCCTGGAAAAGACCACAATCAACCAGAAATTTATTGCCCGTGGTATTTTCTATTAAATAACAGGAACCGGTGACGGAACGTGCGCCGCCCATGCATGTTACTCCTATCATATTCGCCCTTTACTGATATTGTTAACCCTTCTACCAATTAGTCCGCTATTCCGTTTATATTGTTCTTTGCTCGCTTCGCTCGCTCAGTCATACCCCTCACACATCCCCTTTCAAAAAACAGCTAAGAGGAGGTCACGGCTGTCTCTTTTCTTCGTTCCGAATCTCCCTGGCTGGTCATTTCAAGGGGTTACGGTCGTGGGATGCCTACCCCCTCCGCTGTTCCCCTCGGTTTCACTCGGGGCCAGGGGGTCCCCCACCCGTAACCACCTGAAATAACAGTGCCCTCCCGATAGTCACTCAAAAAAGGAACAGCCCTTCGCCCTAGTGCCACCCCTCCGGCCTTGCATAAGGTCACAGAGCTGTTCTCGGAAAGATGACATATATAGGATCCGGGGATTCCAGGGTTCGAGTGAAAAGCTTAAAAACAAAATAATCCACCCTTGACACCTTGAATCCTGGTTCTCCATAGACTGATTTGGAGTTGATCCCAATCCTCAAATTCCAACTTGAAGTCAATTATTTCATCTATCTCCGTCGTCATCTTCATGATCTATTATGGGATACCTGTATTCAACTCCTAGATAGTTTTTGATCAACAGTTCATTACCTTTGATGGCGCGGATATACTTGGGGGTAACGGGAATCTTGCCTCCACCTCCGGGTAGGTCTATTACAAACTTGGGGACGCCGAAGCCTGAAATATCCCCCTGTAATTCAGATATGATCTCTAAACCCTTTTTGATGCCTGTCCAGAAGTGGGAAGTTCCCTTTGTTGTGTCCATCTGAAACAGATAGTACGGTCTTACCCGTATGGCAAGTAATTTCAGCATCAATTCCTTAATTATCAGGGTGTTGTCGTTAATCCCCCTGAGGAGCACCGTCTGGCAACCAAGTGGTATGCCCGAATCGGCCAGGAGGGAACATGCAAAGGTTGCCTGTGGGGTTATCTCCGAAGGGTGATTAAAGTGAGTGTTGATATAAAGGGGATGAAAACCTTTAAGCATGTCCGCGAGTTGTTTTGTCACACGATGGGGGAGAGTACATGGTATCCTCGTGCCTATACGTATGATTTGCACATGAGATATAGACCTGAGTTCGTTGAGGATTTTAAATAGGTCCTTATCCGGGAGGAGCAAGGGATCCCCGCCTGATAAAAGTACATCCCTTATCGCTTTGGTCGCTCTAATGTAAGAGATGCCTTCCTGTATGGTCTTTCCGGTGACCATTGACGGCATGCCCACCTTTCTTTTTCTGTTGCAAAATCTGCAATACATGGCACAGCGACCGGAGACCAGGAAAAGGACTCGATCAGGATATTTATGGGTGAGACCCGGAACAGGTGAAAGACCTTCTTCGTTTAACGGGTCTACGACTCCCTCGTTTCGGGTTATTTCGCGGATATCCGGGACAGCCTGCCTGTATACGGCATCTCCCTTTTTCCTTATAAGACCCAGATAATACGGGTTTATCAACATTGGGTATCTCGAAATCACCTCCCTTATCTCGTGTTCCTCAATCTGAGGAAACAGGGAAGATAATTGTTTAGGAGTGGTTATGCTGTGTGAAAGCATCTCTTCCCATGATTCCATGGGATGTGTGTTTTTAAAAGCAGATATCAATGATAATATCTCCTGAAATCCGAAATTAGTGCCTGTTATTTAGGCTGAAAAGACCTCATACCGACAATCAGGTTCATCCGGTTAATGAGTACGTTAGTTAATGATATCTAAATATTTTGCGCTATATGGGTCATGGGGTTCTCTTTTAAGCGACGAACTTGTTTATGTGCAGTGACCCTGCACATACTTCTTTACATACTCATTGACCGGATGAACCCACAATCATGAATTTCGAATCTATGTAAACCCAAATTATTCTTACATCTTAGTAAATAATTTTCTCCATCTTTGCAAGTTTTGACTTGTTAAAAGATGTTCTTTTTGATTAGATTTTTATAAAACAGCAAAATGTTGAACTGCAATCTGTGAGTTTGGGCTGCGATAATGAGGAGCAGATAATGGATGTCTTAAAGGTTATTAGAGACAGGAAGAGCACCCGGGCGTTTCTGGATATACCTCTGGAGAGAGAGACCCTTGAGAGGTTGCTTTCCCTGGCAATAAGGGCGCCGTCTGCGATAAACCTCCAGCCATGGGAGTTTGTTGTGGTCTCAGGGAAAGAAAGAAAAAGGCTGAGCCGATTATTGGTAAAAAGGATGAGGGAGAGAAATGTTTCATGCGGGCCGGATGCGAGGGACCCCCTGCCGCATTTTTTCATTGAACGGGAGAAGGGGCTCCTAAACTGCATGCTGCCGGGTATCCCGGAGGGCGTACCTTTTCAGGAGTTTATCAATAAGGGGAGCTGTAACTTCTATGGTGCACCGACCTCGGTTATTATTTATATGGATAAGGTGTTTTCAAGTTCTCATTTTACGGACATCGGTATCTTTGTGGGATATTTTGTACTCGCGGCTCATGCCATGGGACTGGGATCATGTCCCATCGGCCTGGTAAAGGCCTTTGGTGATGATATAAAAGATTTTTTGAATCTACCTGAAGGGAAAAGAGTGGTTACCAGCATCGCTGTGGGATACGAAGATCCTAATGCGAGAATCAATCAGGTAAGATCTGAAAGGGTGCCCCTTTCTGATTTGGGGAGGTGGCGAGATTAATTGAAAAATATTTTTAAAAGAGCGACTCCATCAACTCCTTCACGGAATCTATTCCCACCATCTTTATACCGGTTACTGACGCACAACTTTCCATGTTGCTTTTGGAAACGATGCATTTGGCGAATCCCAGCTTTTTCGCCTCATTTATCCTTAATTCAGGCTGGTTTACACCGCGAACCTCACCTGTAAGCCCGACCTCTCCGAATATTACCATATCCCCGGATACGGGCTTGTTTAAAAAGCTTGAAATCATGGCGGAAACGATTCCCAGATCAGCCGCAGGTTCGTCCACCTTGAGGCCTCCAGCAACATTCACAAATATATCCTGATCTCCCATCTCTACACCTACCCTCTTCCCCAGTACCGCCACAAGAAGGGATATTCGGTTGTGATCAACGCCGATTGCCGTTCTCCTCGGCATCCCCAGTGGGCTGGGACCTACAAGGGCCTGTATTTCCACTAGAACGGGCCTTGTTCCTTCAATGCATGGGATTACCATAGAACCGGATGCGCCTTGGGGTCGCTCCTCCAGGAATATCCTGGAAGGATTGCCGATCTGTTTCAACCCCGACTCTTTCATCTCAAAGACGCCTATTTCATTAGTGGAACCATAGCGGTTTTTTACCGCCCGCACTATTCTAAACATATGGCTGCTGTCACCTTCAAAATAAAGGACTGTATCTACAAGATGTTCGAGCACCTTCGGCCCGGCAATGGCTCCTTCTTTGGTCACGTGTCCGATAAGAAAAACCGGTGTGTTACTCTCCTTTGCAAACCTGAGAAACCTTGCCGAGACGTCGCGGAGCTGCCCCACGCTTCCCGGAGCGGAGGGCAGAGCATTAGTATAGATTGTCTGGATGGAATCAATAATTAAAAGGTCCGGTTTCAGTCCGGTTATGCTGTCAAAGAGATCTTCTATGCAGGTCCCTGTTAATAGATAAAGATTGTCCGCATCAATAGAGAGTCGTCTGGCCCTTAGTTTTATCTGCTGTGGTGATTCTTCCCCGGAAATATAGAGGGATTTTAATCCCTGACCTGAAAGCCCTCCGGCAACCTGCAGTATAAGTGTGGATTTTCCTATCCCGGGTTCCCCCCCCAACAGGATAAGGGAGCCCGGTATCAATCCGCCGCCAAGGGTGCGGTCGAATTCCCTGATACCTGTCTTGAACCTGTACTCTGGATCAATGGATATGGAATTAATCATTTGAGGTTCGCCTATGCTGGAGGACATTACGGGCCTCTTTTCCTGCACAGGGATCTCCTCTGCGAAAGTATTCCACTGATTACATTCAGGGCATCGTCCTACCCATTTCAAAGACTGGTAACCGCAATTTTGGCATACGAATATGTATTTGTTCTGTTTACCCATAATGCTGTAAGATCCGTTATAGAAGTCTTTGGTGTGCACCTGTGCCCATTATTCCTTGATCTCCGCCACGCCTTGTTCTTTATATAACTCCAGGAGTTCCAACCGCCATTGCTTGACGTCTTCGCGACCTTTCACGATCTTCTGGTTTCCCTGAATAATGATATCTTCGTCTTCCTTTTCGATGCCGAGCATCTTGGTCTTGAATCCGTCATATATCATCTCAGCTCCCCGGATGTATATGGCGTGCACTCTTTTTATCTCTTCGTTCTCTGGGTCTATATCCCTCAGCCCATCAAGGAATCTTTTATACAGAGGGATAACGGAATCTTTCATTTCCTCGTATACCTTTTGGTCTGTCGTGTAATTTTCCCCGATAACAGAGGCATAGCTTTCCAAAGATTTTCTTTCCAGCTCCGCTATCCGCAAGAGGCCCTGGTTCACGTAATTGACCAGTTCTACAGCAGCACTGCCGTGAAAAATCCTGCCGGAACCTGATGTACAGCCTGAGAAAAACAGGACCACCATGAGTGTGGATGTGATGATAGATACCCCCTGTCTTGCCATACGCCCTCCTTTTTTTTGTTGATGCTGCCGTTAAATTTAATTGATTTTTGTCATAATTTCTGTTAAACCTTGTTTAGTTATTTGTCAATGATGAAAAGCACATGCCTGTAAGAGATCAACTCTTGGACATCATCTTGGGTATGGACAGAAAAATGGTCAAGGGATCAGTTTGTAAAGACCTTATGGAGGCCAGATTTAAGGCCAGATTGGGTAAAATAAGAGAATAAAAAACCAAAAAAAATACTTGACTTGCTTTTTTTATTGATATTTAATAAACGAATCGACGGAAAAAGCAGGGAGGGTTAAACCATTATTCAGGAGGTTTTAAGTATGAAAAAGAAGAGAAGTTTTACGTGGAAAATCGTTATTGGTATACTGTCGCTGTCTTTGATCCTCATTCCTGTAACTTCCTCTGTATGCATGGCAGAAAGTTCAACAGCCGCGGGCGCTGCAGGGGCTGGTGGTGCTGCAGGGATGAGCCAAGCGGCTATAGTGGGAATAGCAGCAGCAGTAGTGGCAGCGGGAATTGCCGTAGCTGTTGCTGTTGATGATGATGACGCTGCTCCGGCACATACACATCACGGCCAGTAATAAGCCTATTTTTGGATTAATCGATAAGATGGATAAGGGGTAAAAGCACCTCTTTTACCCCGAAAGACCTTTAAAGTCTGAAGAGTGGCCGAGGAAAATTCACACAACCTAAGCCCTAATACCTAACATCCTTTAAGAAAAGGCCCTGAGGCGGGGCCTTTATACCCACTGCGTCTCTTTGTCGTGAGAGAAGAATTTCCTTAAATCCTTCCAAGCTGAGTTTCCCTTTTCCAAGGTCAACAAGGCTGCCTGTAAGATTGCGCACCATATGCCTTAAAAAACCGTCTGCTTCAAAAAGCAAAATGAGAATACCTTCTGAAGGGCCATGGAGTTCCGCCAGCAATATATTCCTAACAGGATCTTTATTGGTGCTACCGCTCGACTTGAAGGAAGAAAAATCATATCTGCCGATTAGGATGGAAAGGCCTGCCTTCATTATATCTATGTCCAGGTCCCCCCGGATGTGCCAGGAATAGTTGCGTAGAAATACATTTGCCTCTTTCCTGTTCCATATCCTGTATTCATAGGTCTTGCTTCTTACGCTGTATCGGGAATGAAAATCCAGGGGGACATATTCTTCTTGTTTTATGAAGATATCATCAGGAACAAGCGAATTTAGTCCTCGCCTCATGGAATCAGGTTCAATCTGGGATCTTGTAATAAAATTACATACCTGATTCAGGGCATGCACACCGGCGTCAGTCCTTCCGGAACCGATAAGCACGACCGGTTCTCCCACCATGGTGCGGATACTATCTTCCAGGACTCCTTGGACGGTAATGTCGGTCTTCTGTCTCTGCCATCCGTGGTAGCGAGTTCCGTCATATTCAAGGATCAGCCTTATATTCTTTGGTTCATCCATGGTTGCGTTAAGCGGTTTGCTGGTAAGGCTCATCGCCCGTCTCTAAAAAAAAGGAAGTCAGATATGACTTCCCGGGATTTCAATAATTGGTTATCTTGGTAACAAGATTTGTAAGTTTCATCCGGTTAATGAGTACGCTAGTTAATGATATCCAAATATCTTGCGCTATATGGCCCATGGGGTTCTCTTTTAAGCGGCGAACTCGTTTATGTGCTATGACCCCGCACAAAACAATACGAGGCGGGCAGGTAGCCTTTTCCAGACTTGGCCGGACTCGAGAATTCTCTATTATCTCAATAAGTACTCCGCCCGCCTGGGTGGCACCTTACGTAATTAGCATGCTGTTAATGTTTTCGTCC
>CAYQNR010000037.1:0-28386 GCA_964418945.1 uncultured Desulfobacteraceae bacterium
ATGCTGGGATATACTGAAGATGAATTGAAACATATGACCGTGAAGGACATTCATCCGCCGGAGGTCCTGGACCGAGTGATTTCCGAGTTCGAGATATATGAGCGAGAAAATAAACCAATGTTTCAAGAGCACATACCCTGTCTGAGAAAAGACGGGACAATAATATATACGGATATTATTACAACCCCGAGGATTATTATTGATGGTCGTCATCACAGCTCCACCTTCTTCCTGGATATTACTGAAAGGGAAAAAGCGGAGGATGATAAAAAGAAGATGGAAGCGCAGTCATTGCAGTCCCAAAAGCTGGAGGCCGTGGGGCGTCTGACTGGAGGCATTGCCCACGACTTCAATAACATCCTAACCACTATTATCGGGAATGCCGATATCATCCTTATGGGCATGCCAAAGGGTGCTCCGACGCGTAGAGGTCTGGAAGATATAAGGGCTGCCGGAGATCGCGCTGCCGCTCTTACCCACCAGCTACTGGCCTTCAGCAGGAAGCAGATCCTGCAACCCGTGATCATGAATCTAAATGAGACGGTCAATAATATGGACAAGATGCTCCGCCGAATCATTGGTGAAGATATCGAGCTAATGACAATCCTGTCGCCTGACCTGGGGCAGGTGGAGGCGGATGTGGGACAGATCGAACAGATTATTATGAACCTGGCGGTGAATGCCAGGGATGCCCTGCTGAAAGGTGGCAAGCTTACTATAGAGACGGCAAACGTGGACCTTGATGAAGGGTATGCCCGCAACCATATAGCTGTAACGCCGGGTCCTTACGTGATGTTGAGCGTGAGCGACACAGGAACAGGAATGACAAGGGAGGTCCAGGAACATCTCTTTGAGCCTTTTTTCACGACCAAGGAAAAGGCAAAGGGGACAGGGCTGGGCCTTTCCTCTATATACGGAATTGTGAAGCAGAGCAAGGGGAACATATGGGTCTACAGCGAGCCGGGGAAAGGGACTACGTTTAAGGTCTATCTGCCCAGGGTCGAAAAATCGTTAAAGAAAGAGAAAAAGGATAAAAAGCCAAAGGCCCTCACAGGTTCGGAGACCATCCTGATTGTTGAAGACGATGACATGGTACGCAATTTCACAGTAAGGGCCCTTAAAGGGTTAGGTTACAGGATTCTGATCGCGGCGGACGGCCAGGAGGCGATTCGCATTTCCGGGGATCATGAAGGGCCCATTCACCTTATGCTGACAGATGTGGTCATGCCCGGTATGAACGGAGGAGAACTGGAGGAAAGATTGAGGGTCTTTAGGCCGGATATAAAGACGCTTTATATGTCCGGCTACACAGACAATGCCATTGTGCATCACGGGGTCCTGGACAAGGGGAAGGGGTTTCTTCAGAAGCCTTTCACTCCGGATTCCCTGGGCCGCAAGGTGAGGGAGATTCTGGACAAGTAATGCCGGTTCATTAAAACAGAAAACACTTCGTAGGATTCATAAAAATGTCGATTTTCACTCTTGATAATAATGATGATAAATATCCTGAAAATGCCAATCCGGAGGAGATAAATATTCTGATTGTAGATGATGAAAAATCTATCCAGGACATGCTGTCTCATCTGATGGGTATGAGCGGATACTCATGCAGTATAGCTTCTGATGCCAAAGAGGCCCGATCCATTATGAAAGATCAGCATTTTGAACTTATTTTGTGCGACGTAAATATGCCGGGTGAGTCAGGCATGGATTTTATCAAATATCTGTCCGATTCCTATACCGACACGGCTGTTATCATGGTGACCGGTGAAGATAATACGGAACTCGCGGAAACCGCTCTGGATATAGGAGCCTATGGTTATATCATCAAGCCTTTTAAACCCAGCGAATTAATGATCAATGTCTCCAATGCCTTAAGGCGAAGAAAACTGGAAATCAACAATCGGATGAATCTGGTAAATATGGAGCATGTCATTAATGAACGAACGTCAGAGCTTCAAAACACACTGGAAAAACTCAGGAAAAGCACGGAAGGAATCATTCAGGCCATGTCTTCCACCGTTGAAACAAGGGATCCCTATACCGCCGGGCATCAACAACGGGTTGCCAATCTTGCGCAATCCATTGCCATTGAGATGGGGCTTCCGGATGAACAGATCGAAGGAATATTTATGGCAGGTTTAATCCACGACCTGGGCAAGATTGCCGTGCCAGCTGAGATCCTCACTAAACCCGGGAAATTATCAGATATCGAGTTCAATCTCATCAAGGTCCACCCTCAAGCCGGTTATGATATATTAAAAAAGATAGAATTCCCTTGGCCGATCGCACGGATTGTCATTGAGCATCATGAGAGGATGAACGGGTCCGGGTATCCTCATGGTTTACTCGGTGCAGATTTGCTTCTGGAATCAAGGATACTGGCCGTGGCGGATGTTGTTGAGGCCATGGCCTCCCACCGGCCATATCGACCGGCCCTTGGTCTAGAGGTTGCCCTTGATGAGATTTTAAAAAACAAAAATATCCTTTATGATCCGGCGGTTGTTGATGCCTGTGAAAAAATTGTCTCAACAGGCCATTTTCGATTCGAATAAGCGGTTGGTCACGTTCAAAAGTGTTGGTACAAAGCTTGTATAAAATTAATAATATGTCTCAATACTAGTTTCCGGTCATGCTGCTTTTTTCAAGGTGATATCTATCTCTTTAATTGCTAGTGGTCTGTTTTTAGGGGTTTAAGGGACATTTTCCTTAGTATGACCGAATATTCTAAGTTGCTTCAGGGGCGTAAACCCCTAAAATCAGACCACGGCATAACTTGGGTGGAATCTTCTTTTGAGATATCACCTTTCAAAAAACAGCATGGCCGACCAATAGAAAAAAATATGCCAACACTTTTGAACGATACCAAGAGATTTCCGTCGGGATTTTGCGATCACGACATTGGATGCATTGTTAAAAGGTCATTCATAATGGGGAAACGCCATGAACAATAAAATATCAAGTACCGCGGCAACTTCCGATTACAGGTCATACAGGGGCATAAGGCAAAGGCTGAAAGTGATATTTGCCTGCCTGACCGTCATCCCTTTTGTCGTCTTTGCCTTTATATATTTCAGGATCGGCACTCTTAATACCGCTCTTCCCGCTTCGCTTATCGCCCTTGCCCTAATCCTGATTCTAGAAGGCTTCATCGTCTTCAGGAGGATGGCCGAACATATTGAACAACTCTCTTCCGCAATGTCGCAAGCGGAAAGGGGAGCATTGAAAAATGTTCAAAAGGCGGGAGACACGAGGGAACTAGCCATAATAGCGGACACATTCAATCGCACCCTTTCCAAACTGGAAAATACGGCCAGGGAGTTGGGAGTAAAAGCAGTCCAGTCTTCAACCCTTAATGAAATCAGAGAAATCGTTTCAAAAACCATTCATATGGAGGAAATCGCCAGGCTCATATTGGAAAAAACCATGAATGCGGTGACATCTGAAGCCGGATACATGGCCGTAAGACGTGGAAAAGACCAGAACCTTTATATCACCGCGATCTCCGATACAAACGGAAATATCAAAGAAGGTTTGGAACTCGACGCAGACAAGAGTCTCGCAGGTCGCGTGGTTCGGGAAAGGTCTCCTATCGTTATAGACGATATCAACAAGGAAACTCAGATGATAGAACTCAATATCCCTGATATTGGTCTCCCCCG
The DNA here is from genome assembly GCA_964418945.1 of uncultured Desulfobacteraceae bacterium. GTDB lineage: Bacteria > Desulfobacterota > DSM-4660 > Desulfatiglandales > HGW-15 > CAYUYB01. The sequence continues at coordinate 3,663 of CAYQNR010000037.1, forward strand.
TCTCCTGTACCTCCCTATTGTCGCTAAAAGAAACAGTATCGGTGTGCTTGTCCTAGGAAGAGATGAAAATCAGACCCCTTATAAAGAAGAAGATGTCCAATTTCTCCAGACACTTCTTCAACAGTTGGCCTATAACTTTGAAAACGCCAGGCTCTATGAGGATCTCCAGCAATCAAACATGGAATTGAAAATTGCGCTGGATTCCCAAAAAAAAACCCGGGATCAACTTTTAACTTCAGCCAGAATAGCCGCCTTTGGGGATCTGTCTGTCAACGTGGCCCATGAGCTTAACAATCCGCTCACTGGAATACTGGGATATGCGGATCTGATTCTTGTAGCTGACATCGATGACGAGGAGAAAACCAAATATCTTAAAGAGATTCGAGATCAAGCGATCCGGGCGAGTCAAATTACCAAAAGTCTCCTGGACTTTGCCGGTGACAACCGACAACCCGGAATTCGGACAGATCTAAATGCGGCCCTCCAAAAAACACTCTTGTTATCTAAAGGACGAATGCGGGATTCCGGAATACAGCTTGATCTTTTACTGGAAAAGGACCTCCCCCTGGTCAATGCGGACCAGGCCCAGATGGAACAACTGTTTTTCCATCTGATCAGCAATGCCCTAAACGCGATGACCGGAGTATACAGGTTCCCCGACGGGGTGCAGGCTGATGATTCTGGAGTTAAAATCAAACAGCCTCTACTCAAGATCATGACAGGCAAAAAGGACAAATACCTCTACATATCATTTCAAGACAACGGTCCCGGCATATCCCCTGAAGACCTTTCCCGTATCTTTGAGCCCTTCTATTCTACACAGGAAAAGGTGAGTCAGGTGGGTCTCGGCCTCTGGGTTAGCCACAGGATGATCACTGCCTATGGAGGTCATATACGCGTAAAAAGTGAAACTGGAAAGGGAAGCCTTTTTACGGTCGAATTGCCAATCACCAGCGGGAATAAGAATTGATTATTGAAAATTGAATATTGAAGATTGAAAAAATTAAACAGTAATCAACTGAGGAAAAAGAATTGAATACAGGAGAATTGAAGGAGAGAACAAAACAGTTTGCTCATAAGTGTGTTAAGCTTAGTCTTTCACTACCAAAAACTTCTCTGGGGAATCATATAAGAAACCAGTTAATACGTTGCTCGACATCCGTTGCAGCAAATTATCGTGCAACACTTCTAGCGCAGACAAAGGCTAGCTTTGTTGCAAAGCTCAGCATCGTACTCGAAGAAACAGACGAGACCGGTTTCTGGCTTGAATTTATAAAAGATGAAAATTTACTAAAAAGTAGCCATGTAGTACCTTTGAAAAAGAGGCTTATGAGTTGACAGCCATCTTCTTTTCATCCAGAAAAACAGCAAGAAAAAAAATATAGAAAATATTCAATAGTCAATATTCCATTTTTAATAGCAAGGCCACATATGACAATAAAAAAGAGAATACTTGTTGTGGATGATGAAGAGATGATTGTGGACCTTTGTAGAACAATGCTCATCCATGAAGGATATGACGTCATGACCGCGTCCAGCGGCGATGAGGCCCTGAAGATTGCCGCTTCCGAACCAATTAATATGCTGTTGACAGACATGTTGATGCCTGGGATGAGTGGTCTGGAAACATTCCTGGCCTTGCGAGAAAAACATCGCGACCTGATCGGTGTGCTGCTTACTGGCCACGGCACCATGAATATGGCTATTGAGGCCATGGAAAATGGTTTCAGTGGTTTTATCAGAAAACCCTTTACGACCCGTGAACTGATTCAGGTCGTTAATTACTCTTTTCAACAGGTCGCCCTGAAAGAGGAAAACACACGTCTCAAGACGCTGATTCCGCTATTTAGCCTCGGTGAAAAATTTATTGCTTCCAGTTCAACAGGTGAGATTCTTGACGAGTTGATCGAGACCATTTTCATACAGACTGGGGCACAGAGGATATCGGTCATGCTCTATGAAGAAAAGGAGGGTTGTCTTAAAATTGCAGCGTCCAAAGGTATCAGTGAGAATATCCTCCCTAAAGTCCAAATCAAGTCGGGCGAAAAGATCGCTGGGCGAGTCTTTCAAACCGGTGAGCCCATTATCCTTAATGGAGGCCCACAAGATAATCCCGAATATGCCCATCTCCTAAAATCAAAGGATATTATCGCCGCGATCTCATTTCCGTTGAAGGCCAAGGACCAATGTCTTGGGGTGTTGAATATCAGTAAAACAGGAAAAGGCACCCCCTTCAGTAATTCTGATATAGAGATGCTTTCCATTATCTGCGGCCAGGCGGTCATGGCCATGGAAAATCTACGAATTATGGAGGAAAAGGCGGAAAAAACCAGGATGCGCACTATTCTGGAACAATACGTTTCACCGGAAGTCGCTAGTATCCTTATCTCCCACGATCAGAACCCCATTGAGATTGGAGAGATCAAAGACATCACCGTCCTCTTTGCCGATATCAGGAACTTTACGCCTCTGGTCCAGACTCTCCCCCTAAAAATACTCCGATCCTTCCTGAATGATTTTTTTAATCTACTTACTGAAATCATTTTCGAGTTTGACGGCACCCTGGACAAATTCATGGGTGACGCCTTGCTGGCCTTTTTCGGGGCTCCGGTTCCTCTGAAAGAACCGGATAATTCGGCGGTTGGTTCGGCTATAATGATGCATAAGATTTTCACGGAACTTAAAGAGGTTTGGTCCAATAAAAACAATGAGATAGGGGAGATCGGCCTCGGCATCGGTATAACTTCCGGTGACATCTTCCTGGGAAACGTTGGGTCGCAAAGGAGATTCGATTATACGATCATCGGTATGGAGGTTAATATCGCTCAGCGTCTGGCAGCAGATGCGCGTTCCGGGGAGATACTCGCTACCCAACGGGTCATAGACGAGCTCGGATCACAATTCAAGGTGCAACATGAATCGTCGCGGTTGCTTAAAGGCCTTAAGGAGCCAATACCTGTTTTCTCAATAGCTATAGTATGAAAATTTAAAAGAAGACATTAAGTCAACTATTAAATTTTAAGAAAGGAGAGATATCTACATGAATAAACAACCTACCTATGATGAATTAAAACAGCGGGTCAGTGAACTGGAAGAACAAGCCGCCATGCACAAAAAAACGTTGGAGTCTTTACAAGATGCTGAAGAAAAATTCCGAACTTAAAAAAGTAAGGAGATCTTCCATGGATACATTTGATCTGTCAAAAGCCTTAGAGATTGTGGACGGAGATAAGGATCTCTTTCAGGAGATAGCAAAGATGTTACTGGAAAACCTGCCTCATGATCTGGAGAGGATAAGGGACGCGATTACTAATAATGATGCCCATATGCTTGAAAGGGCTGCCCATAGTCTGAAGGGCGCGATAGGAAATTTCAGCGCAAAGCTCTCATTCGAGGCCGCCAATAGACTTGAAAAATTAGGAAAAGAGAATAAAATGGCTGAGGCCCAAGAGGCCTTCAAGGAACTCGAAAACGAGATAGCCGCACTAGAAGTCGAATTAAACCGTGTATTAATGGAGATATAATATGAGGGTAATGATTGTAGAGGATGACCCTATTTCCAGACATCTCCTTGAAACTTTCTTAGGTGAATTGGGCTATGAGATCATATCCACCTGTGACGGACTAGAGGCTTGGGAAGTAATGCAGGGATCTGAAGCCCCAAGCTTGGTCATTTCCGACTGGATGATGCCCGCCATGGACGGAGTGGAACTGTGTGAAAGGATCCGGAGAATGGACAAACCTGATTACACCTATTTTATCCTTCTTACCGCAAAGGGCGATAAAAAAGATGTCATCAAAGGCCTGGAATCCGGGGCGGACGATTTTATCATCAAGCCCTTTGACCGGGGAGAATTGAAGTTCAGGGTGAAGATCGGTGAAAGGATCATTAATCTGGAGCATCGGATCACACAGTTAGCGAACACGGATTTTCTGACCGGCGCTCTGAACAGAAGGGCCTTTATGGCACGAATGGAAGAGGAGATCAGCCGGAGCATCCGCAAGCACAAGGAGTTTTCCCTCATATTGACGGATATCGATCATTTTAAAAAGGTTAATGATACCCATGGGCACCAGGTCGGTGATCTTGTCCTTCAAAAATTCTCCACTGAATTATCTGAAAACATGCGTCCCTATGATTTTGTGGGGAGATACGGCGGTGAGGAGTTTATCGCATGTTTGCCTGATACAAACATGGAACAGGCTGGACTTACTGCAGAAAGGATGAGGCTGAATGTGGAGAGTATTCAATGCTCGTTTCAGGATAACACATCATTACCTGTTCAAATAACAGCCAGCTTTGGAGTAGCTTCTTTCAAGCCTACGTCCGACGAGAGCTTGGACTCCATCATTAAACGTGCGGATGATGCCCTTTATATGGCCAAATCGGAAGGGAGAAATCGCGTGTGCGCGTATCACAATGTCTCTTCCATAACCAAAAATCCCCCGGAGTCGTCCAATGAACAAGCCGGTTAATAGCAAAAAGCCTCCTAAGGGAAGAAAAAAGCTGGGAGAGTGTCTGATTTCAGCCGGGCTTATCGACGAAAAGACCCTGGACAAAGCCCTTGAAATCCAGAAAGTCCAGAAAAAGAAGCTGGGAAATATCCTTATCGATATGGGCGTGGCCGATGATGAAACCATAGCCAAGGCCCTGGCCGATCAACTCCATATCCCCATGGTCCGATTAAAAAACATCGAGATTAAAGAGGATATCATATCCCTGGTTCCCTCCGAACTGGCTGAAAGCCATCTGCTTATCCCCATCAAAGAAACAGAGGGAGGTCTCCTTGTCTCGATGGCCAATCCTTTGGATCTATACGCGATAGATGATCTGCGTTTTGTTACACAGAAACGTATCCATATTGCCATCTCTCCTGAAAAAGATATCCTGAAAGCCATCGAAAGATACTATCCCAACAAAGACCTTGAAAAGGATCTTGCTTCCGGACCCGCAATCGATGATGGAATCGAAATAGTTCAGCGAAAGGACATGGAGGAAAAGGATCTCACTGACATCCAGGAGATGTTAGACCTCACGGAACGGCCCCCCGTTGTAAGGTTTACTAATGCAGTCATCGCCGACGCCGTTAAAATGAAAGCCAGTGATATCCATATAGAACCTCAAAAAAATTCCATGATCATCCGCTATCGTGTAGACGGCATTATGCGGGAGATCATGAAAACGGACCGGCATATACATGCTTCTCTTGTATCCAGGATTAAAATTATATCCAATATGGATATATCCATACGGCGAAAACCGCAGGACGGCAAGGCCCAGGTCAAATACGGCGGTAAAATTTTTGATATGAGAGTATCCACCATCCCGGCCACCTACGGCGAGACTGTGACCATTCGCATTCTGAACCCGGATGCCGCAAAGACGAACATTGAAGACCTCGGCCTTTCCGACAGGATCTTTGAGGACTTCGTGAATGCCATCAACATGCCCCAGGGCATGATCCTCATCACCGGCCCTACAGGAAGCGGAAAGTCTTCCACTCTTTATGCCTGTCTTAACAGGCTCAACAGTCCTACTGTCAACATCATTACAGTGGAAGATCCGGTGGAATTCGATATTTCGGGAATCAACCAGGTACAGATTAATCCCACGGCCGGTATTACTTTTGCGGCAGGACTTAGATCGATACTTCGACAAGACCCTGATATTGTAATGGTAGGGGAAATAAGAGACCCGGAAACCGCATCCATCGCCTGTCAGGCCGCTCAGACAGGGCACCTGGTGTTCTCCACACTGCATACGAATGATGCCCCTTCCACCTTAACGCGTCTTATGGATCTTGGAATCGAGCCCTTCTTGCTCTCTTCCTCCCTTGTTGCCGTGGTTGGCCAGAGGCTTGTCAGAAAAATATGTCCAATCTGCAAGGTTCCCGATCCCCTGAGCCCACAGATCCTGAAACGACTCCCCCCCCATATTGGCGGGAAAAAGGACATTACCTTCTGGAAAGGCGCTGGTTGCGAAGCATGTAACTATTCCGGCTATTCGGGCCGTTTGGGGCTGTTTGAAGTTTTAATCATAACATCTTCCCTGAGAGAAGCCATAACATCCGCGGGCACGGCGGAAAGCATTAAAAAGACCGCTGAAGAGAACGGCTTTCAACCCATGAGTACGGATGGAATCCGGAAGGCGTTTCAGGGGATGACTACTATCGAGGAAGTCTTTCGCGTGGCCCCGCCCGAGATCGGGGAAATTCCCAGTGAAAATATCTTTCAGCCTGATTTTTATGAAAAAGCCCCTCAAGAGGAGATCCCGCGGGAAGGGCCGGTTTCATCTTTCAGCTCGGTCAGGCCCCGTAAAATCCTTTTGGCAGACGATAATGAGATTATTTTAAAAATCCTTTCAAATATCCTGGAATCCGAAGGATATCTCATCAGCATCGCTAAAAACGGGCTGGAGGCACTTAAACTTGCCTTACAGGAAAAGCCGGACCTTTTAATCACGGATTTTCTCATGCCTGTGATGGACGGCATGGCCCTTATTAAAAAACTAAAATCTCAGCTTGCCACCCGTTATATCCCCATCATTATGCTGACCGCAAAAGTAGACGAGGATTCGGAAGTAGAAGGTATTGATGCGGGCGCGGATGATTACCTAACAAAACCGGTGAACCCCAAGAGACTACTAGTCAGAGTAGACAGGCTTCTTAAGAGGCTGACGGTTGAATAGATGTGAATCATAAAGAGATTGTTCAAGGAGATCCAAACCCATGCCATGTTATTATCATCCTGATAAAGAGTCCGTCGCCCGTTGCAGTAACTGCGAAAGACAACTATGTGATCAATGCGCTATCCCCTGTGATAAAGGATTCCTCTGCGGCCGGTGCGTTGCCCTCGAAGTGGCCAAGGAAGCGGCGGATGGCATTGATCATCGTTTGGAGGAGAAAAGGAAAAAGGGTGAGACACGGAAGGAAAAGAAAAAACTTAAAAAGGTGCTGTGGCATGCATGGCAATGGGGCGTTGTGGTGATCGGCCTGGGTGTAATGGCCTATCAGTCCCCTGATCTTATTAGTGTTTTAAAGGAAGATAGACCTCTCAGGAACGGGACATATAATACGGATGCAAAGACCGATGATTGTATTCGAAATCTTTGGAAAGTATCGAAACTTTTGCAGGAAGGTAAACTGCCGGGAGAAAATCTTGTCTGTCCGGCAAGCAAAAAACCTTTTATCATAGCAAAGGAAACCGGAGATGTCGTGGCGCGAAGCCCCAACCCGGAACTCTACGGGTTCAAGGAAATTCGTGTCAGTAAAAAGAGACCGGTTCCGGAGGTGGTAAAATGATGATATCTCGAGACCGTACAAATAACTGCGCCGGATTTGTGCTTATAGAAGTGTTGATGGTCTTAGTCATTATCGGGTCGCTGTCATTGATCGCCATCCCTAACTACTCGGAATACAGGGAAAAGGCCCTCGCATCCCAGTGTCAGGCCAACAGGTATCATATAGAAATGGAGGAATTGGCCTATTTTGCTGAAAATAATAAACCGAGACTGACTATTGATAATAGGTACGAGTGTCCTTGCGGTGGAACCTATGTATGGCTCGTTATGGACCCGGAAGACCCTCGATATCCACAAATCGGTTGTTCTATACACTTTACGGGTTCCACAACTGAAACCAGCACCCCGACCGTCGAAGATATATCCCCCTCTCAGTTAATCGATGATCTAATGACCTATGTGTATAATCTTAATCTGCGTAAAATACTTACAAATTCCTTAATCTCAAAGTTAAAAAAAGCCGCTAATGCCCTCGAAAGAGACAAAAACAATAAACCTATCAAAATCCTTGATAATTTTATAAAACAGGTAAAGAAGCAACAGAAAAAGAAAAAAATATCACAGGAGGAAGCTGATATATTAATTTCCAAGGCGGAAAAGATAAACACCGTATTATGAAAATTGGTTCGACCATCTCTTAACCCTTTCCCTGTTTTGACTCTCTTCCTTAGAATTCTACATCTTCGATATGGCCAATTAGATTCAGCTGAAAAAATGTTCTTGCAATTTCCCTCTCAACTGTTAGTCTATTGTTTTCAGCTAGTTCCGGATTTCAAGTCCTCTCTCAACATATGATGGACTCTTAAAAAGTCGAAAAATGCCCTCAGCTACCATTCCGGTCGCCCATCGAGCGCGGGATATAAGTCCGGCCGGAAACCAGTCAAAACAAGCAGATCCGGCTCCCTGGTTTCTCAGGGTTAACGACTTTAGAGACCTTTTACGAGTGCAGCAACATGTGGTATGTTTATTGATATTATAATGGAGATAAAATAGTGAAGAACCCTGGTGAGGTTATTATCCGTATTAAAAAATATCTGCTTTGCCTTTTTTTGTTTTCTTTTATTTCGGCGTGCCAAATCTTTCATGGTTCCGAAGGAAAAGCGGTCATCACCGTAGGCAAAACAGGTATCTCCAAGGCAGAACTCCGGGCCGAGATAGGCAGTATTATTTCCGAGATGGGAATGACGGACGAGGAGGCAAAAACGGCGATTAACTCTATTATCGAGAAAATAATAGAGAAATATCTGATTATGGAATACGGAAAAGTACAGGGTATAACCGTTTCGGACGAGGAACTGGATGCGGCCGTAAGGGGTATTAAAAGCGATTACCCGGAATCCGGTTTTAAGGAGATGCTTCTCCAGAGATATATAGATATCAATACATGGAAAGAGGAGTTAAGGCAGGACCTTCTTATAAAAAAGGTGATCTCAAAGGTCCTTGGAGACATTCCTGACGTAACGTTTAATGAAATAATAGAATACTATGAATCACACAAAGATGAATTTGCCTGGCCGCGGATGATTCAGTTACGCCAGATAGTAACACGATCTCAGGAGGAGGCTGAAGAAATACTGCACCGCCTTTCCGAAGGAGATCAAATGGCAGAACTCGCAAAGAAGTATTCCATTACTCCTGATGCCGAGAAAGGGGGCGTCATGGGCTGGATAGCCAAAGGCCAACTCGAAGAAGAAATAGAGGCAACGGTTTTCGCCCTCCGCGTAGGGGAAAAAAGCCCTATAATAGATTCACCATACGGGTACCACATCTTTGAAGTGCTTTCCGTACGCGATGCAAGGGTTCAAAACCTGCTTGAGGTAAAGGCGGATATTGAATCAATGCTTGCGTCTCAAAAAAAAGAGACATTCTATGCAAAGTGGGTTGAAGGATTAAAAAATCGCTTCCCGGTGGGCATAGATGAAGATATCTATACTGATTGGAATAAGGAGGGGTAATTGGCATGATGAGGATAAGGGTATTATTGATATCGATTTCCTGTATGATTGCTTTTTTTGGTTCTACAGGCCCCATATCAGCGAAGATCAGTAACAGGATAGTGGCCTTTGTCAATAATGACATTATTACGGTTTACGAACTGGAAAAAAGGATTGAGGAGATAACCGGCCAGAGTCCCGATCACCTCAAGACACAGGATGAACAACAGTACCTCGGGATAAGACGAGAAATACTGGAACAAATGGTTAATGAAAAGATCGCTCAAGACAAGATCCTGGACATGGAACTTCAGGTTACAGAGGCTGAGATAGATTCGACTGTGGAGAGTATCAAACAATCGAACCAATTAACTCAGGAGGACCTGATAAACCAATTGAAGGCCGAGGGATTAACCTATGAAAGGTTTAGAAAGGAAATAAAGGAGGACCTGGAACGCAGGAGACTTATTGATTACGAGGTGAATTCAAAGACAATCGTCACGGAAAAGCAGATAATAGAGTATTATAATGAGCACATAGACGATTATAAAACCGATAGCCAAGTTCATATTGCCGGCATCTTCTTGATGCAGAACAATCCGGAAGACAAAGAAGAGCTCACCGAACTGACACTAAAGGCCAAAAGCATCTTGGCCAGGATCAGAGAAGGCGAAGATTTCGGTACCCTGGCAAGGGAGTTTTCCCAGGGCCCGGGTGCAGAAGATGGAGGAAACCTAGGTGCTCTGCAAATATCTCAGATAGACCCCGACCTGTCGAAGATACTCAAAAATTTGCCCGAAGGGGAGCTTACCGAACCTATTATCAGGGAAAACAGCATTCATATCATCAAGCTTATCAGGAGGGAGGATGCGGTAGTAACACCTCTTGAGGAAGTAAGGGGGTCCATCTATGAAACGCTTTATTCGGAGGAAATCGAAAAGAGATATGCCTCCTGGATCAAAGATCTGCGTGAAGATAGCTACATAAAGATAATCTTTTAGGATAATTTGAGGGAATTCAAAGTTAACATGGCGACTCAGGAAAAATCAGGGTTGGGCATCCTTTTAAAAGGGGAAAGGGGAAAGAGGGGCTTCACGCTGGATCAATTGGCCCGGATTACCAGACTCAGGAAACAATTCCTGGAGGCACTGGAGGACGAGAACTGGGATAATCTGCCCTCTCCTGTTTATGTAAAGGGATTTATCAGGGCCTACGCCCAAGGTGTCGGTTTTGACGGAAAAGAGGCCATCAGCCTCTTTGAAAGTATCGCCCCTGTGACGCAAGAAATCCCCATGCCCCTTACGGTTCCAAAAGAACCCAACAGAAAAAGGCTCTATCTGCTTCTAGCCTTGTTGACCGCGGCCCTGGCAGCGGGGATCTATCTGTGGGCGGACAATAGCCTCCTGTTTTTCCAAAAAAAAGAAGCTGAAATCCCGGGGGAACAGATATCGAGTTTTGCAGATGAACCACAGCCCGACGAGGCCCCCATTCTTGAAGAGGCAACATCCGAACACGCGACGGAACCTCTTGAATCCGGGGTTGATCACATTGCTGAAGCGGTTGCCCTTGTCCCTGATTATTCAATAGCGCCTCTAGCCACTGCCCCAGGTGAGCTTGTTCTTACAGGGATTGTAAACATGAGAACCTATATAAAGATATATGTGGATGATAATCCGCCTAAGGAATACATATTTCAGGCGGGCAGCCGACCCCAATGGGTTGCCGAGAAAGGCTTTGATATACTTGTAGGGAACGCGGGAGGTATAGAGTTTGACTTTGACGGAGAAAGGATAACGGATCTGGGGAGAATCGGCAAGGTTATCAGAATAAGCTTCCCTGAAGGTTTTGAATCAACGGTTTACGGGGCTGAAGATGGATAACGTATTTGAAATATTAGATGAAAGGGGTTTTATCGAACAGGCTACTGACAGGGAGTCGCTTTGGGAACTCTCAGAAAAACCCGTTACATGCTATATAGGATTTGATCCCACCGTGGGGAGTCTTCATGTGGGTAACCTCATGCCCATCATGGCTCTGGCCCACATGCAGATGAACGGACACATACCTATCGCGCTTATAGGAGGAGGAACGGCCCTTGTAGGTGACCCCAGCGGCAAAACAGAGATACGTCCCATTATGACAAAGGAAGAGATCGACAAAAATGCCGAAGAGATCAAAAAACAACTATCCAGATTTATTGATTTCAGCAGCGGCAAGGCCTTAATGTTAAACAACGCTGACTGGCTGTCGGATCTGAATTACATTGATTTTTTAAGAACCATCGGGCGTCATTTCAGTGTCAACAGGATGCTGGCGGCGGAAAGCTACAGGGCCCGGATGAAGACCGGCCTTAGTTTTATAGAGTTTAATTACATGCTATTGCAGGCCTATGACTTCAGATATCTTTTTAAACAATACGAGTGCCGTCTCCAACTGGGCGGAAATGATCAGTGGGGAAATATCCTCGCCGGGACCGATCTGATCAGGCGCATGGATAGCGAGATAGTACATGGACTTACATTCCCATTAATTACAACCTCGGCCGGCACAAAAATGGGTAAGACACACCAAGGCGCCATATGGCTTGATCCCGCATCAACATCGCCATACGAATATTACCAGTACTGGGTAAACCAGAACGACAAAGATATAGTGCGATTCTTATCCCTGTTTACATTCCTGCCCATGGGCGAAATCAAGAGGCTGGGAGCATTACAGGACGCTGATATCAGGTACGCCAAGGAAGTGCTGGCTCTTGAGGCCACCGCCATCTGTCATGGCAGGGAGGAAGCTGAAAAGGCAAGGCGTGCTTCCCGACAGCTATTTGGGAAAGAAGATTCCGGATTATCCGAGGCCGTGCCCACTTTTCATATAGACGAAACAGTAATTAAAAACGGGGTCCCGGCTTATATTCTATTCGAAGAGGCAGATCTTTGTGCTACCAGGTCCGAGGCGCGTCGCCTTATCTCCCAGGGAGGAGCCTATGTCAACGGGAAAAAGCTTGGTGCCGTTGATCAGGTCATAGACTTGAATGATATGGATGGTGGTTCCATATTATTGCGGGCGGGCAAAAAAAAATACATCAGGGTTGCTGTAAAATAGTGCCGCTCCATGAAATATCGTTTTCGCCTTTCCCCCTTCCGTGCCCAACCTCTGCGGTACCCCGCTACAGATGATGGGCAGGCTGTTACGGAGGAGAGGCGTGCTATAAGCAATCAGCATTCAACTATCAGCTAAGAGAATTAGAAACAAATATTTGGCTGACTGCTGATAGCTGACCGCTAAAAGCTCCAAGTGGGATTTGATTGTTACTGCAAGGAGATAAACATAAGGCCTTAAGGAAGGGCCTATCGGATCAAAAACAATGAATGATAAACACAAACCAGAAACCAACGAGAACAAGGTCGACATCAGCATCGATGTGTATCCGACTACGGATCATACTCGCGTGTATCAAAACGCGGAGAGGGCTATTGTGCCCTATGATCCCCTTCAATTCTATATGCAGGAGATCAAGAGGTATGACCTGCTGACCAAGGAAGAGGAAGTAGCGCTTGCCATCAGGGTAAGGGAACACAACGATCAGGCAGCGGCCTTTAAGCTCGTTACCTCCAACTTGAGACTTGTGGTAAAGATAGCAATGGACTTTCATCGTTACTGGACGAAGAGTCTTTTGGACCTCATCCAGGAAGGTAATGTGGGTCTCTTACAGGCGGTAAAGAAATTCGATCCCTACCGGGGCATCAAATTCTCTTATTATTCCTCCTTCTGGATCAAGGCCTACATGCTGAAGTTTATTATGGAGAACTGGAAGCTGGTCAAGATCGGCACTACCCAGACACAGCGCAAATTGTTTTTTAACCTGGCAAAGGAAAGAGATAAATTGATAGCACTGGGATTCCTGCCTGAACCCAAGCTGCTGGCAGAACGCCTCGATGTCAAGGAAGAGGATATCCAGGAAATGACCCAGCGACTGGGAGGAGGGGATGTCTCTATCAATGCGCCCATAGGGCATGGAGGAAAAGAGGAATATAGTTCTATTTTGCCGGACAGGGCTGTGGATATTGATGAACAACTGTCAGCGGCTGAAGACCGATCACTTCTCCTGAAAAAACTGGAAGAATTTAGACAGAGGCTGTCTGAGAAGGAACTGGATATATTCGATAACCGTATAATGTCCGACAATCCCAAGACTCTTCAAGAATTGGGTGATAAATATAACATCTCCCGAGAAAGGATCCGGCAGATCCAATCCAGAATTGTCAATAATATCAAAAAATGGCTTAGGGAGGAGATCCCTGATTTTGATGAGGAGTTCTCGGATTTCATTAAATAGACTATAGGCTTGGCATATGAAACAAGGCATAAAGCTATGCCATTTCCGAGGCATTGGATTATTATGAACCGACATACCAAGACAAAAAACTGTTTTCGCAGATCAATAATTCTCGCGGTCCCTGTGCTGCTTTGGTGTTTCCTCTCCTGTGCCACAACGGGAAAGAATCCCGCTGCCATGGAGCCGGTTATATCTTTGCAGGAAACCGATAGAGCAGCGTTGGAGCCGGAGACCCCTAACAAGAATATAGAGACGCTTGAGAAGAGTGAGAGGCTTGACCGGGAAACATATATGAATTTTATGTTGGCGTCCCTTAACATGATTCGGGGCAATTATAAAGAAGCGAGGGAACACCTTTCCGCGGTCATAGAGACCGACCCTGATTCAGTATATCTGAATAGAAGAATGGCCATCCTGCTGCAGAGACTGGGGGATTCCACGGGAGCAATCAAACAGGCCCAAAGATGTGTAGAAATCAACCCCCATGATATTGACTCCCACCTCCTTCTTGCAGAACTGTACTTTCTTTCTGGTGACAGGGAATCGGAACAAAAAGAGTATGAAACCATCCTTGAAATCGATCCCAGCCAAGAGCCGATAAGGTTAGTCCTGGCAACTACACTTATTAGAAAAGGACTTTTTAATGGAGCCATGGTCCATCTTGACGAATTGATAAAACAGAATCCCGGCCTGGTTATCGCCTACTATTACAGGGGAAGGATATACGTAGAAACCGGCGAATATGAGAAAGCGGAAAAGGAATATCTTCATGCCCTTGAATTAGATGACACCATCGAACCGGTCCTTTTTGACCTGGCCAGTCTTTATCAGATGGAAAAGAGATTTGAAGAAGCGGCCAAGCTATATAGAAAGCTGTTGAAACTCTATCCTTCCAATAGAGTGGCGAAAGAACGGCTCTTATCATTATACAGCACGCTAGGGCAGGAGGAAAGTACGCGGAAGCTTATAGAAGATATAGAGAGAGAATCCGAACCTGGAGAGCCCATACGACAGACCCTGGGCCTGTATTATCTGGGGCAGGGCAGACTTGCCGAATCCATTGTTGAACTGGACCTTATCGTTACAACATGGCCCAGAGACTACAAATCAAGATTCTACCTTGCCCTTGCCTACAAGGAAAACGGACAACCTCAAAAGGCGCTCGAGCATTACGGAATGATTCCGGAAGAAACAGAGTGTTTTGTAAATTCCCGGATACACATGGCCTACATTCTGGATGAAATGGGGGAATACAATGAGGCGGTTAATGTCCTTAAAAAAGCTATTGAAGTTGATGGAGAACAGGTTGATCTCTATTTGATGTTGTCTTCTCTCTTTGATGCCAAAAAGGAATACGGCAAGGCCATGGAGGTAATCGAAGACGGCTTGAAATACCAAGGTAAAAACACGGAGCTTCTATTTCGACTCGGTGTCATGCTGGACAAGACAGGAGATAAAGAGGGGTCCATTGAGCAGATGAAAAAAGTCCTAGAGATCGATCCGGATCACGCTGACTCCCTGAACTACATCGGCTATACTTACGCTGAAAAGGGTATAAAACTTGACGAGGCCCTGGATTTAATTCAAAAGGCATTGAAAATCAAACCCAACAGCGGTTACATTATTGACAGTTTGGGATGGGTCTATTACCAGAAGGGACTCTATGACAAGGCGCTGGACTTTCTCAAAAAGGCCTTCTCCCTTCTTTCGCATGACCCGACCATTGCCGAGCACTTGGGAGATGTCTATTTCAAAATAAGTGAATATGAGAAATCCCTGGAAATGTATCAAAAGGCCATCACCCTTGAAACCCAGTTTTATGATAGAATAATGGAAAAGATTGAGGAGGTGAAAGGATTCCTCGAGCAATAGCAACCTGTCTTCTATTTCTGCTCCTGCCCCGCCGTCTACCTTAAAGCCGGGGTGAGAGCCGGCAATTACGGCCCAATAGGCTCTCTGCCTGATTTCAGGAATCAACAACATTCTCCGCATTATGAAATACCTGTTCACAGTCAAATTGCCTTTCCTGATCCTAGCGATCTTTATCATCTTTTCCATGGGATGTGCGGCGCTTTACCACCCTGTTCCACCCACAACTCC
Organism: uncultured Desulfobacteraceae bacterium; assembly: GCA_964418945.1. GTDB lineage: Bacteria > Desulfobacterota > DSM-4660 > Desulfatiglandales > HGW-15 > CAYUYB01. The sequence continues at coordinate 19,333 of CAYQNR010000037.1, forward strand.
ACGCCCTCATGAGGCTGCGGAGCTTATTTCAGACATGCTGGATCAGGAGGATAGGATATCTTCATTCTATTCTTTGGGAACTGTCGTGTTAAAAGGATGGGTGTTCAAATCGGAAGCCGATATCCTGGTAGCCGGTACCAAGAAACCCTTTAAGATGAAGATCGAGATCACTCATCCATGGGGCATGCCTGTACTTCATATCCTGGTTGATAACCAAAGGATTAAGGTGCTCTCCTTTGAAGAAAAGAAGATCTATACGGGTAATATAACGGCTGAAGCCCTTTCAGACCTGTTACCGGGAAATTTTTGGGACCCCGCTGTTGTCTGGTCTGTGTTAAGGGGGTATACACCCATCGCATGTTATGACGAAATAGGGTTTTCAGACACTAACAGCATCAGCCTGATGGATGAAAAAGGTATGGAGATAGAGATAATAGAGCTCTATCCTGAACATTTCCTGCCGAAACGTGCCTCTTTTCCGGGTAAGTCTTGGTATATCTCCTTCTCGGGATTTAAGGAAAATGACGGGATTTATTACGCCTCGGAGCTATCAGTGAACAACATAAAAGGGGAAAGGGATCTGGTGCTTAACAGAAAGGAGATGGTGTTCAATAAATCCATCCCTGATCAGATATTTGTCCTGGAAAAACCGGTAGGCTTTGATACCGTGTACCTAGATTAACCCCCTATACTGGACATCTTCACTGATTATCTACATAACCTTGAATCATTACTTTTCTACATTGAAAAGACTCTTCTGCCCGTCGTCCTGCCCAGCCATTGCGTGGTCTTCCTCTTCCTCGCCTTCCGAAATCCTGCCTTTCAAAAAATACCGGTCAAACATCCTGTTAAAATCCGTCCATGCCCCCTCCTTAATATCCTTTTCCATAAAACGCGCGAGCCCGTTCATCTTTGCATCCAGGTCATCCATAAGGTGGAGGGCATAGGCCTCCAAAAATTTCGGCCTCTTGGGGGATCCAAATTCATACTGGCCATGGTGACTAAGTATAATGTGTTTAAGCCTGAGGCCGGTTTCTTCGGGAAAATCCTTTATCCCGGACAGTTTTTCCTCCACCATCATGATCCCTTCCACCAGATGACCCAGGAGCCGTCCCTCATCAGAATAATCTATCCGTGCATCGTAATTAAATTCTCTTACCTTACCTATATCATGGAGAAAGGCTCCGGCAATCATCAGGTCCTTGTCCAGTATTTGATAATATTCGGCTACGCGCAGGGACAATTCACAGACGGAAAGGGTGTGTTCCAGCAATCCCCCTATGTAATTGTGGTGAAAGTTCTTAGCTGCGGGGGCCCTTTTAAAAAGCCCCATAAAAGTGCGGTCTGAAAGGAATCTGTCTGAGAGGGTCCTTAGATAGGGATCCTTTATCTTTTTGATTATCCTTCGCAGGGCCTTCATCATATCCTCCATGTCCCTGGGTGCGGGCTCAAGAAAGAGCTCCGGATCACTTTCCTCGACCACCGTCAAAGTCGAAACCACAAGCTGAACCCGGTTCTTATAAGAACCCGCGCGTCCTTCCACCTCCAGAATATCTCCCTCCTTAAATAAGGGTGACAACTGGGATGCGTTCTCCCATACCCTGGCCTCCACATCACCGGTGCGATCGGACAGGGTGATAATGATGAAAGGCTCTCCGCTCTTGGTCTGCCCCATACTCTTTAACTTGACCAGATAACAGCCATGGACACGTACATCCTCTTTAATGTCCTTTACCCATATATGGGACATATTGATTTCGGTCTCAGGCCTTTGCCCTTTAGTCATCAAAGTTTCCTTCAGATCCTTTCCCTTCGGACATCTTTGAGGCTCGCTCCCTGATCTTCTCCTCAGTCCATTCGGCACTGTCTTCTATCTTCTCTGCCTTTGGCCCCAAGTCATAAGAACCGGCGCTGAGTATGGCCTCAAAGGCAAGGGGGGCTGTATCCCCGGCATTAAATACATTTGTCAGGAGGTCATAAACGAAATCCTCGACACCTTTTGTCATTCTGTGCTGGATCTCTTTTGGCTGGGCCAGCATCTTGTTCTCGAAAGGAAGGTTGAGCTTCTTATAATTACCGCCCTTGATATCCTTTGATTTGGCGTATTCCGTCATCTCCTTCCATAAGGACTCAGAAACTCCTCCGTCCGGCAGCTTAACAAATTCACCCTCATCATCCAGGAAGGCATTCCCGAACTCGTTCACCTTAACGCCCCAAGTAATCATCTGAAGGGCAGTGGCGACATTGGCCTTGGTGGTAGTGGTCTCGCTGGCTATCCGGCGTAATCTTTCAGAATTATTGCCCGAAGTCCCATGCTGGGCACCCGATATTTTATACTTGGCCAGCGCATTATGGATCTCCTGTGTCAACGGTACCCGTATGCCCTGATCACTTGCCTCAATACCATGGGTAGTCCCGTTATTTAGGGCGATCCAGTCCGGGAGAATCCCGTGCGCGTTCAGCCCCTGGATCAGAAAAAGCGCCTCTTCAACGGTGGAAAGGCCCTCTTTGCCCTTGATCTCACCAACCTCAGTCTCATAGCCTGCCCATTGCGGCAGAAAGGGATGAAGCACTATATTGGCCAATAGGTTCTGGTCATCGGGCAGATGGGAGGCATCAATGGCAATAGAGGTAATACCCGCGTCAAACATGCTGGGGATCTCCACCTTTCCCGTTTCTACATCCTTATCCCCCTTTATGCTATAATGATCGGCATGGATAGCCACCGGGATGGTTAAACCAAGTTCATTGCATACATCATCTACAATTGCGGCAAGATTCCAGAAATTCACCGCGCAATATGCGTTTGCTCCTCCTTCTGATTTAGCGATCTCTATAATTATGGCGGCATTCGCCCTCTGTGCCGCAGAAAGTGCGCCCCGGATAACAAAACGGTTTCTTCCGTTTGCCGCTATGGTCATGGCCTTGCCCTTGGCTCTCAGGGCCCGGTCGACAACCTTTCCGCCCACCAGCAACGCCCTTGAATTAGGAAATAATCTCTTCACATTGGGCGGACGCCCGATCTTGAGCGCCTTCTCAAAATCTTTTGTCATTCTATTTCCTCCTTTGGACATATCGCACCTCCGTAATGATCGTTGAGCATTATTTGTAGTTAGCTTTCAGCTAATAGCTCTTCTCCCTCGACACCTTGAACCCTTGAATCCTTGAATCCTAATACGTGTTCTTGACAACAATGGCTGTCCACGAAGTGCTGTCCCTTTTCTTCGTTCCGTATCTCCCGGGCTGGTCATTTCAAGAGGTTACGGCCGTGGGATGCCTACCCCCTCCGCTGTTCCCCTCGCCTTCGCTCGGGGCCAGGGGGTCCCCCAGCCGTAACCCCATGAAATAACAGCGCCCTCCCGATAGTCACTCATAAAAGGAACAGCACTTCTCCTTAATTCCACAACTCCAGCCTTTCCCGAGGTCACGGGTGTTCTTTTCAAGACGACATCTCTAAAAGAATCCCACCCAAGGTATGCAGTGGTCTTGTTTTCAAGGGTTTGCTCCACCAGGACACCACGTAGAATGTACCGTTGCAAACAGGAAAAGGTTTGCCAAACCCTTGAAAACAAGACCACGTCCTCCGAATGCTATAGATGTCGTCTTGAAAAGAATGGCTGTGACCGGGAACCAGCTTTTAGCTATTAGCTATTCTCACTCGACACCTTGAACCCCCGAATCCTTGAATCCTATATCTGTCGTCTTGCGCCTTTATCTATTCTTAAACAACACCTTGCGGACTGTCAAGAAACATGTTAGGCATTGAACGGTTAAACGATCGTTTGCGGACTAAAGAATATGGACGAAAGGGACGTTGAAAGGGGATATGCCGCTTTCCACAGACAGCTCAATCACGTACTCCGGGAGAGGAATGTAAAGACATTCAAGGCATGTGTGGCAAGGCATCCCGGTCAAGCGGGTAAGCTTTCCCACTGTCTCGGGCTAAGTGACGAGATGGCTGAAGTGGAAATGTACAAGACTATATTAAACCGAGCCCCTCTCAAGGACCTTCACGAAGAAGTCCTAAAATGGCTCAAAGAACATGGCATTAATCCTCCGTCCCCCAGGATGAGGACCAGGAAGAGGAAGAGAAGGAATTAATGTCCTATTTATACCTTGCAAAACGGGAGCGGTCTATATCCGCCCTGTCCTTCAGCCTTTCCAGCCAGCTATAGTACAGGTTCTGTCTCTTCGAGGAAATAATTGAATCGGCATATCGCTGTTCTTCTTCCTGATATTTTTCCTTATCAATTCCCCGCTTATCCTCCCACCTGATGACAAATATCCCTTCCTCCCCTTCAAACACAGCCTCCGGGTATCTGTTGTTCTCGCTCAGGTTGAAGGCCGCCTCGTTCAGCCCTTGCATGACTCCAGTATTCTCAGGGAAATCCAACCGTGTAAAAAAATCAGTGGTCTCGGGCCGCATATCCATTTCTTCAGCTAGTTCATCCCAATCCTTTCCCTGTCTTAGTCTTGCAAGGTACCTCTCCGCCGCTGATTTTGCCTCCATTGTCGCCAGATAGTCTTTATAGTCCGCTTCTACCTGATCGGCCACCTCATCCATTTCAGGCAGGTAGGAAGACTTTCTGTCCATTACCTGGATGATGTAAAAATCGTCATTAAATTCTACTACCTCACTGATTTCCTTATTTTGAAGGGAGAAGACTAATTTCTTGAGTTTTTCATCCCCTCGAATATATGGGATCAGGTCTTCCTGGGAGAAATATTCCGTGCTCATAACAGGAACATCATTTTCCGCGGCGTACTCAGCTAAATCCATTTCGTAGGGCATCCGGTCTATAAGCGATAAGGCCCTTTCATGGGCAAGATCCTCGCTTTCATTGCCTATCAGAATGTCCAGGATCTGGTCCCGAACCTCTTCGAAGTCCTTTACTCGCTCCTCCTTTATATCCTCCACTTTGATAATATGATATCCATAGGTGGTCTCTACAAGGTCGCTGATCTGTCCCTTCTCCATGTTAAAGGCCGCTTTTTCAAAAGACTCTACCATCTGACCACCCGAAAAATAACCCAGGTCGCCGCCCTGCTCCTTTGTAGGGGCCTCCGAGTATTCCCTTGCCAGTTCTGAAAAATCCTGACCGCTGCGGGCCTTTTCAAGAACCGATAAGGCCTTTTCCTTTATCTTTTCCTTTCCATCCTCGGTGGTATCCGACGGCACCCGGAAAAGGATATGCCTGGCCCTGACCTCTTTTTCCTGTTTGAACATGGAAGGGTTATCTTCATAATAAGCCCTTATCTCCCACTCATTTATCTCCACCTGATCCCTGAAATCCTCAGGATGGATAACGATATAGTCTATTCTGATATTTTCGGGGATTCGGTATCCCTCTCTATGTTGCTCAAAATAATCCTCCATCAGAGAATAATCCACGTTTATTGAATCTTTAAAGTCCTCTGCTGAAAACCGGACAAAGCTTATCTTCACCTTCTCATTTAAATAAGTGTAGTAATCCAGGACCTCCTGATCACTCACTACCAGAAACGTGGTCAGGAACTGCATCAACTTTTCCTGCAGAAGTTCCTGGGCGATACTTTGCTCAAAATCCTCGGCACTCATCCTGTAGTTTGCGAGAAGCGCCCTGTATCTGTTACTGTCAAAACCTTCATTATACTGGAAAGCGGGGAATTCAACAATCCTATCCCTGATTTCTTTTTCGGTGACATCCAGGCCTGTCTTTTCGGCCTCTCTGCTTATAATCTTCTCCTCTATCAGGGACTCCAATGCCCTGTTTTTTAAATCAAATGCCTCGATGAGACTATCACTCCACATGTCTTGGTACTCTTGTTGAAGACCGGACAGCAGTTCTCTATAAGCATTCTCATATTCCAGCAGGCTTATAACCTCTCCATTCACTTCAGCCACCTTTGCACTTTCATCGGTGAAAGAGTATCCGAAGTAAAAGATAAACACCAATGCGATGATGCCTATCAAGACCTTGATAAGCCAGGACTTGGCGTGTTTTCTCATTAAACTAAGCAACATCAGGCTAATCCTCCCCTGTTAAGCATATAAAATCCTCCTTTATTATAAAGGCCCCAAAATTCCTAACGCAGGCATGTCCATAATGTTTCAAACAGGTTTCACCGTCGGTAACTTTACCTGCGGTTCGGTAAGGTAAAAGTCTCCCTTTTCTATCCAACCCTTTAGAATATTCGCGATCTCGAGGGCCCTTACATGGGAAGACATCGGTACAGCAGAAATATCCCTGCCGTTAAACCTTATGGTCCCGCTTTTAAGTTCCGCGTAGCTTACTCGCCCGAGGCTCTTTGCCTCTCCTTTTGGATAATCATGACCATAATCTATGATCTGGGCAAAGAGCTCTTCGTCCGAAACTCCGGTATATCTGGCCATCGCCTCGTTCAGTATTGGTATGGGTACGCCTAACCCCACTGCCAGAGAACAGCCGTAGCCTAGCATACTTACACCGGCAATCCATTTAGGATGCATCTCCTTCAGATTCCCCATAACCATCAATGTACCCCCGGGGCTTAAAGGTACACCGTTCTTCCCCCTAGGGGCCCCCGGGTCATGTTGCGTCCCCGGGCCGATAATATAACCCTGAGCGCCTCCCAGAAAGATCCGAGTACCCAGGCCCAAGGTAAGATAATACGGATCATTGAAGAGGGGGCTTAACAGGCCTGAAGTCGAGTAATTGGCATTACCCCCCTTCGGTTTCAGGACACCCATATAGGTATAAATGGTCTTGGAAGTAAGGTTTACGGCACAGTTGTAGTTCTGGTAGGCATTTCGAGGATTCAATAACAAGGCGTAAGGCAAATCAGAGAGAGCGACCTTTTTCTCAATCTCTTGGTTAGGATAACAATCAGTACCATAGCCCGTAGCCTTGATAATAATCTTCTTGCCCTTGACAAGATCATGGATAACATGTCCGCCGCCATACTTGAATTGCCCCGGATATACCCTGTTAAGCGGGTCATCCTCTGCCGGTTCCGTAGCCCCTAAATATATATCGACAGCAGCCAGCCCACCATAAGCAGGCACGTTGTTCAACAGCACCTTAGATGCCTTGATTGACGGTTTGGATGGACCGAAATTAATAAAAGCCCCCGAGGAACACATTGGTGCAAAGGTCCCCGTGGTTACTACATCTATCTCTCTAGCTGCCTTTGCCGGACCTTTTCGTTTAACAATCTCCGTCATTTTATCGGCCGTTACCACGACAGCCTTGCCTTCTTTTATCCTCTTGTTTATCTCTTTTATAGTCCTGGTTGCCTTTCCCTTAGCCACTTTTCCTACCTCCCAGTGAAAACATCCGGCGCCATCAAAGATTCCAGGGTTGCCGGATATTACCCGTATGATTAGTCAAGCCTTGTGCCCTTTTATATTAGACCTTGCTTCATGAGAAGAGACGCGGGGCACCAGATCAATATAAAATCGATCTAATAGCATAAATCTTATGATATGTCATTACAACAAAAAGTTTAGACTTCAATAATTGTCTACCGCCCCGCTTGAGCCACAGGAAGTCAAAAAGCGAATCCCGGATTAAGCCAGGGATATGCAAAGACCCTTCGCCCTCGCTCATACTGCACAAATAGATTGTGGATTTGCGTCCTTGATCATATCTTGACTTTCTGAAGGCCTTTCTATAAGAATGATATTGATGCTTTGATAACCTTTGAACCTGAGTGGACTAGGTGGCGAAGAGGACCAAATAGTTGTATGTGATTAAATAGCATAGTCATTAACCGCATGATCCGAAAAAGCAACCTCCACCTTGAAGACAAAAAAATGAGGGATCAAGTTCAATTAAGGAATCTAACCATTAAAGATAGCGGCCCTTTCTTCATAATCGCGGGCCCCTGCGTTATAGAGAATGAAGATATTACCCTGAGGGTAGCAGCCTATCTAAAAGAGATCAGTGACTTGATGGATATACCGATTATATTCAAGACCTCCTACGATAAGGCCAACCGGACTTCACTGAAATCATTTCGAGGGCCGGGGATAGATAAAGGCCTAAAAATAATTCAAAAAGTGAAAAATAGTACCGGCCTTCCGGTCATATCGGACGTTCATAATACTGGCGAAATCGGTAAAGCAGCCAAGATCCTCGATATTATTCAGATTCCGGCTTTCCTCTGCCGCCAGACAGACCTGTTGCTCGCCGCGGCTCGCACCAACCTTCCCGTTAATATAAAAAAAGGGCAATTTCTTTCTCCAGCAGAGATGGGGCAGGCCGTTGAGAAAATCACTTCAACAGGCAACCGGAATGTCCTGCTGACCGAAAGAGGTACCTTTTTCGGTTATAATAACCTTGTTGTTGACTTTAGGTCCATCCCTCTTATGAAAGCGTTTGGTTTTCCTGTTGTATTTGACGCAACCCATAGTGTTCAACTGCCCGGGGCTAGCGGCACCTCTTCAGGGGCAAATAGGGAGTTTGTACCAAACCTTGCCAAGGCCGCGGTTGCTGCTGGGGCCGACGGGATCTTTATGGAAGTACACCCTGATCCTGATTCCGCCCTTTGCGACGGCCCCAATGCTCTTCCTTTACACGAGATTAAGCCGCTTTTTTCTATACTTAAAGATATCCACGGCCTGATTAATCAAAACATACGGGCAGGCCGGGTTTAAGGGCAGTTAAAGAACCCGGGCCGGCCTCTGGGGTTTTGATCAAAGGCCGATATGATGTAGTTCATTCCCCGGGCCAAGATAAAATCTGGTTCATCCGGTTAGGGAGGACCCTAGTTAATCATGGCTGGATAAAGGTATCGCTAATATCCGGTGACGGCGGTTCTTTTCAAGACGACATCTATAGTATTCCGTGGACGTGATCTTATTTTCAAGGGTTTGGCAAACCCTTTCCTGGTGGCAACAGCATATTCTGCCAGGGGTTCTGGTGGGGCAAACCCTTGAAAATAAGCCCACTGCAGGCCTCGGGTGGAATTTCTTTTGAGATGTCGTCTTTCAAAGAACAGCCATGACCTTAACCCGCCCCTAAGGCATACTACTAGGTCGAAGGGCTGTCCCTTTTTTGAGTGACTATCGGGAGGGCGCTGTTATTTCAGGGA
>CAYQNR010000038.1:0-28242 GCA_964418945.1 uncultured Desulfobacteraceae bacterium
TACCCCGAGTGTGTCAATAGTACTGCAATACCTTGATTTTGCAGGATTCTGGACATAGAGGCTGAAGCGGTTTAGGCTGAAGACTGTAGGAACAGCAGGCTTGACCCATTTTCTATTGACATACAACACCGAAATCCATATAGTTTATTCCCCAAAAAGGCAATACTTATTAAAAAGAATCAAATTAAATGATCACCAATTGCGGAGGAAGATATGAAGAAAAAGATTCTGCTTGACAGCTTTCTATTTTTGTTAGTTGCCCTGATTTCTATTGGGGTAACGTCGTGCATAACAGGGCAGGAAGATACGGCAAAAAACTGTGACGAGCGGTTGATTACTGTCTTGAATCCGGCGATTTCCAGCAGGATGGTGGAGCGGGTTCCGCTTGCGCCCCGTATCGATACCTTGGAAGGGAAAACTGTTTACCTGGTCGACCTTCAGTGGGGCGGGCCCAAAGCCGCGTACAGCGTGTTCGAGGAAATGGAGGTCTGGTTTTCCCGGAACATGCCGTCGGTCAAGACGGAGATACGAAGGTCAAGCGGCGGTTCGTTTGGCGACGATCCTGCGCTTAGGGAGGAAATAATCTCCAAAAAGGCCGGTGGGGTTGTCATCGGGATTGCCGGTTGACACGGCTGCGTATCGGCCGTGAGCCGATTTGCGAGGAGAATTGAACTTGAAGGCAAAATACCTGCCGTGGGCGCTTCCGGCGTCAACATCGTAAGATTCAAGGATTACGACCTTCAATACTCCAACGGCATGCCCATCCGGTATGTTGCGTTTCCGTTTCCCGTTGCCGGTCAACCGAGGTCAGTACACAAGAGCTATATCGAAGGAAAGGATCTCCTGAGCGGCAAGCCCATGATGCAGGCGATTATAGATGCTCTTACAATGCCTCTTACCGATGAAGAAAAGAAAGAGGGAATGCCTGCCGAGGCAGCCCCTGAGCCGAGGCTTCTGGAACCGGATACCGAGGTCAACCTGCGGCGCCTGTTTAAAGAAAGGGAGTGGACCGACTTCAATCCGATCATCCTTCCTGCCGAAGAGAGAGCGGCAGAAATGCTCAAGGGAACCAGCCACCAGCCCGATGAGGTGGTAAGTAAATTCGGTTCCCGCGAAATGACGGTAGAAAAGGCCGCAATTTATGCGGTTATGGCCGGCGCAAAACCGGAATATTTCCCGACCATTCTCGCGACCCTTACCCAGGCCCCGTCTTTCGGCAATTCAACAAGCTCCATGGCAAACATAATAGTTGTGAACGGGCCGATTCGAAAACAATTGGGCATAAATTCAGGCACTGACGTCATGGGCCCCTTCAGCGAGGCCAACTCGGTGATAGGGAGGACTTTCACCCTGGCAGGCAAAATCATGGGAGACCTCCGTCTCGATGAAGGCGCTTATTCATCGCTTGGAAGCAACCTTCAATACAATAATGTATGTATTGCTGAAAACGAAGAGGCTCTGCCCGAGGGATGGGAACCACTTCATGTGCAGATGGGCTACAAACCAACGGATAGCGTTGTCACCATAGGCGTTGGATGGAGCTACATTTCGAGTGTGGGTGAAGCGCAGATCAATCACCCTCCCCATATGATGTTCCGAGACTATATGCGATCCCTTACAGGCATGGGAGCGACCATCGTGATGGACCCGACCGTCGCCGGCCTGCTTAAGGAAACCCAAGGCTTCAATACAAAGGCCGAACTGAGTGAATGGCTGTCCAAGAATGTGGAGGTAGCCGCCGGAACATACTGGGGAAACGGCGTTAATACAACTGCAATGACCCCGATGGCTCTTCAGGGGATGGAACCTTTCGCCACATGGCTAAAAGTGCCCCCGGAAACGCTGATCAAGCCCTTCACCGATCCGAAGGCTATCCAGGTTGTGGTCGCGGGCGGAGGGATCCAGACCACCTGGTTTGTGACAGACTTCGGACTCCGCAGAGGAGTCCTGATCGACAAGTGGAAATGACACCCGAGGACGGCGCTAAGAGCTACAAGGCACTCTTCCGCGGCGGGGTCAGCCCTTGACATTGGACATAAATAGGATGGGACGTCTAAATCCCCTATCCGATCTCATGGGAGGACGGCTTCAAACATAGCAAAGAAGCTTGGCATATCCCGACCCGCTGTCAGTCTTTCCGCTGAAAGGGGTGAAAGATAGGTTTTTCGTGATTGCCGGCAGTCTAACCAAGCCTGCCTATGCTTTGCATGACATCGGCCACCTTCTTTAAACGCATGTCCTCAAGAGTTTTTCTGGTGGGCCAGCCATTGGCCGTGTTAAAGCCTTCGAAAGCATAGAACTTGGTCTTCCACTCTTCAAACCTGGCGCGATCCAGTTTCCCGCCCGTACTGTCCGAGTAAGACCATTTTTTTGTCTTGTAATCATACATCGGTAGCAGGTCTCCCCTGGTATCCTGCTCGTAAACATAATCCGGGAAGACTTCCATATCCCTGTGTCTGCCCTGTATTGTCCAGATTGCCCGGTCCAGAGCGAAGATCTTGCGCCCAAGCTCCATTCCGTCGGCGAACGTGATGTTCTTGCCGGTAACGGCATAGAAAAACCTGGGTTCGGCTTGGGGCGTCGGACCCTTGAAATCTGCGGTGTTGTTGGTGAAAAACGAGGGCCACATCCAACCGCAAAACCCGTTGGATCCGATCCAGAATTTCTCGTAGTGCTTGACCCAGGCGACCTGCTTGACTTTATGTTCCGAGTAAATCCCGGTCGGCCCGTCACTGTAATCAAGCATAAAGGCATCCCCTTCGTAGGGAATCATTGCGTGGGCCGTAATCTGAGCCGCCTGCTCGGCTGTCAGGTATGGTTTTCTGCCCTCCATACGGAATGCTTCCGGCATCCAGTGGAGAGGATAATTGGCGATATTGTGCAGCATGAGATCCCTCTCCCCCATCAGGGACCCAAACCCCCACTCCGCTTCAGTCCTTGGATCATAGTGCAATGCGGTCCCCCAATAGGCCAGGTTCAATTTCCCGCTGGCACAATCCTCTTCATAGATTCCCCAATTCTTCGCGGCTCTGGCCAGGCCTTCCGTTAAATCCTTGCCGATTCCTTGACGGGTGCAGATCTGCCTCATGAACATGTCCAGGAATCCCTTGGTGCCGAACTGATCCATCGGCAGATCGCATTCAATCTGCTTTCCTTTGCCCAGGAGTCCTCTCTTGTAAAGGCCCTGCACGTAGCCCTGCATAGGCATGAATTGCCAGTGACCGAGGCCGTATTTCTGCATCAGATCGTTGCCCAGGCGTGTCATTTTCAGAGTGGCGTCGTCAAGCCTGACGGCCGCGGTGCCGGCACACACGGATTCATTGCTGTCCCCACTGGCCAAACGCTGGCGACAACCTCTGGGGCAAGAAGCGCAGGCTGCTGCCCGCGCCGGTACAAGGGGAAGAGCATTAGGCCCGAAATACGGATTATTCGTTACATTTGCGCCGGCGGGGGAGCCGTTGACCCAGAAAAAAAATCCGCCTGTCATATCCTTCCTACGAGGATCGTCCACGTTATATTGAAATCGTCGGAACCACAACCGGGCTTCCATAAATGCCTGGGGATTTGCAATGGGTGCGCTTCCCGTGCCGATGACGCTGATTGCCTTGAGATTTTTCGAGCCGAAGACCCCCCCAAAACCGCCCAGCGCAGCTTGAGAGCCAGGCCCGTGGAGGAGGGCACCCATACGGCTCTTGTTTTCCCCAGCCAATCCGCAACAGACTACGGCTGGAATCTGCGTGGTAAAGCTATCGTCTACCTCCGCCCATTCGCCGTGTTTTAGGTCGGGCATCACGCGCCGGGAGATTTCTTCCTGGGTGTCCCACGTGTCCATCCCCCAAATCCCATTGGCGCTCTCAATGGTGACTTTGTCGTTGATTATATTGATCCATACGGGCGCATCGGAGGCGCCTTCAACCACAATGCCGTCCCAGCCAGCAAATTTCAATTGAGCCGTAAAACGCCCTCCGAAATTGCTGTGACCAAACCATTCAATTGGATATAGCATAGGAGCCAACCCCTGAACCTCGCACCGCCCTGAAGCGGGCATAAACGTTCCGGCAAAGGGATGATTCATCATTATTATCAGGTTCCTTGGGTCGAAAGCTTCAAAAGGAAGCTGATCACCGACCAGGTCGAAGAAAATGGCCGAACCCATTCCATGGCCTCCGCCGTATTCCACATACTTTTCCGTAGGAATAGTGCCGGTGGATTTATTAGTCAGGTTCACCCTGAGTATTTTTCCTGTGTATCCGCCCGTCATTGTCGTCCCTCCTGTTTCCTTTTCAAGCTCCGAAAGGGCGACACAGCATGTGTCGCCCTTTCAGTCCTTAATCCTGGGGCACGATATCGCGCACCTGGATAAGCCACTTACCTTCTACGCGAACAAGTTCGTTGACTTCCCGGCCCACGCCTACAATGGTCGGCTGTGTGTTCTCCCCGCTTCCCGCCGTAAAAGCAAGCCAGTATCCATGGAAAATAGCGTGATCCTTATCGATAAATTCGATGTAGTGATTCGCGGTCATATGGTACATGGACCCCATTCGCGGGACCTTTGCCTGGCCCGCGGTAGGGCTTTTCCGAAAAGCTCCCATCATTTCCCTGAGCGCCTCTCGTCCCTTTACGGCATTTGCCCCCCGGCCGAACTGTCCATCCTCCGTGAACGTGGCCACATAGGCTTCCGCGTCTCCAGTATCGAGCGCCCTGGCATAGTCCCACATCAGCTTATTTATCTGGGCGCGATCCTGAATCTCACGCAACACATCGTTATCAGCTGCTACGGCCTCAGCCGCGACGGCGGTCAAACACACGACTGCCATGATCACGACTCTCATCAAAATTTCAAACTTTATCCTTGTCATACGCCGATCTCCTTTAGCGCTGTTGCGCATTCATGAATTGTGCATGCCAATACTACATCTCTTCCAAGAATAGGTGAATTGATAATACCTCCCCTTTTCGGATGAAGCATAAGGGGATTGCTCTTTGTGTGTCAAGACAATTATGGATTCATGATGTAGTGCGAAGAAACTGAGTGATTAATATTGAAAGACCCCGTATAAAGGGGGATGTTCGTGCAGAGTGTGAAATGGAGCCCCATGGGTAAACCCTTGGTCCCATTAAAATACCCGTCTTTCCATCCTCCGCAGTGGCCTGCTACGGAGGATGGACAGGCTCCTGCGGAGGACGGGCACCTCCGGCTACGACGCGGTTATCCGCCTAAACCGGGGGCGACATCGCGCCATAGCAAGCGATCATTTGCGCATTCAACCACGAGCAAGCACGTGGTCTTCTGCGAAGGCGGATAAAATAGCAATGCACGTTCTGCACGAACGTCCCATTATTTCATGATTATGTGCTTTACTAATAACAATCATTTCAAGGTTCTTTACGTGATGGGTCCAAATGTAGTCCACATCTAGGGCAATTACCGTGCGGTACAATTCCCCAGGAAGAGCACCTTGGGCATCTCTTTAATAAGGCGAAGTTTAGTAGCAAATAGATCATGGCTACAAATATTGTGACAGTTAGTACCATTTGTAATACAGGATATTGATCTAAAAAGGAGTCAATAATCCAAAAAATACCTAAAAGACTGAGAGAATAAATCATACTAAGTGGATAAGACCCAACCATTTTCTGTGGCTTTTTTCTCTCATCTTCATTTGGATATCTTGTGTACATGGTGTCTCCTTTAGTCGATGCTTTTATGTCGCTTAATGTACTAGGTGCACATAACGGTAAGGTTTACAGGTGCGCGGACGATTTTACCGCGCATCCTAGTACAACCTTTTGTTGTGTGCCGTGCCCGGAACGTATTCTTAAGGGTGAGTTAAGCATAGCGGTTTATATTAAGCTTAACAAGTCCCAAACCCAGCCCGATGGAGGCGAAGGGTACAGCGGTAGGGCAACTGGATATCGGTGACGATATTCGGGGAGGAAGCCGCCCCTATTTGGGGTACCGCAAGCGCATGGGGCAACGAACAGGAACCGAGTTAGGCGGGCCTGGTGGGACAAGCCGGCAACACACGGTGAAGTCCTCTATCCATCATAGGCCAGGCAGGTATGCTCGGTGCTCGTGTGTGGAAAGATGCGTGTTTACCCCGGGAGACCCGTTGCATGTCCATAATGGACTGAGCAAACCGAAAGGGGAGCCTATCGCGCAGCGGGAGTCAGCAGAGGGCATAGTAGGCATCGTGCAGGAAAGGCTAGTGAGGCACTCCAAAGCCGAAAGGTGGAGAAACGGATATGCCTTAACCGTAAATCAGGTGCTCGAAGGCCCGAACGGTCCCCAGCCGAATGGTCTGGGTAACTGGTTGTGGCTATCAAAGAACGTGTACTTATCTGCCTAATGCAGCAGTAGCTGAAAGGCCGGTATCGTCTCGTCCTGGAAGCCCGGCAGGTCGGGGGGATTACTCACAACCGACTTTGCTTTGACCAGCCGAACCGCCGGATACGTGACCCGTACGTCCGGTGGTGTGGGAGGAGCGCTCAGCGATGGGCGTCCCTATCCCAATAGGCAAAATTTTATATGATCATTGTTATATATGTTGAATGTCGATGATCAGAAGCTACGGCCACCACCTCGTCCTCCTCTGCCGCCGCGACTTTCGGTGCGAGGGCGAGCCTCATTCACGTTAAGCGCTCTTCCTTTTAGCTCTTTGCCATTTAGGCCATCGATTGCAGACTGCCCTTCAGCTTTAGAGGCCATCTCCACGAATCCAAATCCTTTTGATCGACCACTATCCCTGTCTTTTATAATAGTGGCGGATTCAACCTGCCCGAATTGTTCTAAAGCCTGCCGTAAGTCCTCTTCGGTGACTTCGTATGATAAATTTCCTACATAAAGTTTCATTCTAATCTCCTTTTGTAATAAATTATAAATTTTCACATTGCCTAACGCTCCGGCTCAGGCGCGGGCTTCAGACCGTTGCCTGGAGCCGGTTGTTGGGTGCTGGTTCATGCTCCGAGTGTAGCTACCCAGTCGCCAACCCAGTGGGTGATGGCAATCACAACGACGGCTATCAGGACATGTTCGCCAACTATCTTCCATGGTCGCTCACCCTGGGCTTTTGCCATAAAGTAGCTCAGAACTGTAAGAAGGGACAATCCCCACACGAGACTGACAACGATGGCCGTAAAGAGAGGCAGAAGAAGGACCGGCACTACGAAAGTCAAGGCAAAGATTAACTTTGCCATGAATGTTGCGATGGTGGCGCCCCAGATTTGCCTGGTCGTGTGAGCGTTTTCTGATTCCTCTGAAATATGAATGCCCAGAGCATCGGAGAAGGCGTCGGCAATGGCGATCGTGAGAATACCTCCGAGAACGACCAGCCTCGACCCTGTGCCAGAGTGCAGGCCCACCATCAGCCCAAGTGTGGTAATGACGGCTGATGTCAGCCCGAACGAAATGCCAGTACGCAACGAATCCTTCATCTGTGTGTCCTCATCTTAGCACCCAACGTGCCGATAACCGGCCGGGCGTTTCATAGCCCGGTCGGGTTGATTGGGTTGTTAAAAGCTGGTTTTGTATGGATCTTATTCTATTTGGCGGATTTGGCAATATTTCCATTTCCGCCAAATAGCGTTATATTTTTATATATGCCTGATATTATTCAATATACTGCTATTTACAACTTTTGGCAATGTTGCCATTTTTTGTAAATAGCTTTAGCTGAGTCAACAAATTTTTAAAAAATATCTGGAATCCAGTGATGCTTATATTTTCCCGGATAGCGTGAATGATGCCTTGATCTTTTAAATATTTTTCCTCGAAAATTATCATTTGGTAAATTTGGCAATACTGCCATTTTTACCAAATAGCTATGGAATTATGTCCGTCCCCCGGTTTCAGCGAATAAGAGATAAGCGGACCTGCTATTCCTTCGTATCTGTCAAGAATGAAGGTATTTTGTTTTTAATTTTAAAATCTTAAGGGTGTCCCCCTTTATGGGTTCAATCATCATATCCTTTTCTGCAGTGAAGGCATAGTCTGCAAAATCTACTCCTCTTTATTTCCGTGATCTAACGCCCTGTTTCACAGGGCGCAGCGATTTACCAGCGCTCCTGTGCAAACCGATATTCTGCATATTTAGAATTTAATGTTGTGAGATGAGGGAACGGAGTGCTTTATTCACTGATTCAGAATTGGGGAAGTGGATTCGTATATCCGGATCGAGCATAATCGCCCCATCCTCCTCTTTAAAATACTGAATCGATTGAGTGCCATCGTCCTTATTTATAACAACCGTATGTCCTTCACGATAAGCTTTGTAATGCTTTCCCCGCACACCTTTTGAAAAATCATATTCATCCCGCATATTATTTCCCTTTAGCTCTTTCTTATTCTTTTTCATATTGTTCTCTCTCAAATCGATTTGCCCTACGACATCCGATTATTCTGATATTATCATTTCTTTCAGTATACCACACAACCAAAATCCGTCCTTTTGACGAGATGCCGATATCAAGATATCTCTCTTCTAATTCTGAATGATCAGGATCATCAATTGTGATAGCAAACGGATCATTAAAAACGGTTTTACCTTCCTCAAAATCTGCGCCATGTTTCTTTAAATTAAGCTTTGATTTATTTTCATCCCATTCAAATTTTGACGTCATTTATTATACCTAATTATCCAAATATCATCAAATACCTTATTTACCATTTAATTTCAAATGCAGAACGCCGCTGCTGTGGGGAGCGTAGTCTTTGCGTTTCCCTACCAGCAGCATGTTAAAAGCTGGTTTTGTATTGATCTTATTGTATTTGGCGAATTCGGCAACATTGCCATTTTCGCTAAATAGCGTTATATTTTTTATATCTTCCTAATATTATTCAATATACTGCTATTTACAACTTTTGGCAATGTTGCCATTTTTTGTAAATAGCTTTAGCTGAGTCAACAAATTTTTAAAAAAATCTCTGAAATTCAGTGATGATTGTATTTCCCGGATAGCGTGAATGATGCCTTAATTTTCTCAGTATTTTTTCTCGAAAATTATCATTTGGGGAATTTGCTAATATTGGCATTTTCCCTAAATAGCATGGATGAGACTATAATTCATCCGGTTTTTAACGCTCTGCATCACTGGTGTGAGTGAAGCGCAGCGGAACTCACATCCGAGTGAATGCAGTTGTTCGGTGCATATTGTCACTTATGACAAAAGAGAATAATCTATTTCAGCCCAGATAAATAAACTAATTCCTGAGCAACACTCCGGAATTCTGAAAGAATTTTTTCAATATCCTCTCTATGAGCATTAAACCGCCTACTATGGGCTGATTGGTGACCGATATCTTTTAGTTTTGGTAGACCTCGTTTTGCATTTCGACCCAAATTCCAACTCGCCTCTGATAAAATGGAAGATATTAGATCGCTGAATGATATGAAGTCACCTGATTTATTCTTTATCTTCTGTGATATGCCATGATGTTCATAGACTTCAATAATAAGGGTTTCTATGAGCCGACGCATCATCACAGCACATGCATCATACCAACCATTTTCATAAGACCCGTTGATTTGATTAACTACCTTTTCGATGTATCCGCGTGTTTTAGAAAACATGGTGCTGGGGAGGATCATCTGACTGCGAGGAAATGTCCCATCAGAAGGAGGTACAAATCTTTGGGGTGCGTCAGTTTGAATCTTTTTGGCAAGGGTTAATGCTTCTCTAGCCAAATTTACCATTTTAAGGTTCCCTATTATAGAGGTGCTTTGCCATGCTCGCAAAGATTTGATCTATTTGATCAGGAGTAGCATCAGAGGAAATATGAACTTGAATATTTATATTTAGGCCTGGCAATTTTTGTTGATCTTGGGTTTGCTTTTTTTGTTTTGAGGACTTATCTATTTCATCTTTTTGTGACGAGTCTTCCTTAGGTCCTTTTTTCGTAGCTTTCTTTGTCCTTGCCACCTTAACCGGTGTCTCCTTTATTTCTTTCTTTTTTTCAGGATTAGCTTCGCACAATAATAGATAAAAAGCCGCCATTCTCCTCGCACCGGAGATACCAACACCCGTATAATTTTGAAACCAATTAACTACCCTCGCCCTGTCTGAATCAGAATCTGGAAAGGCATCTCTTACTTCTTGGGGATAGATAGCCTCTTTTATGTCTAGACAGTATTGTCTGTAATGATCATCATCTCTGAATTTTTTGGCATGATCTTGATTAACTTTACCATCTTGATCAATGAGGCCGATCATGAGTAGGGAAGGCATAATATTTGTTCTGGCCGAATTCTCGGTTCCTCCAAGAACTGAAGATAGATAGTTTGTCGTTATAGTGCCGGGGATACTTCTACGAAATTGATCTCTAAGAAGCCACCAATGTTTTATAGGGAGAACAGGTATTGATGATTTATTTTCATTAGGCATATGATTTCTCCTTTTTAATTATTATAGTTCTTTTGCACCGAACGTTTTGATAACCGGCCGGCGAGTTTTTTCGCCGGTCGGGTTTATTAAATGGTTGGGCGTTTTATTATTTCAGATGCCACAACTCTGTCACACCACTTTCAACTAGTGAAGCATATTCTTCCTCAGATTCTTCGGCTAGTATAAAAGGGTATTGTTGTGTAACTTGAGCCGGAGTAATATTGTATAGTGTGCCTTTCATATCTCTTAGCGCTGAATGAGCAACAAATTTTACCGATGGAAGCGTGTCGTTGAAATCAAAGTAAAGCCAGCCACGTGCCGGTGAATACCTGTTATCGTGTACGCATACTTCAGAAACATTACCATGACATTCATTCTTGTGCGGACGCCAACTGTCAATTGAGACATCTGCCCACTGGAGCATCACTGCCTCTGTACGGCGATTGTACAGCCGTTCGGCGTAGAGTTTCAACTCACTATCTAATGGCTTATTTTTTGTCATACTTTGAATGCCCAACGCCCTGCGTGAGGAGCTGGTAAAGACAAGCGCCGAAGGCGCGTAGGATTTGCCAGTCGCCCTCAACGCAGATGTTAGACGGTGGTCATGAATATTCATCATCACCCCAAAGAAACCGTACTCCCTCGAACCCCACTAAAGTATTTTTCTTAAGCCAATCCGGTGGTTTTAGACCACCTTGCTTATGGAAATGTAATAGTATTTCCTGGGCGATATTGACATATTTTTCCGTTGGTGTTTCAAGACCAATACGCCTTAGATTTTCATTAAAAAATTGATCACTAGGGTAAGGATGAACTAGAAAATGACGCGAAATCTCATTGAGTTCTTTGAATTCCTGCCATAATCTCGGATTTGCTTCGTGGGGTTTTTGGTAACTTAGCAATTCGCATAATGTTTTTATTCTTTCTCCTAGTTCTTTCACTTTCTTGTTTGTTTTCAATTTGAGAAAGTCATCAACATCCCCAAATATTTCAAAAAAACGTTTAGAGGTATGTGACTGGTCATTTCGCTTTTCCCATATTCTATAAAGCTGATAGTTGACAAAAGATTCTATAGCTAGATAGCTAAATATTATCGTAACGGATACGATGCTAATGGTTGAATTAACGATTGGATCATAGCTATGCTCTTGGAGAAGACGCTCAACTTTTGGATAATCCAGATTCAAAGAGACGATTGATGATCTGGCAATTTCTAGATAACAATGCGTTAAATTAAGAGTGAGCTTTTTCTTTTCGTTTGGCATTTTGATTTTTTATCTACCCGTCTAACAGGTATTAGTGGGAATCCTGCATATCCAATAGGTGGGAATCTTACCTATTACATATTTAGGGAATCCTGGTTATTACATAATAAGGGAATCTGTATGCACTATGTGCACTATTTGAATTCACTTATAATTCTAAACCAATCTCGCACCAAGTTTCTCTATAATCGCACAGAAAAATGGCCTTAGTGCACAAATTTTCATGCATTATAATGGTTTATTAATAATTTACAGATGCTTTTATATAAAATTCAATAGCTCATACACATGGTATAAAAATTGCTGGCTATCTAATTTCATAAGCCCGGTAAGTATTTTGAGGAGGAGAGACTTTTTTATCGTTCTATTATGAAACAGAGGACAAATGATGTCAATAAGTTTTGGGCTCGATTCCGTAAAGGGGGACGACCTTAAAATTTAAAATAACTCATATTTCCAATTGATAACCTTCTAGCCTCGCCATTTTTTCTCCCCGTTGAACAGAATAACCAACGGCAGCACAAGAAGGAAACTTTTGATTGACACTCATAAGCTGTTGATACTATGATAGTAAAAGTTAAGGTACAGTGATCCCTTAAGGGACATTAAGCCTACGCATTCTATTAAAATCTATCAGACTCAATAGTTAGTTTATCAGGTGTTGCCGCCTGGATCTCCGAAAGAGGATGACCGGGACGGGTGAGCCGCTTAGATATATGTCTCATGCCGGGAATCCCGGCAAGACCGTCTTAGGGAAGGGGTCCTGTGGTTTCAGCCAGGGGGCCTTTTTCATTTGGTGGTTGCGAACGTATCCGGGCGGGCAAAGGAGGTATAAAATGAGCAGAAAAAAGGTTACCATAGCGGAGTTAAATCAGAAAAAAAAACAGGGCAAAAAGATTACCATGATGACGGCCTATGACTACCCTACAGCAAATCTGGTGGATGAAGCGGGTATCGATACCATCCTTGTAGGAGATTCCCTGGGCATGGTGATGCTGGGTTATGAGTCAACAGTTCCTGTTACCATGGAAGAGATGATCCATCACTGCAAGGCGGTTAGCAGGGGGGTAAAGAGCTCTTTTATCATAGGGGATCTGCCCTTTATGTCTTATCAGATAAACACGGACCAGGCAGTGGAAAACTCCGGACGCCTGATCAAGGAAGCCGCGTGTGACAGTGTAAAGCTTGAAGGTGGTAGTGAGATGGCCTCCACAGTCAATGCCATTGTAACGGCAGGAATACCTGTATGCGCTCATATAGGTCTTACACCTCAGACCGCCACTATGCTGAGCGGCTTCAGGGTACAGGGAAAGGATACCGAGAGCGCCAGGAAGCTTTTAGAATCTGCCAAGGATCTTGAGGATGCCGGGGCGTTCATGATCGTGTTTGAGTGTATCCCTGATCTTCTGGCGGCACGGATTACCGCGGAATTAAGCATACCGACCATTGGAATAGGCGCGGGAAAAGATTGTGACGGCCAGGTCCTTGTCTATCATGACCTGGTAGGGCTTTTTGAAAGGTTCACCCCTAAATTCGTAAAACAATACATAAGACTTTCACCCATGATTAAGGAAGCACTGACTCAATATAAGACAGAGGTTGAAGCCGGCACCTTTCCAGGGCCGGAACACAGCTTCACAATGAGCCAAGAGGAAGCGGATAAGATATAGATTTAGGGAGACAATAATGCACTTTCTGATCGTCGGTCCTGGCGCCATGGGATGCCTGTTTGCCTCCAGGCTCAAGAGAGCAGGTTATGATGTTACACTGCTGGATTACATCAGGGAAAGGGCCGAAAAGATTACCCGGCAAGGCATTATGGTGGAAGGCGTCACCGGTGAATATATGGTGAAGGTGCCGGTGGAGGTGGGGGAAATAGAATCTAAGCCTGATTACGCCCTTATATGCGTCAAGGCCATAAAGACCATGGAGGTCGGCGAGGCAATCGCACCGTGGCTACCCCCCAAAACCTCGGTTGTCACCCCCCAGAACGGTATCGGCAACCTTGAGATCTTAATGGATATATTCGGAAAAAACAGGGTCCTGGGAGGAGTTACCGCAGAGGGCGCCACCGTGCTTGGATGGGGCAGAATAAGACACGCCGGCCAGGGTTCCACCTTTTTCGGTCCTAAGGGAGATTCCCACAGCCCCTTGGGTCCTCTTGTCGCAGCCTTTAACAGGGCGGGGTTCAAGACCGATTCGGCAGACAATCTCCAAACACTGATGTGGGGAAAACTGATAATAAATGTCGGCATAAACGCCCTTACCGCCATAACAGGTTTAAAGAACGGCCGTCTTCCGGAGTTGGAGGGTACAAGACTGGTAATGGAAGAGGCTGTAAAAGAAGCAATGGCTGTGGCAGAAGCCAAAAACATCCGCCTTCCATATCAGGACCCTTTGGGACGCGTTCTGGAGGTGTGTCGGGACACGGGTGGCAATATCGCATCCATGCTTCAGGATATCGTGAACAAAAAGGTCACCGAGGTTGATTTTATAAACGGTGCCATTGTTGAGGAGGGAGAAATATTGGGTATTTCCACTCCTGTAAACCGCACCCTTACACTCCTGGTACAGACAATACAGGAGACTTTCCGGGAAAGGATTTCCTGACCCAGATCCACGCCGATCATTCCCTGTTTCTTGTCGGTTCATCCGGTTAATGAGCACGCTAATTAATGATATCTAAAATATCTTGCCCTATATGGCCCATGGGGCTCTCTTTTAAGCGGCGAACTTGTTTATGTGCAATGACCCCAAACAAAACAAGACGAGGCGGGCGGGACCTGGATGAACCAAAAAATATCATGGCTGGTTAAAGGTATCGCTAATTCCGGGTCACACCTGTTCTTTTCAAGACGACATCTATAGCAATCGGAGGACGTGAGCTTATTTTCAAGGGTTTGGCACACAATTCCTTCGTATCAACGGGAAATTCTACCAGGGGTTCTGGTGGAGCAAACCCTTGAAAATCAGCCCACTGCAGACTTTGGGTGGGATTCTTTTGGAGATGTCATCTTGAAAAGAACAGCCGTGACCCCAGGTCATGATGCTTTTTGAAATGATATCTGAATATTTTGCGCTATATGGCCCATGGGCCATTAATGTGCTTATAATGCAGCCCCACAGGTAAACCCGTGGTTTCATTAACCGGGTGAAACTTCTTGTCTCTTTCTTTAGCCTCATATAAATCTGTTGTCAGTATTTTATTTTGACATGCCGCAAAGGGTGTGCTAAGCGTGATGCCAAAAATTCGATCATACATACAGGAGGTAAGGCATGTTCGAAATCTTAAAACGCCAGGAGATGGCAGACGGCACCGTGGTTTTAAATGAAATAAGCGCACCTCTTATAGCCAAGAAGGCTAAGCCCGGCCAGTTTGTTGTCCTAAAGGCCAACGAGACTGGCGAACGCATCCCCCTGACCATGGCGGATACGGACCCTAAAAAGGGCACTATAACTATAATATATCAGGTTGTGGGGAAATCCACGGCACTCTTCAAGACCCTCCGCGTGGGCGACCATTTCCAGGACATAATCGGGCCTCTGGGGAAGTCTACACACCTCGAGAAGGTTGGAACAGTGGTCTGTGTGGGCGGCGGCACGGGAATAGCTGTAATGCATCCCATTACCAGGGCGCTGAAAGAGATCGGGAATCACGTGATAGCTATTATCGGTGCCAGGAACAAAGACCTCCTTATCCTGGAAGATAAAATGAAGGCCGCTTCCCATGAACTGCGGGTATGTACTGATGACGGCTCATACGGCCATCACGGTTTTGTTACGGATGTGCTCAAGGATATTATTGAAAAAGAAGATGTAAAACTGGTTGTGGGAATAGGTCCGGTGCCCATGATGAAATTTGTTTGCAAGATTACCGGCGACTACAACATAAAGACAATAGTCAGTCTTAATGCCATTATGGTGGACGGCACAGGCATGTGCGGCTGCTGTCGGGTAACAGTGGGGGGTGAGACTCGCTTCGCCTGTGTGGACGGCCCTGAGTTCGATGGAAGCCTGGTGGATTTTGACGAACTTGCCCAACGTCTCCAGGCCTACACTGCCCAAGAGGCAGTATCCAATGAAACGTTTTTACATGAGTGCCAGGCTGCCTCCTGAAGGGGCCATGCGGAAATTATCCACCACAACGTAAAGTTCTATGCTTTAAAACCCGCGCCCCTGCAGTAGCAATTTTAACGGTCAAATTATCCATCGCCCATAAAAACAGATGCAGATACAATGTGCCACGGAGGATAAGTATGTCGGAGAATAGACCAAAGAAAGAGAAGGTCCCGCGGCAATCCATGCCGGAGCAGAAGGCTGAGGTCAGAAGAAGAAATTTTGATGAGGTTCCCTTAGGGTATTCCAAGGAAACGGCAGTTAAAGAAGCTCAAAGATGTCTGGATTGCAAGAATCCCTCATGTGTGAAGGGGTGCCCCGTCTCCATCGATATCCCCGGTTTTATAAGACTTATCAAGGAGCAGCAATTTACAAAATCCATCCGTCATATCTGGGAAAAAAACGCCCTCCCGGCGATATGCGGGAGGGTATGTCCCCAGGAGGCGCAATGTGAGGGAGCGTGTATCCTGGGTAAAAAGGAAGATCCTGTTGCTATTGGTAACCTCGAACGTTTCGTGGCGGATTTTGAGCGTGAACACGGGCAAGGTGATCTCCCCCCCAAGACCCCCCCTACAGGCAAAAAGGTGGCGGTCGTCGGAAGCGGCCCTTCCGGCCTGACCGTGGCAGGTGATCTCATCCTTAAAGGACACGATGTGACCATCTTCGAGGCCCTTCATAAGCCCGGGGGCGTCCTCGTCTACGGAATCCCCGAATTCAGGCTGCCCAAGGAGATCGTCTTCTCCGAGGTCAATTTTCTGGAAAGGCTGGGAGTCAATCTGGAGTGCGACAAGGTAGTGGGAAGGACAGTGGAGATAGACGAGCTTTTTGAACAGGGCTTTGATGCTGTGTATCTGGGTGTGGGGGCGGGTCTCCCCAGATTCTTAAATATCCCGGGAGAAAATCTTATCGGCATATACTCGGCAAATGAGTATCTGACCAGGTCCAACCTTATGAAGGCCTATCTGTTTCCTGAATACGACACGCCCATTGCCAAGGGCAAGAATGTTGCTGTGTTCGGAGCAGGAAATGTCGCTATGGACTCCGCTCGAACAGCCATGCGTCTGGGTGCGGACACCGTTCGTATTATTTACCGCCGGTCCAGGGACGAGATGCCGGCTAGGGCGGCGGAAATCCATCATGCGGAAGAGGAAGGTATTGAGTTTCGCCTGCTAACAAATCCCACCCGTTTTCTGGGTGACGAAAAGGGCCGGGTTATCGGCATGGAGTGCATCAACATGGAACTGGGCGAGCCGGATGAGTCCGGACGGCGACGTCCAGTGCCTGTCGAAGGTTCCAAATTCAAACTGGAATGTGATCTGGCAGTGATCGCGGTGGGCTCAGGCGCAAATCCGCTCTTGACCCAATCCACGGAAGGTCTGAAACTAAACAAATGGGGGTATATTATTGCTGATCCTGAAACTGGGAAAACCACCAGAAAAGGGGTGTGGTCAGGCGGAGACATCGTCACAGGCTCGGCTACCGTGATATTGGCTATGGGAGCAGGCAGGATAGCCTCCGATTCAATCCATAAATACCTTACCCTTGGATGGTAAAGGGCCGGAGGTATTTAAAATCCCCGCACTTATAAAAATCTTGATAATCTTCGGTCTTGTCCTGACCCTTAACCGGCTCAGGGTGCACCTGTCCCTTGCCCTATTGACCGGATCTCTTATCCTCGGCTTGTGGATGGGGCTGGGTCCTTCCAGCCTAGTCACAAGTTCCATAAAAAGCATCACCAGCCTGCAAACCATAAGCCTGCTCCTGATCGTCGCCCTGATAATGACTATGAGCAGAATAATGGAAAAAAGCGGGCACATGAATCGATTGGTTAAAAGTTTTTCCTCTATTTCCAAAGATATACGCACCGTGGGGCCGGTTATGTCGGCCCTCATCGGGTTGCTGCCTATGCCGGGCGGTGCCCTTTTCTCGGCACCTATGGTGGAGACAGCCCTGTCCAAAAGCCCGGCCACCGTTGAGCAGAAGACAGCTGTAAATTACTGGTTCCGGCATATATGGGAATACTGGTGGCCTCTTTATCCCGGGGTAATAATGGCGGTAGCCCTGCTGGAAGTGGACACATGGCGCTATATGGTCATAATGGCGCCTATGACCCTGGTATCCGTCCTGGCGGGTATCTTTTTTATCCTCAGACCTATCAAGAAGACCGGACAGCATCATCAAGGCAGCGTCTCCTGGTCAGGCATAAGGAATTTCGTCTGGGAAATGATCCCTATCCTCATAGTCATTCTTTTTATCATAGCCCTCACAGCCATAACAGGCGTTCTCGGCCTTTTGGGCTTCAGCATTGAGATCCCTTCCCTCCTGTCAATCCCGCCCGGCCTTGTAATCTCCATAATCTGGGTATCCTACGTCAATCACACCCCTCTCTCTGAAGTCGGATCCGCGATCTGGACCAAAGATAATCTGATCATGCTCTTTTTGATCGTAGCCATTATGGTCTTCAAAGGGGTCCTGGAGGATAGCAACGCAGTTATTAGTATCCGCAATGAACTCATCGCATACAGGATACCCATGGTATTTCTCATCCTTATAATGCCCTTCCTCTCCGGCCTGGTCCTGGGCATTGCCATCGGTTTTGTAGGGGCATCCTTTCCCTTGATAATCCCCCTTTTCCAGACCACGGACCTCCTGGACTATCTCTCATACGCCCTGATCGCCTATACCTTCGGCTACATGGGAATGATGCTTTCACCGGTACATCTCTGTTTTCTGGTAACCAAGGACTATTTTAAGGCCGGTTTCATGGGCACCTACAGACATATTGTCACGCCGGCCCTGGCGGTAATGGCCGTGTCCGGTATCCTTTTTCTTATCACCCGTATTCTTTACTTTGGCAACCATTAGTGCTAAATTACAATTAACTACTCAGGTATTTAGACTGAAGGCAGAAGGCTTTTAGGTTTAAATCATGCGTGATCATATAACTTCTGGTATTTTAGATGGCTGAAAAACCAACAGCCTGCAGCCTAAACAACCTGATCAATGATACTTATGCTCAAGATCATATTAAGGTGGAAGACATGACAAAGAAAGCGGAATTGATTATCGACGGAAAGACTCATAACTTGCCCTTGATTACGGGAACGGAAGGTGAAACCGCAATTGATATATCCCGGTTACGACAGAACACAGGTCTTATTGCATACGATCCGGGTTATGCCAATACCGGGACCTGCAAGAGTTCCATCACCTTCATGGACGGTGAAAAGGGTGCGCTCCGATACAGGGGGATACCAATAGAGCAACTGGCTGAGCATTCCTCATTTGTGGAGACCGCGTTTCTTCTGATTAACGGTAACCTCCCCACCAAGGAAGAATTAACGCGTTTTTCAATATTGTTAAACGACCACTGCCTTGTCCATGAGGACATGAGGCATTTTTTTGCCAATTACCCCAGGGGGTCCCATCCTATGGGGATATTGTCCTCCATGGTTAACGCCCTGAGGGCCTTTTATCCGGAGATCCCCGAACGATCAGAGGAAGAGGAAATAAATATGACCGTCACCCGGCTCCTTTCCAAGGTGAGAACCCTGGCTGCCATGTCATACAAGATCTCCAGGGGTCACAGGGTAGTATACCCGAGACCGGAATTCACTTACGCGGCCAATTTCCTTAACATGATGTTCGATAGCCCTGTACGGCCGTACCAGCTTGATCCTGATTTCGCGCGTGCGCTTAATGTGTTCTGGATCCTCCACGCGGACCACGAACAGAATTGTTCCACAGCCGCCGTCCGCCTGGTGGGGAGTGCGAGGGTTAATCTCTACGCAGCCATTTCAGCGGGCATTTGTGCCCTGTGGGGCCCGTTGCATGGAGGGGCCAATCAGGCCGTTATTGAGATGCTCACCGAGATATATGAAAATGGTGGAGACATTAAACCTTATATAGAAAAGGCAAAGGATAAGAATGATCCCTTCAGATTAATGGGTTTCGGGCACAGGGTCTATAAAACATATGATCCAAGGGCCATTATCATGAAGAAATGGTGTAACACTATACTGGAAAAGCTGGATATCCATGACCCCCTTCTGGATATTGCCGTGGAACTGGAAGAAGCGGCCAAAAAAGACTCTTATTTCATTGATCTTCACCTGTATCCCAATGTGGATTTTTACTCGGGGATCGTCCTCAAGGCCCTTGGAATCCCACTCAATATGTTTACGGTAATGTTCGCCATCGGGCGCCTGCCCGGCTGGATAAGCCAGTGGAAAGAGAGCATAGAAGACCCCGGTTGGAAACTCCATCGGCCGAGACAGCTCTACACCGGGCTTAAAGAATGGGACTACATCCCGATTGAAAAAAGATGATTTGTTAAGCCTTTCCCGGCACGCTAAGTCCTACGATTCATAAATTATATGACGAATTTATTCCCTCAGGACTTAGTGCTGAGTGAGTAATTTAAATGTTTGATATAATCAAAATACGTGACCGTATTTGCGAATCGAAACGCTAAGGGATCCCTTGTTACAAAATCCCGGTCTTAAACAGTTCTTTGAAAGGAGAATACATGGGCAAAAACAATGTGATCTTTCTGGAATTAATAGAGTGGTTTGATGAAACAGGAAAGGAACTGGTCCACAGGATCCCGGAAAAAGGTTCGGGCGAGATAAAACTCGGAGCCCAGCTTATCGTAAGGGACAGCCAAGCCGCTGTACTGTTTTATAAGGGGAAGGCGGGAGACCCCTTTGCCCCAGGCCGCCATACCCTGAAAACCGCCAATATACCAGTACTTACCAAGCTTCTGTCCATACCCTGGGCTATGAACAGTCCGCTCCGGGCCGAGGTTTACCTGGCTAACATGAAGGTCTTCCCCAACCTTAAGTGGGGAACCCGGGACCCGGTGGCCTTCAAAGACTCGGAACTTGGGCTTATCCGTTTGAGGGCCCACGGTGTTTTTAATATACAGGTCGTACAGCCTGTACTCTTTATAAACAGCCTGGTTGGTACAATGGGTATGTTCACCACCAAGGAGATCGAGGATTATCTAAAGCGAGTTATTGTCTCCCGCTTCAATGACCACCTTGGTGAACATCTGGACAGCATCCTGAATCTCCCCGGGCAGTATGATGATTTGTCAGAGGGTTTACAGAAACGTTTGCAGGATGATTTCAGACGCTTCGGACTAGGCCTGAATCATCTTTACATCTCGTCTATCACTCCCCCTGCGGAGGTCCAAAAGGCCATTGACGACCAGAGCCGCTTAAGCGTTATCAAGGACTTGGACAAGCTGGTCAAGATGAAGGCGGCCATGGCCATGGAAAAGGCCTCTGAGTCAACGGGAGAAGCCGGGGCAGGCCTGGGTATGGGCATGGGCTTTATGATGCCCGCCATGTTCGCCGAAACATTTAAACCCGGGACCGGAAACGTTCCTCCTCCGCCGCAGGATATCAAATGCCCTGACTGCGGGAACTCGATCCCAAGGGAATCAAAATTCTGTCCCCATTGCGGTCATCAACAAGTGGTCTTCGACCAATGCGTAACCTGCGGCAAAAACCTGCCGCCAAATGCCAAATTTTGTCCCAGGTGCGGTCATGCCGCGGACGAAAAGCCTGCACCTGTATTCTGTCCCAAATGTAAGGCCGAGAACCTTCCGGGAGCATGCTTCTGCAATCAATGCGGGGAGAAGATAGTCTAGAATGGGATTTACTGTCGAGCAGGAATGTCCCCAATGCGGAGCCCCCCTTCAATTTGATGAAACAGATCATCTGATTCACTGTCCTTACTGCGATGTAAACAGCTTTCTGTTCACTCCGGACTATATTCGTTATGTCTTGCCCCAAAAGGCTTCCGGCAAGGACATTATCTATGTGCCCTATCTCCGTTTCAAGGGGGCTGTCTATTATTGCAGGGGATCCACTACGGGTTACCGTGTTGTCGATATCACCCATATCGGCCTGAAGCTCCACAACATGCCTCTTTCTCTCGGACTCAGGCCCCAGGCCATGAAAATGAGGTTTGTAACCCCTGACATAAAAGGGACGTTTTTGAGGTTTTCCCTTAAGGCGTCCGAAATCCTGGCCAGGGCGGGTAAGTTGTCCACAGGAACAACCAATGAACAGATACTCCACAGGGCATTTATAGGAGAGACCATGAGTTTGATATATCTCCCGCTGTATATGGAAGGTGACAAACTCTTTGACGGCGTGGTGAACAGGCTGGTTGCCAACCTTAAGCCCGAAGCACAGGTAGGCATTGAATCCGCTATCATAAAGAATCCAAGGTGGCGGATCAGGTTTATTCCTACCCTGTGTCCCCGTTGCGGATGGACCCTGAAAGGCGAAATGGACAGTGTTGTTCTTACATGTGATAACTGCCGGACTTTATGGGAAGCCCGGGAAGGCAGGTTCGTACAGGTAAGTCATTCACTTGTCCTGGGTAAGGATTCAAACACCTTTTATCTCCCTTTCTGGAAGATGCGCGCCGACACCAAAGGCCTAAACATAAAAACCTTTTCGGATTTTATAAGGCTTACCAATCAGCCCCGCCCAGTAAATGATGAGACAGGAGAGGAGGAGATGAATTACTGGAGTCCCGCCTTCAAAATCAGGCCGAAACTCTTTTTAAACCTGTCAAGACAGTTCACTATATCCCAACCCAGATTCCGGGAGGAGGAGGAACTGCCGGATAAAAACATCCATCCGGTTACACTTCCCCTTACAGAGGCTGTCCAGGCATTGAAAATCATACTTGCCAGCTCCACTGTATATAAAAAGAACGTATTCCCTTACCTCCCCCGCCTCAGCTTTAAAATAAAGGACTCAACCCTTGTCTATCTGCCTTTTACAGAAACCGGCCATGATATGATTCAGCAGGACACGGGAATCAGTGTCAGCAAACAGGGACTTGGCTTAGGGAGGAAATTATGAAACATGCGAGAAAGGGGTCAAGGATTCAAGGGTCCAAGGTGTGGAGGTTTCTCCTTCCAACATTCTTGCCGCTTAATATAGAACTACATAAAGCAAACAGGGCAAAAGATGGGGAAATCATTAAATAGCATAATCATTAGGTGTATGATCCATACATGTTCATAACAAAAAAGAGACTAGACAAACTATATAATTTTTATAACCACAGGAAATTCGTCCATCCCGATCCGCTGGAATTCCTCTATTCTTATCCGGTTCCGCTCCAAATGGAACTGGTAGGACTTATCGCGTCATCCCTGGCCTACGGGAGAGTATCACAGATATTAAAAAGCGTATCATCCATCCTTGAAAAGATGTATCCTTCACCCCGGGCCTTTCTCCTGAACTCCTCCCGCAAAGACCTGTTGGCCTGTTTCTCCGGTTTCAGACACCGATTCACTACCGGAGAGGAAATGGCTTATATGCTCCTGGCTGCGAAACATGTAATTGAAAAACACGGCTCTCTATACGCTTGTTTCATGGCAGGTTATAATAATGATGACACATTGCTTCCCGCCCTTTCAGCCTTTGTTAAGAAACTCAGAAATGCCGCGGCCATAACGAAAAACAGCCTCTTGCCTTCCCCCGATACCGGAAGTGCCTGCAAAAGGCTCAATCTCTTCCTGCGCTGGATGGTGCGTAAGGACAGGGTTGATCCGGGAGGATGGAGAGGCATTCCGCGATCCGGTCTTATAATACCCCTTGACATCCATATGCACAAAATCTGTGTTGAGCTAAATATGACCTGCCGGAAAAACGCGGATATGCTTACTGCAATTGAAATAACAAAGGCCTTCAGGAGGATGGACCCGGAAGACCCGGTTCGATATGACTTCGCCCTTACCCGCCTGGGGATAAGAAAGGATGCGGATCTGAAGTCCTTTTTCCCTCCCTCCCGTATGTCTTAAATCTTTTAACCTCTTGCCTCTAAGAATCGTAAGATCTCATCACAGAGGGTTGTGGCAGGACGTCCTTCCTTCCCTCTTATTATCTTTACATCAGGCCCCGGAGGAGCCCATTGCTCCGGGGAACTTTTCTTGAACAGGGCAATGACAGGTGTTCCCATCATGGCTGCCAGGTGAGTGATTCCACTGTCATGGCCAATATAAACTCCCGCCTTCCTCAGGAGGGTCACAAGTTTATCCTTTTCAATGCAGAATGCCAATTCCACAACCCTTTCATCGATTTGATCTTTGAAAAAGAACCGAAGATCCTCTTCCGCAGGGCCTAAGACAATTACTATCCTCTTCTTCCTGCCTTTATAGCTTCTTTTTAACCGGCCTATCAATTCAAGCCATAAAACAGGGGGGTAATTCTTATCCACTGACCCTGAGCCAGGGTGAAGAACGATCCTATCCTCTCTTTTGAGCGAGGCACGTACTGCCATAACAGGATGTTCTAAAGAATCTTCAAAGGATCGCCGGGCATCTACCGGGAGCCCCGCAGCCTCTAGGCACTGGCCCATATATAAAGCCATATGAATATCCTTGTTATCAATAGGGAAAACCGGGAATACATTGATAGAGGCCTCCGGGAACCAGGCCTTAAGGTTTTTCGTGATTGTTCCCTCTGTATCCTCGACAAATGCCACCACATTATCCGGTTCGGGAAAGAGCAAACCTGTATGCTTCTCCGGCCCCTTCATGAAAAGTCCGTGCCATCCCGAGCCTTCAATATCCATACAATAATCAACATAAGGCTTCAGATAATCGATACCGGGAGACCTACCTATAAGCACTGTCTCGGCCTTTTTACAGAGATGGGAAATAGCCGGCATCAACATCAATGTATCACCCAGCGCCCCTGCCCGTATGATAAGAACTCTCAATTCCGAAACCCCCTTCTATCCCTTTAATATCCCCACTGTACCCGCTGACCCAGGATGGATGTCACGCCCGTCACCTTATTCTGCATTACCAATTAGCACAAAGGAGCTTTGCCTGTCCCTGTAAAGGGATGGATAATCCCTTGATGTTGGATCAGGATCTAATATAGATTTCGACTCAAGGCTTGTTTTATGCTAAAATGAATCCTTAAAAACACTGGTTCACCCGGTTAATGAGCACGCTAGTTAATGACATCTACATGTTCTGCGCTATATGGGTCATGCGGTTCTCTTTTACGCGGCGAACTCGTTTATGTGCTATGACTCCGCAAAATACCAAACGAGGCGGGCGGATGAACCAAACAATATCGTGACCGGATAAAGGCATCGCTGATATCCGGTCACGCCGGTTCTTTTCAAGACGACATCTATAGTATTCCGTGGACGTGGGTGGAATTCTTTTTGAGATGTCGTCTTTCCAAGAACAGCCGTGGCCTCAGGTCAGGATGGTTTTTGAAATAATATCTAAATATTTTGCGCTATATGGCCCATGGGTTTCTCTTTTAAGCGGCGAACTCGTTTATGTGCAATGACCCTGCACAAGACAAGATGAGGCGGGCGGGTAGCCTTTTCCGGACTTGGCTGGACTCAAGAATCTTCTATTATCTCATAAGTATTCCGCCCGCCTGGGTGGCACCTTACGTAATTCGCATGCTGTTAATGTTTTCGGCGCTTAAAAGAGAGCCCCATGGGCCATTAAGGTACTTATTAACCGGATGAACCAAAAACCTTCACAAATATTATGCCTAGGCGTGATGCGATGTAGTTTATTCGCCTTCGCCAGAATACCCTGCGGCTTGCCGCAGGGCTGAATGGCAAGGTGAACCACGGCGAAGCTCGTAAGAGCGAAGCCGGGTAGGCTATGGCGGAATTCCGCTTGATACCCCACCGCTTGCGGTGGGGAGCTTCATTACAAATCACAGATTCCATGCAAGGAAACAAGGAGTGACAACTTATGGGTAAAAAAATAGTGAAAGTGTTGATAAAGTATTTTTTTAACGGCCTGCTATTCTTAATCCCTATCATCCTTACTATAGTGATTATCAGTAAAATCCTTACAGCCTGGGATAAAACAGCAGGAAAGATATTTTTCTCTGAAATACCCGGGGTTCCTTTAGTAATAAGTATCGCGGTCATAATCCTTATCGGTTATATGGCCTCCTGGTGGTTGAGTATAAAGCTGCTGGGCTACATAGACCGAATATTCAATAAAGTTCCTTTTGTCCAGTTCATTTATGGCATCATTAAAGACACATTAACCAGTCTGTTAGGTGAAAAGAGGGCGTTCAGTAAAGTCGCGGTTATTAAGGTCCCTGGCACAAATATTAAAGTGCTGGGATTCGTAACCTCGGACGAGCTATCCAATATAGGATTTAAGGATCATGTGGCCGTTTATGTCATGCAGTCGATGCAATGGGCAGGCAACACCCTCCTAGTGCCGAAACAGGAGGTGGAAATCATTGATGGAGTAAGGATTGAAGAAGTAATGAAATTCATTGTCTCGGCAGGTGTGGTCTCATCAACCAGGAACAATGTTGTCCCTTAAATATAACTTAATCATCTCCCTTTGCCATGCTTTCCAGTTTCGCTGTCTGGTCCCTGTACCCCAATACCACGACGGTATCGCCGTTATCTATGCGTTCCATGGCTGAAGGGTTGTATGTATAGAACTGATGACCGTGTTTTCTTATGGCGATTATGTTTAACCCGCACTTTTTCGGAAGTTCTATCTCTTTTAAGGAACGCCCGCAAAGCCAGGAATTATGCGAGACGATTACCTCCGAAACCAGCAGCTTTGTATCAACATCATGCAGGAGCTCGTCAAGAAACTCGGTGGCATTAGGCCGCACTATTTCCGAGACAAGCCGGAGACCGCCCAGGAGGTTGGGTGAAACCACGGAATTTGCGCCGCCTTTGAACAGCTTATTGCCGATGTTGTACACATCGGAGGTACGAGCTACAATCCTGATCCGCGGGTTGAGTTGACGGGCGGCCATGGTTATATAGAGATTATCCTTTTCACTGGACAGCACCGGAAAAATCCCATAGGCCTCTTTGATACGTGCCTGTTCAAGCACATCATCATCCGTGGCATTACCCGGCATACAGTTAATACTAGGCCACTTGGCTTTTGCCTTCTCTATAGCTTCTTCCGAACTATCAATCACCAGATAATCATGGAATGAATGGCCGCCCTTTTCGTGCGAGGATTCCAGCACTTCAATAATCTGCATCGCGGTTGCTCCAAGCCCGCAAATGATAATATGATCTTTCAATTCATTGTCCCTTTTAAACACTGAAAACACTTATCTACCTTCCGCAAGTTTTCGTAATGTAAAGATCTTTTCCATTGCACCCATGAAAATAAGTACATCGTCAGGTTCAATCTTTTCTTCAGGACCCGGATTGGCAATAAATCCGCCGGAGCCGCCTTTTCTTACGGCAACAACAAGAAGGCCGGTTCTGTCAGGTATCCGCGCTTCTCTAATGGTTGTCCCGGCCAGATCGGAACCGGGTGAAACCATGACCTCTTCAACCCGGATAACGGCTCGTTCATCGTTAAGCATCCGGTCCAGGAATGTGGTCACCGAAGGTCTGAACATCTCGGAAACCATCCTCCGGCTGCTTATGCGCTCAGGGGAAATTACACTGTCCGCACCCGCGCTTCTCATTTTCGGTCCCATCTTCATTAAATGCTCTGCCTTTGCAGCTATCCTGAATCTTTTGCCTGACAATTTCCTCTTCTGGGCTGTGGCCATAACAATAAAAAGGTTGTCTTTTTCGTCGGGTAGCACCGCTATTATGCCGGAGGCATTCTCAAGTCCGGCCTGTTCAAACACATCATCCTGGGTCGCGTCACCATGGATATACAGGAGATCATTAAATTCCTGCCGTATTTCACGAATGCGTTCCTCTACTTTTTCTATAATGACAAATGGACGTAATGTCTTTCTTAATTCCTGCGTTATGTAATACCCGGCCCTTCCTGCCCCGCATATAATATAATGGCCTCTAAGGGAAGATATGAGCTTGTGCATCCTCCTCTCATTCCTCCTGCGTACAAGATCACCGGAAACTATGTATTCCGTCATGACACTAAGCACATAAAGAACAGCTCCCATCCCCACCAGGATTATAATGATGGCAAACGTCTTAATGACATAGGGATTTCCGCCCGGAGGCATATTGACATGGGGAGTAAAATCGCCGTAACCCACGGTGGTCATAGTAATGACGGTCATATAAAGGGAATCCATCAGGGTGAGATTATCAAGAAGCAGATAGAAACCTATGGTCCCTATGGCGAAAACCAGCAGGATAAGGACCAACGCTGTGGCAACCCTTTTACGAATTATTGTTTCCATGAACACCTTTTATAGGGAGTAATTAATGTGTCCTATCGCCCGAACCTGGGGACATTCGGCGATGAGATATCCGTTTCTAGTTCTGATAATATGATAGGGGTATCAAAACATCAATAGGTTTCTAAACAGCTGTTAATCCCACAGGATGCATGCACAGATAAGCATTTGAAGATATACCGGGATTGCCAGGGCATAAGAATACTATTGAAATGGGATCCATGTCATGACATTCATAAATAAATGCATATATTATTAACATACTATAGAAATTCTATTACCAGGGTTGTTGAGCAATTCTTAACAAA
>CAYQNR010000039.1:0-28225 GCA_964418945.1 uncultured Desulfobacteraceae bacterium
GGCGGGCGGGTAGCCTTTTCCAGACTTTGCCGGACTCGAGAATCTTCTATTATCTTATAAGTATTCCGCCCGCCTGGGTGGCACCTTACGTAGTTAGCATGCTGTTAATGTTTTCGCCCCTTAAAAGAGAGCCGCATGGGCCATTAAGGGTTTTATAATAAGGTTCAATCTTTTACTTGTTTACGTACTCATTAACCGGATGATCTCCAAAAATTACTATTTTACATTACACGAATTTATCAAAGGCGTCAATCCAAAGTATTGGGCGGATCCACCAGCAAGATATGGTCATTGCCTTGGCGGGAATAGACAAAGCTCCGTTGTCCTCATGGATCACGCAGCAATTAGATGGTGTGTCAGGGGCTATATCAACCCCGAGATTCCCAGATCGCCCCATTCATACTGGACAAGAGCAACCAGGATTATGGCGGCTGTCTCCGATCTCAGGATGCTCCTTCCCATGGAGACCGGCTTGAATCCCGCTTCCCTTGCCATATTGAGCTCTTCCGCGGAAAAGCCTCCTTCCGGACCCACCATGCCGATAAACCTATCGACAGATGATGGGAATGGCCTGAGGATCTTCTTAAGGTCTGATGATTCCTCCTTCTCCCATAGGGCCAGCTTCATGCCGTCATCACACCGCCATTTGCCCATTAGTTCGCGAAATGAGACAGGTAAGGCTATTTCGGAGGCTTTCGTCCTCCCGGATTGCTTTGCCGCGCTTTGGGCTATCTGTCTCCAGCGTCTTGTTTTGTTGGGAGCCCTGTCTCCGTCAAGTTTTACCACCGTTCTCTCGGAAGAGAATGGAATGATTTCTTTTACTCCCAGTTCGGAGGCCTTTTCTATGATAAGATCCATGGCCGAGGACTTCAAAAGGGCCTGGCAGAGACTTATTTGGATGGAAGGGGGAGGTGGTACAGGGAGCGGCCTTTTTAATCTCACCACTAATTCCCGTTTTCTGGAAGAATCGACTATCTCGGCCTCAAACCGGTTACCTTTTCCGTCCATGAGTACAAAAGATTCTCCCTTGCCCATCCTGAGGACCCTCAGAATGTGCCTGGCCTCTGACCCGGAGATAATACAGTATCCTTCTCTATGGTTTATTTCTTCAACAAGGAACCGTCTCAATGTCACACCTCTATCAGAATCATAGCTGAGGGCCATGGGCGTAAGCCCGTGGGTGAAAGCGTTCCTTAAATTCCTCCCCCTACACATCCCATATCAAAAAGGAATGAGCTTACGGCCTCCTGTACAGCCGGATCTATATCAGTGGATATCTCAAGCCATCCCGGATGTTCAGGGGGTTTGTTCAAATTAGGGCCAGCTCGTTTGATATTAATCTCTATGCCTTTTTAAATACGTAGGTCAGCTGCCTGTCAGGCAGTTCATTAACAGCAACCTTCATGTCCATTCCAACTTCTATCTCGTCTTCCGAAAGTCTGCTTTCCAGCCTGCCGAAGACCTTGTAATCGCCATAATCAACCAGGGCGATAGTGTATGGGAGGTCATTCTCAAAGCCGACCGGGGCATATTCCAGCTTGCTGTAAGTAAGCAACTTGCCGGGGCCCGATATATCAAACCATTCCATATCGTTACCAAGGCATTGATAACAATCGGCCCTGGGGGGGAAGAATACCATCCCGCACCCTTTACAGCGGGTTCCGGACACTTTACCCTGTTCAAGTCTATCTATAAAATCGTTCAACTTGGTTAGGGAGGTAAAACTTACGGTTCCGAACTTGCTGAATCTGGTATCTACTTCTTTCTTTTTAGCCATTCTTTTACCTTCCGAGAATAGTTACATTTCCATAAAGACCGACTCCACCGATGTTGTGGACCAAGCCTATCTCCGGTGCCTTCACCTGCATTTCTCCTGCCTCACCCCTTAATTGGAGAACAATGGTCCTAATCTGGGAGCCTCCTGTCGCACCGATGGGATGACCTTTGGATAGCAGTCCGCCGTCAACGTTAACCGGTATGCTACCTTCTTTATAGGTCTCCTTGCTCTTTATCAATTCCTTGCCTTCCCCGGGCTTGGCGAAACCCAGGTTTTCATATGCCATCATTTCAGCGATGGTGAAACAGTCATGTACCTCGGCTATGTCAATATCCTTCGGGGTAACGCCGGCCATCTTATAGGCCTGTTCGCCGGCCTCAATCCCTACTGTCAGTCCCGTGAATAGATCCCTGCCGGCCATATTTACGGCAGTGGATGCCGCGCCTACTCCCAGTATCCAAACAGGCTTATTGGAAAACCCCTTGGCCTTCTCTTCATTGGCCACGATAACACATGAACTGCCGTCGGCGTTGGCACAACAGTCGCCGACGCGAAGAGGGCTGGACACCGGGGAGGATATAGGGCTCTCGGGGTCGGAAAACATCTCATAGGTTACAGGTTTACGGTAAACCGCCTTCTCGTTAATCTGGCCGTATGTTGCGGCCTTGACCCTGATGAGGGCCAGATCCTCGCTGGTTGTTCCGTATTTCGCCATATGCGCCTTGGCATACATGGCGTAATAGGCAGGCATCATTGTGCCGAACGGGCTTTCCCACTGGATATCAGCGCCTCTCCCCATTCTTTCCTGGGATTCGGCGGAGGATATCTCCGACATCTTCTGAAAACCGACAACAGCCACTACGTCATGGAGCCCGGATTTAATAAGAGAATAGGCCAGCCTTACTCCCATACTGCTGGACGAACAAAGTGTTTCTACATAGAATGTGGGTTGAGGTGTGAGACCCAGGTACTCGGCTAACACCCCGGCAGGGGAACGCTGTTTATCATATTCCGGGGAGGAGCATATTATGGAGGCGTCAATATCATTTGTCGTGATTTGAGCATCCAGCATAGCTTCCCTAAAACCGTCAAAAGCCAGTTCTCTAATGGAGCCGGGATATCCCCGCACAAAGGCACTCTGGCCCACACCAATAATTCCTATCTTGGACATATAAATCCTCCTGTTAAGATTCTAAGGTTTTTCAAATATAAGGAAGAACCGATAAGGGGTCAAGTCATAAGAGCTATGAATCCAGATTTAATAAAATATGAACCAAATATATACAACATAACGGAATGTCCCACTTTAAGGCGAAATCCTCCAGCTCCAGGGGCTAAAGTAATCAAGCCTTTAAAGGTAACACCCATTCATGCGCATAGACCAAAATCCGATCTGTTACCAGAAAAAGTGGATATGCCTTTGACAAAAGAAGCAAAATGTTTTATTTCCCTGTTTCCGTATGTGTTTCATTTCATTTTAATACTGTAGCAGGTTGATGGATAAATAATTTCTAGAAGGAGAAGGTGGATACGGATGTTTAATTCTATTATCACTGGTACCGGCAGTTATATCCCTACATTAAAGGTGGAAAACACAGCTTTTCTTAATAATGTCTTCTATAATGGTGAAAAGAACAGGCTAAAAAAGACCACGGAGGAGATAATACAGAAATTCCAGGAGATAACATGTATCAAAGAAAGACGGTATATAAGCCCTGATCTGGTCACATCGGACATGGCCTATGAGGCCGCAAAAGACGCCATTAAGGAGGTAAATAAGGAAGCCCTTGATTATATTATTGTGGCTCATCTTTACGGGGATGTTAAAGCCGGCGGTGTCAGGGTCGATACCTGTCCGCCCTTGGCCTCCAGGGTAAAATACTTGCTGGGTGTTGAAAACCCCTATACCGTAGCCTATGATGTCTTGTTCGGCTGTCCGGGATGGCTCCACGCAGTGATTACCGCTGATTACTATATAAAGTCGGGTGCTGCCAAAAAAATCCTTATTATAGGGGCGGACAGCCTTTCCAGGGTTGTTGACCCTCATGATATTGACAGCATGATATTTGGCGATGGTGCCGGTGCGGTTCTTATGGAGGCAACCGATAGAAAAGATATCGGTATCCTTTCCCATGTATCCAGGTCCGATACTAAAAATGAGGCATATATAATATGGACCGGCGGATCACACAACCCCGGCAAAAATGGTGATGAGATCTACCTCAAGATGAACGGGCACCAGACATATAAATACGCCCTTAAGGTTGTGCCCGAGGTTGTCAAAAAGAGCCTTGATAAGGCGGGCCTTACACTTTATGATGTAAAAAAGGTGCTGATCCACCAGGCTAACGAGAAGATGGACAGGGCTATACTTAAGAATATATTCAAGCTATATGGGAACAGGGATATGCCCGAGCATATCATGCCAATGACTATTTCATCGCTCGGGAACAGTTCTGTCGCAACCCTTCCAACCATGTTCGACCTCCTGCAGAAGGGCAAATTGAATAATCACAGCCTCCACTCCGGGGACATAGCCCTATTCGTCTCGATAGGAGCGGGGATGAATGTCAACTCCATGGTCTATAGGATTCTTTGATCGAACATTCATGATTCCACCTTTAATAATATTCTAAAATGGGTTGACCGTTGCCTGAAAAATGTTATTCTCCAACGGCAGGCCTTTTGAAAAAAGCAGCATGACCGGACATATAGTGAACGCCTAAATAAGCAGCCGCATTAGTGAGAGCAAGCGTACACATGTGGCCGTCCGGCGGGGAAATCTTTTCGAAAACGAAATCGTTTCTTTTTTATGAAATTCTTTTGCCAGAATACCCCGTGCTGTGCACGGGGATGAATGGCTCATCTGGGGGTTTGGAGGATTTGGTCCCCCAACCTAAATAAGTTGTTCATTTTGATGCCCCGCCCTGTGGGCGGGGTAGTTCACTGAAGGATTTGTTTTTGTGGAGCAAGGGAAGATTACATTTGAGGATAACAGGCTGCAGGTACCTGATAACCCGATTATCCCCTTCATAATAGGTGACGGGATCGGTCCTGATATCTGGAGAGCCGCGGTACAGGTGATAGATCGGTCCGTAGAGCTTTGCTGGCAGGGAAAGCGCCGGATCCTATGGAAAGAGGTTTATGCCGGTAAGAAGGCCTTTGACCGCACGGGAGAATGGCTGCCGGAGGATACTATCGCCTCATTCCGGGAATACAGGATCGGCATCAAGGGCCCTTTGACAACTCCCGTGGGTGAAGGTTTCAGGAGCCTGAACGTTACGCTTAGACAGGTCCTTGATCTTTACGCCTGCGTAAGGCCTGTAAGACATTTCCAGGGAGTCCCTGCCCCGGTGCGAGAACCTGAAAAGGTGGATATGGTGATTTTCCGAGAAAATACCGAGGATGTTTACGCGGGTCTTGAACTGCGGTCCGGGGAAAAAGAGACAGTTGAGCTTATAGAATCTTTCAGGAAGCAATACGGATGGGTGATTCGTCCCGACTCAGGCATAGGGATTAAACCCATAAGCAGAACAGCCAGCCGGAGGCTTGTGAGGGCGGCAATAGATTTTGCCATAGATAATAAGCGCAGGAGTGTCACCCTGGTACACAAGGGCAATATCCAGAAGTACACGGAAGGGGCGTTCAGGCAATGGGGATTTGACCTCGCCAGGGAGGATTACCAGGATAAGATCGTCGACTGGAGGGATGCTGAAGAGAAGGTTCCGGAACAAAAGATCCTGATAAAGGATGCTATCGCAGATATGTTTTTCCAGCAGGCCCTTACCAGGCCGGAGGATTTCGACGTAATCGCTACCATGAATCTGAATGGTGATTACATCTCCGATGCATTGGCGGCCCAAGTAGGGGGAATAGGGATGGCTCCCGGCGGGAATATAAACTACGAGAGAGGATACGCCATCTTCGAGGCCACGCACGGCACCGCCCCGAAGTATGCGGGTCTTGACAAGGTGAATCCCTCCTCCCTGATCCTTAGCGGAGTCATGATGCTTGATCATATGGGCTGGTCCATGGCTGCAAGGAAGATAGAACAGGGCCTTGAAAGGACCTTTACCTCCAAACAGGTCACCTATGACCTGGGCAGGCTGATGACGGGGGCGAAAGTGGTCTCGTGCTCCCGGTTTGGGGAGATTGTGTGCACTAACATGGAGGGATGAGGTGAGCGGGCACATAAAAACCCCGACCTAGGTCGGGGTTGATCCGGATATGCCGTTACGCTTATTGTTTTCTTTTTCCTCCATTAAGGATGGAACATCGTCAAATGTAACGAACACCCCAGAGTATTGCCGATACTGTGGGAGTGGAAGATCTGTCTGTTCAACCCCTCCATTTTATTAATGAATTATAATAGAAAGGAAGTGCCCCGGGCCCTTCGAAAGTATGGGGCCAACGACTATCATCTATACCCTGGTCGTCCAAGATCAGCAGACCGACCAGATAATGCCCTCTTAACCTGCCATGCCTTTGCATGGTAACATGTTGAATCTCCGTGTCAAAGATACTGCAAGGGTGGTGCAGGTCGGTACAGAAATACCTCATTTTAAGTATGTGACCTGGCTTTAGCCAGGGTAAAATACGTGAATCTTCTTTGACCAGGATGGACATTGCCGTTGACTCGAGGTCCCAAATCTTATACTGGTAGGTAATACCGAGCCCTTTTATGGGGATTTCCACGTAATAGTACTCGGCTGGATATTGCTCGGACGCGATATTGTACTCCGTGATGGTCTCGACCGCCGAGGGTATCTCCATTTAATCCTCCTTTCATCCAGACGGTTTGGTCCATTCCGTCGGACTCTGATCCATAACTGATATGGCAATTCTCTCGTTGTTTTAAAGATCGTTTTGATGGAAGAATCTTTAAAACAGAACAAATAATTATATATAACTAAGCATATAAATTATTATTTGTCAATCTTTTTTTAATAAAATATAACATATTTTTTATATTAAGTATATATAGTATTTAATTAAAATATATATTCTATATATTGTGGACATGATTTTGTGTCTCTGA
Source organism: uncultured Desulfobacteraceae bacterium (assembly GCA_964418945.1). GTDB lineage: Bacteria > Desulfobacterota > DSM-4660 > Desulfatiglandales > HGW-15 > CAYUYB01. The sequence goes on from CAYQNR010000039.1 coordinate 6,816, forward strand.
TAATAATCAAAAGGCAGAAACCTTGTGCTTTCAAGATATACAGATGTATTTCAGGCAGCAGTTCTAACTTGACTTGTGGCGGGCTACTAGGTCATTATACACAGATTAAAATTAACCAGAGATTGGATATGGTCAAGTAGGAGAATAGAAGGAGCAGGGTTTATGGCCGCAGGTGATTCAAACACCATTTCTAATTTTATCCGCAATATAATTGAAGAAGACCTCAGGCTAGGCAAGAATCAGGGCCGTGTGCATACCAGATTCCCGCCCGAGCCTAACGGTTATCTACATATCGGGCATGCCAAGGCCATCTGTCTCAATTTCGGCCTTGCCTCGGATTACAACGGGCTATGTAATGTAAGGTTCGACGATACAAATCCCATCAAGGAGGAGGCAGAATATATTGAATCTATAAAGGAAGATATCAGGTGGCTTGGATTTGAATGGGGAGATCGTCTTTTTTATGCCTCCGACTATTTTGATAAGTTATTTGAATACGCTATCCGTTTAATCAAGGCGGGGAAAGCCTATGTTGACGATCTGAGCATGGATAAAATCCGCGAATACCGCGGCACATTGACCAAACCCGGTAGAGACAGCCCCTATCGGAATCGTTCTGTGGAGGAGAACCTGGATCTGTTCAGGCGGATGAAGGAAGGAGAATTCGAGGACGGTTCACGCGTTCTGCGGGCGAGAATAGATATGGTATCGCCTAATTTGAATATGCGGGACCCTGTCATGTATCGTATACTGCATACCAGACATCACAGGACACACGATAAGTGGTGCATCTATCCCATGTATGACTTCGCTCACGGGCAATGCGATTCGATTGAAGCCATTACTCACTCTCTCTGCACTCTTGAATTTGAGGATCACCGTCCTCTTTACGACTGGTTTATAAATGAATTAAACATCCATCCTTCCCGGCAGATTGAGTTTGCCAGGCTTAACCTGAGTCATACCATAATGAGTAAGCGAAAACTCCGGGAACTTGTGAAAGATAATTATGTCAGCGGGTGGGATGATCCTCGGTTGCCGACTATCTCCGGGCTCCGACGACGTGGCTTTACTCCCGGATCTATTCGTAGTTTTTGTGAGCGTATCGGGGTGGCAAAGAGAGACAGCACGATTGATACGGCGCTTCTTGAGCACTGCGCAAGGGAAGACCTTAACAAAACATCTCCTCGGGTGATGGCCGTATTGCGTCCTCTCAGGGTGGTCATAACAAATTACCCGGAGGGTCAGGTAGAGGAACTGGAAGCGATAAATAACCCTGAAGATGAGACCATGGGTACAAGAAAGATCCCGTTTTCGCGAGTGATTTATATCGAAAAGGATGATTTTCGTGAGGATCCGCCCAAAAAATTCTACCGTTTGGCGCCAGGCCGGGAGGTGCGGCTCCGTTATGCCTATTTTATAAGGTGTAATGATGTAATCAAGGACAAGAAGACAGGGGAGGTGAAGGAACTCCATTGCACCCATGACCCTGAGACTAAAGGGGGATCTGCCCCGGATGAACGAAAGGTCAAGGCCACGTTACACTGGGTTTCTGCCGACCACTCCCTTGAGGCGGAGGTTCGGTTATATGACCACCTTTTTTTAAAGGAAGAATTTACGGATGAAAAGGACGGCGCTGATTTGAAGACATGGCTGAACCCGCGGTCCCTGGAGGTATTATATCACTGTCATGTTGAATCCAGTCTGAGAGATGCCGCACCGGGCAGCAGATATCAGTTTGAAAGAGTGGGGTATTTCTGTGTGGACAGCGTTGATTCATCCCAGGACTTGCTTGTGTTTAACCGGACCGTATCCCTTAGAGATACCTGGGCAAGGATACAGAGGGCCGGGCAGACTCAGGAGCCATGAAAGCCCTCCAACGCGCTCGGTGTTTTATTGGGATGGCTCCTTTCCAGGACCCGGTTATCCGGTGCGCTTATTCTGCTTGAGAGCAGGCTGCGGCAGGCGGATTAGAATAATCAGCACCTGGAAATTATGCTTCGTCACCTGAGGTCACGGCTGTTCTTGGAAAGACGACATCTCAAAAAGGATTCCACCCAAGGCCTGCAGTGGTCTTATTTTCAAGGGTTTGCTCCACCAGAAACCCACGCAGAATGTGCCGTTGCCACCAGGAAAAGGTTTGCCGAACCCTTGAAAATAGGACCACGTCCACGGAATACTATAGATGTCGTCTTGAAAAGGACCGCCGTGACCGGATATCAGCGATATCTTTATCAAGTCATAATATTTTTGGTCTATCTGTATAATGTGTAAGTAAAGAAGTAAAAGATTAAACCTTATTATAAAAATCTTAATGGCCCATGGGGCTCTCTTTTAAGGGTCGAAAACATTAACAGCATGCTAATTACGTAAGGTGCCACCCAGGCGGGCGGAATACTTATGAGATAATAGAAGATTCTCGAGTCCGGCAAAGTCTGGAAAAGGCTACCCGCCCGCCTCGTCTTGTTTTGTGCAGGGTCATAGCACATAAACGAGTTCGCCGCTTAAAAGAGAACCCCATGGCCCATATAGAACAAAATATTCAGATATCATTGACTAGCGTACTCATTAACCGGATAAAACGAAATCATGTTATAATAATTTAAGAGGATTCAATAACGTTTTATCGATAGGAGCCAGCGTTGGGCCTTCAGGACATTAAAAATCTATTTGCCGATTACTTGCTTCAGATCCGATCCGGCACACTTTCCCATAAACAATCCTTTGTCGCCAGACAGATAAGAACTGTGGTCCTCGCCCTCCGGGGCTTCGACGAAGACAAATGCGCATTAAGGGCCTCCGCTCTTACCTTCTACTCTTTGCTTGCAATTGTCCCTGCCGCGGCCCTGGCCTTTGGCATCGCCAAAGGCTTCGGTATGCAGAAGATGCTGGAAAGAGAGCTGCTGGAAAAGATGAGGGGCCAGGAGGAAGTCATATCAAGAGTAATTGAATTTGCAAACAGCGCCCTGGAGCAGACCAAGGGAGGGCTGATTGCAGGAGTAGGCATAATAATTCTTATCTGGCTTATAATAAAACTATTGGGAAACATCGAAAAATCCTTTAATGATATATGGGGGATAACCCATCAGAGGCCCCTGGGAAGAAAACTGAGCGACTATCTTTCCTTTTTGTTTGTCGCTCCCATCCTGATTATATTGTCAAGCAGTATCACAGTATTTATTACTACTCAGATCACCCTCATCACCGAGAAGATAGATTTCCTTGGATCTGTCAGCCCCCTGATACTGTTCGTTATTAGATTGTTCCCTTATGTTTTTATCTGGTTTCTTTTCACGTTTGTCTATATCTTTATGCCTAACACAAAGGTCAGTTTCAGATCAGGCTTACTGGGCGGGATAGTGGCCGGTACGATATATGAGATCGTGCAGTGGGGATATATATCTTTCCAGGTGGGAGCCGCAAGGGCCGGTGCCCTCTACGGCAGTTTTGCCGCGCTGCCGCTTTTTATGATATGGCTTCAGGTCAGTTGGCTTATTGTTCTGTTTGGGGCTGAGATAGCTTTTGCCCATCAGAACGTGGATACGTATCAACTTGAGCCGGAGTCACTGGGGGCGAGTCCCGCCTTCCGGAGGTTGCTGGCCTTGGCGATTGCCCATGTATGTATAAAGAATTTTTCAATAGGCGACAGGCCCTGGACTGCGGGAGAGATTTCAAACAGCCTGGGAATCCCGGTAAGGCTGACCAACCAGATACTCAATGACCTGGTTCAAAGCGGGGTGCTTACGGAGACTATCGGCACCGACGAAAGGGACCCCTTGTATCAACCCGGCAGGGATGTTAATCTGTTGGATATCAGTTTTGTGATCAAGGCCCTTGACGAACTTGGAAACAAGGATATACCATTGGAACGCACGGAAAAGATCGAAAAGATATCTGAATGTCTGGAAGGATTTAAGGCCATGATCGATCGCTCAGAGGAAAACATCCTTTTAAAAGATATCTGATTATTATTCCATTAAATACTTTGAAGTAGCCAGGGATTTACACCGCGGGAGGGGCTATAGTTATTTTGCTATTGGAAGTATATATCATACCAAAGCTATAGAGGACGGGGACCCGGAATACGTCAATATGGCTGAAGAAAATTATCTGAAGGCCGTGGAACTAGATCCGGATTTTAAGGAAAGCAGAGAAGGACTGGAAAACTCAGGAAAGAGCCGGGAGAAGGTTAAGAGATGAATGCTGAAAACAGGAAATATATGGATGTGAGCACGTCCAGCGTTGTCGCGTCGGGTATATCGGATGTGGGATTTGTCAGGACCGAAAATGAAGATTCCATTTGGATGCACGAATCGGGACTCGTAATTCTGCTTGCCGACGGAATGGGAGGGCATGAGCGAGGCGCGGAAGCGAGCCGGACAGCGATAGAGGTCTTCGGTGAACTGCTTGATCCTGTAGAGATAAGGAAGCAGGCGAGAGACGTTACCGCCGCGGCAGGTGTGCCTCCTGAAATAGCCTGTCTCTACACCATAATATTCAGGGCCGTGGGGAAAACGGCTAATTACCTGGCGGACAGGAACAAGGAACTCAACCTTGATCTATATATGGGTACAACCATCGTGGGCCTGGTCCTTGTCGCCGGTTCTCATGTGTTATGGTTCCATGTCGGAGACAGCAGATTATACAGATGGAGAAAAGAGTCGCTTAAGTGCCTCACCGTCGATCATTCCATTTATGCGGAATGGAAGGCCGCGGGTGGAAAGGGACCTCCGCCGGCCAGGAATCTCCTTACCAGGGTCATCGGTATTAACCCGGGCGTTGATGCGGACATTGAGTGGGATAAGAGGGAAAAGGACGATACATTTATCCTGTGCAGTGACGGACTTACCGAAATGGTAACGGATGCACAGATCGAAGAGATATTAAGGGCGGAAAACAATGTAAGGGATATAGCAAACGGTCTTGTGAATGCGGCATTGTCCGCTGGCGGAAAGGACAATGTCAGTGTAATTGTTTGCAAGATTCAATAACAAAACCAGTACGGATCATGTCCAGCATTCGGTCTGTAGCTGGGGCAATTGGTACGACATAAGCCGCCGTATGTACCTGTTGAATCCGTCTTCTTCCCCTTCCAGGCTTTCCAATTCCTCGCGTATCTGTTTGATGACACTTTCATCCCGGACCGCATCAAGGGGTAATACTCCCGGATATGTGCGCTGTATCAGTGAATAGGCCTTTTTCTGTTCCTTGGTCAGGGCCAGGTATCTGTCGATCTCTTCTATCATGGCCTCCTTCTGTGTATCCAGACGGCCATCCACCTGCATAAGGAGGTTAAGGCTGAAATCTCCGCATCTGAAATGGGAAGGCATCTTGTCCAGAGTGACAAGCAGCAGGCGGATCTCCTTCACAACCTCTTCGTCATTCATGGGTTGAAAAGTCCCCTCCTCTATCATCTTCTGAATAGGCGATTTCGGATGAACGGCAAAGGTGCGCACCCTGATGAAGTCAGGCCGGATCCTGTTAAGTATCCGAGCGGTTTCCATGGCGTGTTCCCTGCTCAAGGCCTTCCCTCCGACACCCGGCATGATATACTCTGACAGGGATATGCCTGATTCAACAACCCGGAGTCCACCTGTAAGGATATCTTCGGGTTTGATCCCCTTACTAATAAGCTTCAGTACCTCCAAAGAGCCGCTTTCCATCCCCGTGTGAATCCTGGTCAATCCGGCCTCCTTGAGGCGGTAATAATCCTCCAGGCCTTTTCTTTTCATGGATTTTGCCCGGGCATAGGTTGTTACCCTCTCCACGGCCGGAAAGACTTCCTTTAAGTGGGTTATTATCTCAACCAGCTCATCCGTGGGAAGGATCAGGGTATCGGCATCCTGTAGAAATGCGGAAGTGAAGTCGTTCACGTGTCTGGAATAGGTTTCGGCCATCATATCAATGTCCTTTTTAACCTCTTCCACACTCCTGCGGGAGAATTTTTTACCTTTGTATGCGGGACAGAAATGGCATTTGTTCCAGGGGCAGTTTCGGGTGACTCTGACAAGCAGGCTTGACGCCTCGCTGGGGGGCCTTATAACACCTTGTTCAAACATCCTTAAGTCTCCTAGCCATGGCAGTCCGAGCATTTTCTATAGGGGGCTTCCTTGCCTTCCTTACTGGCCTCACTGTGGCAACCCCGGCAATTCTCATGAAAGGCCTTTTGAAGTTTGAACACATTATCCTGTGCCTCGTTTTGATGGTGACATGTGACACATGTCACCACGCCGTCTCCCTGTTTCCATATATTCTGGCCATCCTGATATATATGGTGACATTGGGTGCAGTCGATCTTATATTCATAGTAATGCTTCGCATGACTGAAGGTTACAGGACCTGTTTTGTCGGATTCATAACCTTGATTGTCTATGGTAATCTCATATATAATTTCAATTTCGGTCTGAGTTGGCCCCGGTGCTTCCACAGCCTCCCCGGAAGGTATGCCCGCCTTTTGTTCCGCAACGGTTGGAGGCGTTGGCTGTTGAGTGATATCATTTTTCGGCTGCTCCTCGGCCCCGCACCCCAACAGAGGAGACATAAGGAGCATTACGCAAAACAACCTTATGAAACAATTAATTGTTTTCATGGTAATCCTCCGTTTTCCAAGGTGATAAGACTAAACTCACGTGCTTTATTAAATTAGGAACATCCGGCAAATGAGTACGCTTAATGATAAAACTATAGCAAGATTGGTGATGTTCGGCCCATGGGCCAAACCAAGTATTTATATAAAGTCCTTTCCGTACTCATTAGCCGGATGAACCTTAAATTATATGTAATCCAAAGAACATTGACGGATGATCTCTAAGTGAAGCTCTCCGCGCTTCCGCGCGGGGCATCCTGGCGAAGGCGAGTGAAAGGCAGGTGGTTCACTGGTCCTTGTTCTGAATTGCTGCCTTGACCCTCTTCCGTACCATAATATATCCCGCAATGACGAAAAGGAGTCCCACGATGAACAGGATGTCATTGTCGTTAATCATGCCGTAGGAGACGGAACACAACCCGATGACGCATAAAAAAATGGTCAGGATTATTGTGTTCATAAACCGGGTGGATCCTTTCTCCCTGATCCACCATATAGATGTCATCTGCTTCGTTGCCTGCGGTCGCTCCTCCTTGCGGCGTATTTGATATACGCCTCAGTCGTCGCTTCTTGGCGCCTTGCATCTAATATCTATATGGTGCCCAGGGTTATACCAAAATCCTGTGCTAATATGAATTATTTGCAAGTTTGATGGTGGATTTTGGTTTCTATACCTATGTTTACCCCGTAGGAAAGCCCCGTGTGGAAGCACGGGGATGATGAATTTGGAATTTTGCCGCTTTTTCATGCGGGGTCTAATGCCCCGTGCGAAATTCCGACGGGGTTGATTTTTCAGGCTTATGTGCCGGGGTCAGGGAAGACGGGGCGTGAATCCCCATCTGCAGCCGGATAAGTTTGATATCCTCCGCTTCCGGAGGGAATGGATAATTGCGCATACCATCTCCCGGCCTGGAATTGGCAAAGGGCCGGTTGCAGGCAACTTCCCCGTCATATCCCTCACATCCGCTTGTCCTGAAGGGTTCGCCCGAGTCGATGACCCTGTCAAGTTCTATGCCGGGCAACCCGAAACCGGTTATCTCACCATGATCATTAGATGTAAAGGAATTTATGGTGGTGATTTGACTGTCTATCAGGTAACGTGAGACCTGTATGCGGCGATACTGGTCCATGGGGGGAAGAGGATGATCAGCCATCTGCGAACCGGGTTCGGGGAAAAAAGAGAACAGGTGGGTACCGCCGCCCATATCCCTTACCCTCTGCATTGAGCTGCACATCTCCCTTTCCGTTTCTCCCATACCCACTATAAAATGGGCCCCGGCGTTTCCCTTGCCGAAGATCTCCAGGCTATCCCGGAGACACTCCCAGTATGTACTCCATTTATGAGGACCGCCCACCCCTTTACCCCTGAATCTATCAAAGAGGGCTGGTGTTGCCAGGTCGACGGCCACCCCGATCTTGTCGGCACCAGCCCTTTTGAAATCCATGAGATCCTGGTGATTGAGTATGGTGGGTGAGATGAGCAGAGAAACAGGCACGTCAAAGCTGGACCGCAGCCTTGCGCAGATATCCTTTGTGTCCTGGATTGCGCGTCTGTTGGTAATCATGGATATACAGATACGTTTCACCCGGTCCGGTCGTTCCGATATCCTCTGGATAATCTCGTCCAGAGGGTAAACAGGCCATGGGACCCTTATGAAACTCTTCTTGTCGTACAGGCCGGGCCGATTGTGTGAAAGGCCGCAATATGCGCATCGTGCCGCGCACCCCTCTTTATAGGTAAGCAGCACGTTAACACAAAAGGTCCTGGCGTTCCGGTAAAACCGGCCTCGCTCAAATCCCAGGGTCAGGGCCGCGGCCAGGCTCGTCCTGAGATATTCAGGGCTTTCATGTGCGTGCGTCTGCCTTTGATCCATATAACAGAACTCCTTATCCATTAAAAAATGGGTGAATCCGGTTAATGAGTTCGTAAAGAAACAAAAGATTAAACCTTATTATAAGTACCTTAATGGCCCATGGGGTTCTCTTTTAAGGGACGAAAACACTAACAGCATACTAATTACGTAAGGTGCCACCCAGGCGGGCGGAATACTTGTGAGATAATAGAACATTCTCCAGTCCGGCCAAGTCTGGAAAAGGCTACCCGCCCGCCTCGTCCGATTTTGTGCAGGGTCACCGCACATAAACGAGTTTGCCGCTTAAAAGAGAACCCCATGCGCCATATAGCGCAAAACATTTAGATATCATTAACCAGCGTACTTATTAAGCGCATGAACCAGAAAACATCATCACCTGAGGTCCCGGCTGTTCTTGGAAAGACGACATCTCAAAAAGAATTCCACCCAAGGCCTGCAGTGGGCTTGTTTTCAAGGGTTTGCTCCACCAGACCCCCTGGCAGAATGTGCCGTTGCCACCAGGAAAAGGTTGGCCAAACCCTTGAAAATAAGACCACGTACTCCGAATGCTATAGATGTCGTCTTGAGAAGAATGGCCGTGGCCGGATATTAGCGATACCTTTATCCGGTCATGATACTTTTTTCAAGGTGATATCTATGTCATCCTAAGCAAGCGATCAGATTTCAGGGGTTTAAGATACATCACCTTTGTCATAACGGGAAATTCTACGTGTTGTTAGGGGGCGTTAAACCCCTGAAATCAGACCGCGGCTAGACTTGGTTGCACTCCTTTTTTGAGATATCACCTCTTAAAAAGCATCATGACCTCCCTATTAATAACAAATATGACAGCATCTTGAAAAGAAGCGCCGTGACCGGATATCAGCGATACCCTTATCCAGACATGATTAACTAGTGTACTCATTAACCGGATGATCCCAAAAATTGTCCTTCATTAACTAGTTCACTATTCCCTTACCATTTTTCTCCGGAAAGATCTCTGGATACGGAACAGCAGGTCTTCTGGTATCTTATGTCCAATCCGTACGCCTTGGCGTAGGAAAGGGCCTCTTCGGAAGGCAGGGCCATACGGCTCACTCCTGCGTCTATAGCCGTAATCTCCAGATTGATATCTCCCCTTTTGCGGGCACAGCCGAGGCTTATTCTGGTATCAGGCATCAACAGCCTGGCCTGGCTGATTATGTCCCCTACCTCTTCTGCAGGGGGAGGGGTAACATCCCACATGGGGGTACCGGGCAGGGGCATCAGAGAGACAATAACCACCTGCTCCGGGTTGAAAGGAGAGATCATCTCCAGTGCCTTTCTTTCGCTGGTGATTCTGCCATACCCAAGCCCACAGATTACGTGGGGGATGATGGATATCCCCGCCTTTGTGAGGAATCCCATGGTCTCGGTTATCTTTGATACGCCGAAATCCACATGGCAGGCCTGCCTGTAGGTCTCATCATCGCCGATAACGTCCATAAGGGCCTGATCAACACCGGCTCCTTTAAGGTCTTTGGCCGTGGATTCATCCAGGATACCACTGTGTATGGATACTAGCAGATCCGTCTTTTCCTTTATCGCCCCTATAGCAGGGATAAACCTTTGCCATGGAAGACGGCCCTCCCGGTCGCACCCGCCGGATATCAGGATGCCGTGGTTCCCTTCGGAGGCCAGACTGATACCTTTGGCCACGAGTTCTTCAGGTGTCTTGGCCGGGACCATATGGGGCAAAAAGGCCCCTTTGCAATGATCGCATTGGAGCCCGCAATAGCGGCCTGTTATGGAGATGGCAGGGTATTTTCCTTTAATACCGTCATAGGAGAACATGCCGGGAAGATAAACGGTAAGCTGTTTTCCGAATCTCTGCCATGAGATCTCCCTGGCCTGCTTTAATCGAAGGTAAAGGTCATGCATAATACTCCCGGAAACCTATCCAGCACCGTTTAACAATATCCTCCAGATGATCCCATTCCTTTTCCATTAATTCACGCCTGTTAAATGCCCTGTCCCGGGATTGTCCATAAAGCTCCCAGCATTCTATGTCGTATCCGGAGAGCAGTCCCATATCATTTGCCCTGATGGCCCGGCCTGCCCATTTGCCCGCTGTCCCGCCGCATGTGACTGCCTGTGTCACCCCCTCGCCCGACATGGGATGAGTCTGGCCGGCGGCGTCCCCGGCCAGCATGATGTTTTTCCATACAGCACCCCTGTGGCGCTCAGCCGGGATCCATCCCGCCGTGTACCCGGAGGTCTTGCCGCTTATCTTTCCCTCTGCTTTTAACCGGCTGATAAACCCCTCCAGGCCCTTTTTGAAAGGGTGGGAGGCGCCTTTTCTTTTCCTTATGGCGATCCCTATATTGGCCTCCACTCCCTTGGGAAAGAGCCAGCCGTAACCCCCGAATAACTCCTTGTCAAAGTAGATTTCAGTAAAATCCATGGGTCTGACCAGGTGGGCGGTTACCTGGACCGCCGGGATAAGGTTCCTGTTGCGGGAGCCGATCCACCGGCCGACCCTGCTATGGGGCCCGTCCGCCCCTATTACAATACCGGCCTTTATCCGGCATACCCCTTTTGTCCAACGGACCAGAACCCCATCTTTATTGATTGAGATCGCCTTGGTCCCGGTCCTTATCTCCACGCCGGCCTCCTCTGCCTTGCGGGCCAGGACCTGATCAAAGACATCCCGCCTTACCATGAAACCGGGCGCCGAAGTATCCTTTTTATGGCCGTCCGGAAGGATGGTCCTCATATATTTGACCGGCTGGACAATGAAATCCCTTCCCGCGTCTATCACTCTTAAAAGCGGGGCCGGTATGTATTCCGCGCAGCGCACAGGGACACCCACCACGGCCTTTTGCTCAATTACCAGCACATTGAAGCCTTGGGCCGAGGCGGCAAAGGCCGCGGATGAACCTGCCGGCCCGGCGCCTATGACAAGGATATCACATTCCCTGGTGTCCATCTGATTCCTTGAGCCTTGATTCTCGGGCTGAATCCGAGGCCGTCATCAATACCCTGTTAAGTAGGTCCAGGTTTACGGAGGTCTGGCTGGTAAACTCGCCGGCATAGGCCTGTTTCGCCTGGTCCAGCTCATAGCAGGTGGTGCTGTCTATATCAAGGAGGATGCCGGGGATGCCCGCCTTCTCGAAATCCGTGACATGCTTTGTAAAAAAGGGCTGGCAGCAGCAGCCTATAAAGGCGGGGTCTCCGTCCCGCTTCATCCTGTTCAGCTCGAATATCAGGTCCTCGAAGCTTACCACGCAGCGGACCTTCATCCCGTGTTCACGGCCCATCTTCCATGCCGGCCCGATGGAGCAGTTTCCGCAGGCACGGCATCCCTTTTTGTATCGAAGGTCGCACTCCGGATCCTTGGAACAATAGGGCAACAGCAAAACAGAAGGCCCTATGCGGAGGATTTCCCCAAATGAACCGTTGGTAACGGAGATCTGGTTACAGTCCTCCAGGGGTATGCCGTGGTCTGATATGGCTATCTTTTCCAGGCAAAGGTCAAGAGGTCTTGTAAAATCTTCCGCGCACATGCCCGGTATGTGAATCAGGCCGTCTGTGAAGAATCTGTTTATGGTTTCATGGAGAAGGTTACGATCAAGGGGCTTTCCCCTGAGCCGGGACTCCATGTCATATAGGGCCCGGGAGGGGAAGGACAGAAAATCGCCGGTGATATATATATCCTTTACGGTGCTCCGGGCCTGATCCACCACAAGGGTGTAGCGTACAAGGCCGCTTTCAACCTTGGAGGCGGCCTGGATGACCTCTTGTCTTTTTGCTTGCGGTCTTACAAAGTCGATCCATTCCGCGGACCGGTAGTAGGCTGCCCTTTCCCTGAAAACCCTTTTCTCCCTGTTGGTCAGTCCGGAGGGCTCAAGGCTTATGCCCAGGGACCTCTCGAAGCCGCTCTTTATGGCCTCCTTGATTGCCTCGGCAGGAGGGGTTCTCCCTAGTTCCCAGTTGAGGCATGTCACCCGTTCCTTGACCGAATCGATCTCCTTTGCCTTGAGTTTCTCCACGGGGATCTTGAGGCTCCTGAGCATGGTATCCACGTCGAAATCCACAAGCATGGTGCCCTGGAACATAAAACCTTTTTCAGATTCCGTGCCTCCGGTGCCTGAAATCTTGCGGCCGTTGATCTCGATGTCATTGCGCGGCCGGAAGGATGCCTTAAGACCCAGGATATCAAGGGCTGTGACCACGGGAGTGCAAAGGGTCTTGAACAGCCAGGCATTGGGGATATTGACATTGAAGAAACCCTTGTCACAGATAATCTCCCACCCCAGCTGATTTTCATCAAAGAAGATGGCTCCGCCGCCCGTGATCCGCCTGTTTATATGGATATTGTTTTCCAGGCAATAGGAGACCCGCACCTCTTCGTCCACGGACTGGTGATATCCCACCAATACGGCCGGGGGCGAGAACTGCAAGAACCTTATGGTATTGGGTGTCTCTCCCTTTCCCTTCAGCTCCAGCAGGACCTCATCCAAAGCCATGTTTTGAGCCGCGGTCATGGGCGGCATGTCCAATAATCGCCAGGTATTCGTGTCCATAAATCGCATCCTAACCCGGCAGGGGATATTCGGGCAACCCTAAAAATCAAACTCAGTCATCCCTAATAAGCCCTATGGTCAAACTACATTGCGATTTGCACAAATTTCAGTGTGCTAGTGCACTCAAATCTGTGCACATTTCAAAATATCTTTTATCCGTTTTTTACACAGTGTTCCGGACATAAGCCCGCAAGGTTTATCCCATCTCCAACCTGCTGATTTCAATAGATTATACCACTTTACTACCCAATAGCGTTCGACCATTTTTTAACCTCAAGACACCCTCCCACAATCGGCATGGGAATTGTAGATTGGTAACATGCCATGACTTCTTCATTCTTAGAGCAATAAAAAGACATACCCTGAGACACAGCTTTGCAACTCATCTACTAGAAAAAGGATATGACATAAGGACAATTCAGGAACTTCTTGGTCACTCTGATATCAAAACAACAATGATATATACACATGTGATAAATAAAAACAAACTCGGAATAATTAGCCCCCTAGACTGAGAGTGACTCATGTTTATTGGTTTAAAAAATTATCATGGAACATGATAATATTGATAATAGGGACAAAAAGCTGGGATTTTTACAATTTTCAAATGGCATAAATGTTTCCTAAAAATTCTTTATCAATCTGTTAATATTATATTTATTCGTTCTTTGCCTTTTCTCCATTATCCTGGTATAAATGTCTCAAGTTCCAAAAATCCCTAATTATGATGGAACATAATAATATATATGTTATCCAGCCTCTTATTGACTGTATGTTTTCGGCTTTATACGCCTTGTTCAAATTATAGGGGAGGTCTTATCAGATGGCAGCTGTTGAAGTAAGTCATTTATGCAAAACCTATGCTGACGTGACCGCGGTGAATGATTTGAGCTTTTCTGTTGATCCTGGAGAGATCCTGGGGCTTATTGGGCCTAATGGTGCAGGGAAGAGCAGCACCATAAAGATTATTTTGGATTTTATGAGACCCGATTCCGGTGTAGTGAAGATCTTCGGTCAGCAGATGAATGAAGCCTTGAAGGATCAAATCGGCTATTTACCTGAAGAGAGGGGATTGTATAAGAAATTAACAGCCATTGATCTAATCCTTTATCTATCCTCCTTGAAGGGTATGGACAAAGCAATGGCCGAGGAGAAAGCGAATGTATTGCTTGAGCAAACCGGAATGCTCGAATACAAAAACAAGAAAAACAAGGAAATGAGTAAGGGTATGGGACAGCTTATCCAGTTCATTGTCACCATCATTCACGATCCTGATTTGATCGTTCTGGATGAGCCCTTCTCCGGCCTGGATCCCGTTAGAACAGAGGCTATTCAGAATATAATCGGCAATCTAAGGGATGAAGGGAAAGCCATCATTTTGAGCACGCACCAAATGAATAAAGTCGAGGAACTCTGCGACCGGGTGCTGATGATAAACAAAGGCCGTACTGTCCTTTACAGTGACTTAGTGGAAACGAGGGCCAAATTCAGAAGAAATTCGGTCCAGGTGGCTATTGATGGAGAACTGGGTGATCTGCCTGGAGTGATTGATAGAAAACTTACTAACAGTTCCGTAGAATTGTTCTTAGCCCCAGACACAACACCACAGACCATTCTCGATCAATTACGTGAACAAGGAATAGCCATTAACCGATTTGAGGTAACAACACCCTCCCTCAATGAAATCTTCTTAAATCTCGTGAGGGCTGATCATGAATAAAACCTATTTGATATTCAAGCATGAGTTTCTGCAAGCAATTAAGAAGGTGGGTTTTATCGTTCTAACCTTTATCGTGCCGGTCTTGGCCCTTGTAGCAATTGGACTCTTTGAACTAGTAACGACCTTGACCGAACCTTCGGTAAAAGAGGTCACGACCGTCGGATACGTGGACGAAGTTGGGATCTTCAGTGAACAAACCGACCAGGGGTTGATCAAGCTGGTTCCATTTACATCGAGAGAGGATGCAACCCAAGCCCTGGTCAGAAGGGATGTTTCGGAATATATCGTCATACCATCGGATTACACCTCCTCGGGGACCATTCAGCGATATACGCTGGCGAAAGAACTCATACCTCCTCCGATCACAACGCACTTGATCGAAAGCTTCCTTGCTTGGAATCTCTTGAAAGATGATGTGTCACCGGAGGTCATCACCGCGATTGTCTCTCCTCTGAACCTAGAGGTCACCCGCCTTGACGAAAATGGAGATATTGCCCAAGAACAAGGAAATATTGGCAATATTATAATCCCCGGTGTTTTCTCCTTACTGTTAGCTCTGGCCCTCCAATTCAGCGCTATGTCTCTCGTCAGCGGATTGGCAGAGGAAAAGGAAAGCCGTCTTATCGATGTATTATTTTCCTCAGTTTCCGTTCGCCAATTACTCATCGGAAAAGTATTGGCGTTGGGGACTGCTGGGCTGCTGCAAGCGCTTGTATGGTTGATCTCAGCACCTCCCCTGTTGCACTTGGCCTCCTCCTTATTCGGCGGATTTTTAAGCATCATTCAGATACCCCCCAACTTCCTCCTTCTCGCCATTGTGTATTTTATCTTGGGCTATCTGCTATTTGCCGTAATTTCCGTTGGTATCGGCGGCATCAGCTCCAATGCTACGGAAGGACAAAACCTATCCTTGTTATATACCCTTACATCATTTGTACCACTCTGGTTTGTTGGGTTAATGGTTAGCTTCCCGAACAATCCCATATGGGTTGCGCTCTCGATATTCCCCGTCACCGCCCCTACCCAGATTATACTGAGGCTGGGCGTGTCGGATATCCCGGCATGGCAGATCGTGACAAGTATTGGCGTGTTAGGGTTTTCAATAATCGTGGGACTATTCTTATCAATTAAGATCTTCAGGACGTTTATGTTGATGTATGGGAAAAGACCGGGATTAGCAGAAATTATCCAGGGTTTGAAATCCGCTTGATACCAACAATAATTGGATTTCCTTCATCGCTGGATAACGTCTCGCTGGAGCGGACTCCGCTCGAGGCGCGAAAAGAGGATGAGATAACATCTCGGGGCCGCTCAGCTCGAAACTGTTATGTGCAACTCAATGAAGGTTAAAATGATATGACTATGGAATGGCAATACCCTAATGAGAGTGAGAAATTAAAGATAAAAAAGATGAAACAATCTTTCTATCGTACTCCTATTTTTTCTGTAATATTAATTTCTTTGGCTATGATTGCTTTGGAGTTGTCTGATAAACTACCTGTATTAAACTTGGTATTCTGTAGTATTCTTTTTATTAGCGCTCTTGTTTTACAAGTGACTTGGATTATTTGTCTGAAATGTCCTAGATGCAATACTTGGGCAACAATTCCAAAAGGCAGTTGTAATAAATGCGGCATCAAATTTACTTACCATAATGATGGTATCATTGATGGCAAAAGCACATAACATGGCACTCAACGTGACATGCTACTATCTTGCCAAATCAGTCTTTCAAGTTTCGCGACATTTAATCTTTTAATAACTTTTAAAGGTATGCACCGCATGCCCGTTAGTTTGTCGTTATGTGCTAATTGAAACTCTGTCTAACGATTACTTGCAGTCCAAGTATGATTGAAATACAATCAATAAGTATATTTAACTAACCAAAACTGAGGGAGGATTCATGGCCAAAGGAAAAGATACTCAAAAGACAAATAAGAAAAAATCAGAAAAAACATTGAAAGAAAAGCGCAAAGCAAAAAAAGAGAAGAAAGCCCAAAAATGACTGTCAGGGATTGATGCTTAAGATGTCCCATGAAGAGAAACAAATACAAACAAACGTCAATCACATAACAAGCGCATTAAGACGGACCGCCATCTTGCTTTTACATAGGTTGAGTTAACGGTGCTTGGCAAGTAAATCGTTAACATAAAATCCATGCAGGCGGCCGCTTATGCGCGGCGTTATATTTCAAAACATGAAAACAGATGCTATTCTCGAAATTATAAAATCAAATATGACATCAGTTGAAATGAGTTTCAATAATGATGAATGGAGAACATCGGTTCCATCAGCTCCTGGTTGGTATTTTATTGAAACCAATACTCCGCCTGAAGCATTTGAGAATGTTGGCCCACCAAAAGGTCAGCGCCATTATGATATCCCTAAAAAAGCATTACAATCGTTGGCTATGGAAGAATACGACGCCTGCATTCTTCCATCATCAAATTCTTTTTATTATGTATATTCTGGCGAAGCTAAGAATCTTAAGGCACGGGCAAGGGAGCATATGTCGGGGCATCCAAAAACGGGTTGCCTCGCTTTAATTAATTATAGTGCATTACATACTTATATTTGGAAATTCCATTTTGCGATTTGCCCAATTTTAAATGATCAAAATGAAAGCAAGTTGCTCCGAACAATTGGAGAACAAGCTTGGCGTTCAAAATACGGATGGCCAATCCTTTGTGGAAAATGAATTAATAAAATATAACCTGTCACTGGTGCGGACGCAAAAAACCGCGCCGCACAGTTCTGCGTTATACATTTCTATTTCGTATATTGATTTTTTGGGATTGTATGTGAAAATTATTTCTTAAGAAAAGCAATTACTTATTAGTTTATCAATTTTTGATAAGGAGAAAAAAATGACTTCAAACAAGAGCGCTTACAAATTTTTTAATAGTACAGATCAGAAAAAAATTAACCGAAGAACATTTTTTACACAAAGTGTTGGCTACACTTCTGTTTTAACGCTACTGGCATTTCCGGGGATAATAACCGAGGTGTTGGCTGCAAAAGGGGAGAAATCAAAAGAAGAAATATTAAAGGAATTGGAAGCAAAGGTGGAAAAATTCATGCCCATGTATAGGAGCTGTTCTCAACCCAGTTTTGCTGCACTAAATGAACAATTTGAACTAAAAGCTGATCAAACAATCCCTGCTCTAATGCCATTCGCAGGAGGGATTGCAGGGAAAGGAGAAACCTGTGGGGCTGTATCTGGATCTTTGCTTGCCATAGGATTTTATTTCGAACCAGTAAATCAAAAGGAAATGGGAAAACCTGGTTCCTCCATGAAATATGCGAAACTATTTTTTGATAGATTTACAAAACAATTTGGCTCAACAAGATGCAAGGAAGTAGTGAAGCATCAATATGGCAGGTATTATGATACCAGTAATCCGGAAGAACAAAGATTATTCATGGAGGCATCAATAAAAACTGGAAAATGTATGGAGGTAATAAAAAAAGCGGTCCTTATAGCCGGCGATATCATTTTAGAAAATTCTTAAATCGAAAAATTCCTATAGGATTTATTTTTTTCGATCCGAACATATTGATAGAATTAACTATAGGGATATGGCTTTCAATTAAAGGTTTCAGTTCACCTATGATCGCTTCACATTCTATATAAATAGATATGAACAACAATAAAATGACCACATCCAAATTAAAAAATAGCTCGGGATTCAATAAGGAAAGTAAACAATAGATAAAATGAAAATGTATAACAAATCGTTCCACCTGACATTTTTCTGCTCCGCTCCAAAATGCAGGTGAACTCTAACGTTATATAATAAAGCATATTGAATCCACGAAAGGAGTTAAGCAGCATGAAAATAAAAATGTTCTTTAAAATTATTTCTCCAAAATTATCTTTTTTTTCTAAACCAATAGAACCATTGGATTGCGGTTTAGAGGAAGAAATTAATGAATGGCTCGCACAAATGCCTAACATCAAAATTCATGACTTGAAACAAACAATGTGTGGGGGAAGTTTTGCTCCTGGGAAATTGGTGGTTTCAATATTCTATGAACATTAACTAATAATTTTATAACCTTTCACTGAACAAGGACAGGCTATTATATCGCCGAATCATTCTTTTAAGGTTCGCGATATTTCATCAATCAAAAGTCTTATGTTGGCAGGCACCGCCTGCCTGTTAGTTCGCCGTTAAACAGTGAGGTATTTCTATGAAACAAAAAAGAATTGATACTTGGAAAGGGATAAGATCAATAGGCAAGTGGCGATTCGTTATTTCTATATGTTGTATCTTTTATTGTCTTGCGTCCATTGCCACTACACTTAGACAACTTTGGCCAGATGGTAAATTTATCAATTTCGGTGATTTCCTTACCAAAGTCATTATTTTGTTTGTGATTGGTTTTTTTGTAGCTTTAATTACTTGGAAAACTAATGAGCGTAAATTCAAGAAAGTGACTAATATAGAAAGCAACTCTGTTTAACAAATCGGTGAAGCGGGACCGGGCTTTTTTATCAGCTTTTTGAATTGCCTGATATTTAACAACCTTTTTCAACTTTTGTAAGCGAGTTGGCTTGCATCGCCCGGCCCCTTACCTCACTGTTAAATTTCCAAGGAGAGATAAATGAAAACTTCTAACCTGGAAAAAGCCTACCCAGAATTAAAAGATTTACCTCATGATATGCAAAGTAAAATTCTAGAAAGAGCTGAGAATGAAATTAATGAAGAGGGAAAAACCTTATTTTGGGGAACTAAACTTGTTCTAGTAGGTGCATTAATTGGCACTATTATTTATTCTATTCTATACTTCATCTTTAAAGGGGATGGGCAAGTACCATTAATTGGCTCTATTATCGCGGTGACTTTTTCGATCATGGTTGTTAATAAACGTAATATAAAACTTCTCCACCCAAAGGTTAGAGAATTAGTACTAAAAGAAAAAATTTAACAAGTCATCCAACACGACAGGCTACTACTTCGCCGAATCAACCTCTAAAGGTTAGTGATAATATTTCTTTAAAATATTATGGTGGCAGGCACCGCCTGCTTGTTAATTCTACGTTAGGCATTAAGGAGAAACATTGGATATTGCTATGTCAAATGAAGGAAAGGGGTTTCAAAAGTGGGGTTTGGTTGGGACACTATTATGGGGACTCTTAATTGCGTTGGTTTTCATAGTGGTTCAACTTGTCGTCATGGTGATCTATATAGGATTAAATTATAGAGACGTAACTGCTGCAGAATTTCAGAAGCTAATGACAGCACTTATGTATAACGGGACTGTTATATCTATCTGTACATTCGCCTCTCTTTTAGTTTGTGGCTGCATGATACTTATAATTGTAAAAATCAAAAAAGGGTCAAATCTAAAGCATTATCTTGGATTAAAAAGAGTCGATTTTACAGCATTAAAAATTTGGTTTCCCATTCTGGTCGCTTTCCTTGTCTCGTCTGATGCATTAACTATATTTCTAGGCAGGCCTATTGTCCCAGAATACATGTCAACTGTGTGCTCGTCAGCAGAGTCTCTTTGGCTTCTGTACATAGCTATAATTGTCGCAGCCCCAATATTTGAAGAGTTATTCTTTAGAGGTTTTTTATTCTCCGGTTTGAAATCGTCTATCATAGGACCAGTTGGGGCTATCTTGGTTTCTTCATTACTATGGGCAGCTATTCATCTTCAGTATGATATGTATGGTTTAGCGACAATATTTATAATGGGTATAGGGTTAGGTATAGCAAGACTGAAAAGTGGATCTATCCTATTAACAATTGGGTTGCATTCGTTTAGTAACTTAGTGGCGACTATTGAAGCTATGATTTTTATTTCTAAGTAAATCGCCTAACAAAGCAATTAACCTGAAAGAAAAAGCCCTGGCACTTTTAAATTGTGCAAATTGAAGAACAGAACAAAGCCTTTGCGAAAATTTATTTAGCTTTTTCTTCAGGTTATTGCTGACGTTGGGCATGGAAAATGCTTTTTATCTATCCTTAAAAAATCTTGACCTGTATATTATTATCATATACACTTTTAATCAATGGAAAAGGTATTTGAAAAATTTTTAGGCTTCCAGTGGGACAGAGGGAATATAAACAAGAATCTCATCAAGCATGGCGTCGAAAACTGGGAATGTGAACAAGTGTTTTTTAACAAACCGCTTCTTATTCTCGATGATCCTAAGCATTCTGGCCCTGAAAAACGATGGGCAGCTTTCGGCAAAACAGACGCGGAACGTTTCCTTGTTGTTATATTCACTAAAAGGGATAACTTAATTAGAATAATTTCAGCCAGAAATATGAATAGAAAAGAAAGGGAATTTTACAATGAAAAAGGATAGAATAATTCCAAAATTTAAAGATGAGGATGAGGAGAGAGCGTTCTGGGCAACTCATTCTCCCCTTGATTATTTTGACCCAAGAGAATTCAAAAGCGCCTCTTTTCCCAAACTAAAACCATCTGTAAAGTCGATTTCAATTCGACTTCCCGAAGATATGATAGCTGAACTAAAGACTCTTGCGAATAAAAAAGATGTGCCTTACCAAAGCTTGGCAAAAATTTACCTTGCCAGACAAATTTCTTTAGAGCGTGGTTCATTTCGAGGTGCCCCGAGAAAAAATAAAAAAGTCAATGCCCAACATGTCACTGGAGCCGATTCCTAAAAGGCTATAGCTTTTCAGAAACGGCTCAGTTCAACGTTATG
>CAYQNR010000040.1:0-26567 GCA_964418945.1 uncultured Desulfobacteraceae bacterium
TTCGGTGCTCCTGCTAGTCCAGAAGTCTCTTTTCTCCGGAAAGGGATTGGATGCCGGATATGTTTTGACTGCATTCCATACACCCCAAGTACTCTCCGGTTGCAGTGCGAAGAGCATAGTACTCAATAAGAATCTTCTGTTTCTGTCCTTCGTCTCCGATGGGCAAATCGATCCAGAATCGCGCATGGTCTCGGGAGCCGGCTTTCATTTCGCTCAAGATCGCCTCGACTTTGTCTAGGCTCTTCTTGGGGTGGCAGTTTCTTACGTTTCTGCCAACAACCGCTTCTGGTCTCTTGAATATGCGTGTCTCGTGTTTGTTCCACGTGAGTACTTCGTTGTTCTTATCAACAATCGAAAACTCGATAGGGATTGTCTCCAGCATCGCCTCGAGTACTTCTTCTGACAATTTGCCAATCATGACTTCCTCCTTTCTCATTGTACCGAACGCCGCTCATAACCAGGGGGCCATTTTTATGGCCCATCTGGTTCATGAGCATGTTATCCGTTTTTTGGTACTAATTCACCTTCGATGTATCTGTGAACAATTCCGGAGATAAGGGTTTGATAGGGTATACCCATTTCCATTGCTTTCTTTTGAATTCCTTTATAATCATGGTCATAAAGACGTATAGTGATCCGCTTGTCTTTTTTAAAAGTATTTCTTGCCGCTGCTTTGATGCTTTCTATTTCCTTTTTAGATGGGGTAGAAAGTTTCAAGCTTCCACTTTCATAAGCATCTAAGATGTCTTTTTCTTCTCTATCATATTTCATTTTGGCCCTCCCTGTTCTCTTTGGTAATCCTTTGTTGCTTTTCTGCTCGGGATGATCGTCTTTAAAAATATATGTTCTTTGCTTACAATATGCGGAACTAAATAAATATGATCATCAATGATAACAAAATAAATTTTTTGACCTGGATATTTTTTTTGATCTGGATGGTCTGCGACTTTCCAAACATCTCCATGAGACAAATGAAAAACCACTTCTTCAAAAGATATCTTTCTTTCTTTTTTCAGCCATTCATTTTTCTCTGGATTCCAATCGTATTTCATAATGACAGTGTACATCTATTACATGTACAAGTCAAGATTTGTTTTTCCGGATAACAGGTATTAGGTGGTGGCGGCATAGTGCAATATCAACAGTCGCCGCATAGTACCATAATAAAGGTTAAGAAGACGAGGAATTTAAAGAAAGCTTTCACCCACAGCCTAATACTCGTAGTCCTCAGCTATAATTGAATAAGGGTCAAATCTGTGCTTGACTCATGTATCTCTTTACTTATGGAAACATCTCCACTGATAAATAGGCTGTAGTTAAAACTAAACAGGGAGCATATCCTCGGGAATCTCTTTCAGCCTGGAGTTACGGCTGTCCTTTTCCGATAATACAGGCTCCTTAACAGGCCACTCAATGCCGATATCCGGGTCCGCCCAGTAGATGCCGAGGTCATCACCGGGTGTGTAGAAATCACCGCATTTATATATAACGTCCGCTGTCTCGCTCAGGACGCAAAAGCCATGGGCAAAACCCTTGGGAAGGAATATCTGTCGCTTGTTCTCCTGGGACAGGGTTACGCCTGCCCACTGTCCGAAAGTTGATGATCCGCGACGTATATCAACGGCAACGTCAAATATCTCACCTGTAATCACATATACTAATTTGTCCTGAGGATGTCTGAGCTGATAGTGGAGCCCCCTTAGGGTGCCTTTACGTGAATGGGAATGGTTGTCCTGGACAAAGGGGATATCTATTCCGGCTTCCGTGTACTTGCTGTGATGATAGGTCTCCAAAAAGAACCCCCTGTCGTCTTTAAACACATCCGGTTCAATGACCAGAACGCCGGGAAGCTTGGTTTTGACATATCTCAGGGACATCAACTCTTTTCCTCTTCCTCTTTTACTATTGACAAGAGGTATTGGCCGTATTGGTTGTTGATGGTTTCACCAGCCAGTATTCGAAGCTGTTCCAGGTCTATGTATCCTGATCGAAATGCGATTTCTTCCACGCATGCGATCTTGAGGCCCTGCCTCTCCTGGATTGTCCTGACAAAACTGGAGGCCTGCTGGAGGGTCTCGTGGGTCCCGGTGTCAAGCCACGCGAAGCCCCTTCCCAGCAGCTCCACTTTGAGCTCTCCCCTTCGAAGGTATTCAAGGTTGACATCCGTGATCTCAAGTTCTCCGCGCGCCGAGGGCTTGAGGTTTGAGGCGATATTAGGCACGTCGCTGTCATACATATAGAGACCGGGCACGGCGAACTTGGATCTTGGTTTCTCCGGTTTTTCTTCTATGCCCAGGACCTTCCCGTTTCTGTCAAACTCAACAACACCATAACGCTCCGGGTCCTTGACAGGATATCCGAAGATCAATCCGCCCTTTTCCAGGAGCACGGCCCTCCTCAGGATATCGGGGAGACTGTGGCCGTAAAAGATGTTGTCGCCCAGTATGAGGCATACATTGTCGTCGCCTATAAAGGATCCGCCGATGGTGAATGCCTGGGCCAGGCCCTCGGGACGGGGCTGTTCAGCGTAGGAAAAGGCAAGTCCCAGGCCGGATCCGTCGCCGAGCAGGTTCTCAAAACTATTGATGTCCTCAGGGGTGGTAATGATCAGTATCTCCCTGATCCCGGCGATCATCAGGACGGAAAGGGGATAATAGATCATGGGTTTATCATAGAGGGGAAGCAGCTGTTTGCTGACCACGCGTGTTATGGGGTATAGCCGGGTCCCGGCGCCCCCTGCCAGTATTATTCCTTTCACGTCAGAACTCCTTATTCCTTGAAGACGGCGCCCGTGTTCGCGGAGGTCACCTGTTTGGCGTATCGGTAAAGATAGCCTTTTTTTACCTTGTAGTCGGGTCTAACCCATTCCTTCAGCCTCTTATCTATCTCTTTTTGGCTTAATCCCAAATCCAGGGATTTTCCCGGGATATCTATATTAATGATGTCGCCTTCCCTGATAACGGCAATGGGGCCTCCTTCCTGTGCCTCCGGGGATATGTGTCCGATGGCGGCCCCCCGTGTCCCGCCGGAGAATCTTCCATCCGTGATCAGGGCAACATCTTTGTCCAGCCCGACGCCCGCAATGGCGGAGGTGGGTGAGAGCATCTCCCTCATTCCGGGCCCTCCCTTGGGACCTTCATAGCGGATGACCACAACATCTCCTTTTGATATCTTTCCGTCCATTATGGCCTGCATGGCGTCCTCTTCGCTGTCGAATATACGGGCGGGGCCCGAATGCTTGAGCATGGAAGGATCCACGGCTGATTTCTTGACGACAGCGCCGTCAGGGGCCAGATTGCCGAACAGGATTGCGAGCCCGCCGTCCGGGGAATAGGGTGAATCCACAGGCCGGATGATTTCCTCATCAAGGGAATGGGCCTTGTTGATATTTTCTTTTACTGTCTTTCCTGTAACCGTCATCTGTTTAATGTCAAGGAGATCCTTTTTTGCCAGTTCTCCCATAACAGCCGGGATACCTCCTGCCCTGTCCAGGTCCTCTATGTGGGACGTACCGGCGGGTGATATCCTGCAGAGGTTTGGAGTCCTGTCGCTTATGCTGTTGAATAGATCAAGGTCCAGGCGTATCCCGGCTTCATTGGCGATAGCGGGGAGATGAAGCACGGTGTTGGTTGAACTGCCCAGGGCCATCTCCACATGGATGGCGTTTTCAAAGGACTTTTGGGTTGCGATATCCTTGGGCTTGATGTCCTTTTCCACAAGATACATGACCTTTTTACCCGCCTCCTTGGCCAGTCTCACGCGGCCGGCTAAGACTGCCGGGATAGTCCCGTTGCCGGGAAGGGCAAGGCCCAATGCCTCGCTAAGGCAGTTCATGGAATTCGCCGTGAACATCCCTGAACAGGATCCCGCTCCAGGGCATGCATTGTCCTCGAGATCAGCCAGTTCCTGTTCGGTTATCTTCCCGGCCTGCCTTTTGCCCACTCCCTCGAACACGCTTATCAGGTCTACGGGCTTCTTATCCACTAACCCGGCCATCATAGGGCCTCCGCTTATCATTATGGACGGGATATTCAGACGGAGCATTGCCATAAGCATGCCCGGCACGATCTTGTCGCAGTCGCATATCATCACGAGACCGTCAAAGGGATAGGCCGTTGCCATGATCTCCACCGAGTCCGCAATGAGTTCCCTGGATATGAGGGAGTATTTCATACCCTGGTGGCCCATGGCAATACCGTCGCATACGCCTATGGTGGAGAACTCCATGGCCGTCCCTCCTGCCATGGCGACCCCCGTCTTTACGGCGGAGGCTATATTATTCAGGTGAATGTGGCCGGGTACCACCTCGTTTGCCGAGTTGGCTATCCCGATTATGGGCCTCGCGATCTCTTCGTCGGTATATCCCATTGCCTTGAAGAGAGACCGGTGCGGCGCCCTCTCCATGCCCTTTTTCATCATATCTGATCGCATTATACATCCTCCTGTATTGAATTAATTTTTCCCCCTTCGAATTCTTCGCTCGTCCAGTGTTGTCTCTTCGTGGGCCTTAAGGTCACGGCTGTTCTTGGAAAGACGACATCTCAAAAAGAATCCCACCCATGGCCTGCAGTGAGCTTATTTTCAAGGGTTTGCTCCACTGAAGCCCTGGCAGAATATAACATTGCTTCTAAGAAAAGGTTTGCCAAACCCTTGAAAATAAGATCACGTCCTCAGAATAATATAGATGTCGTCTTGAAAAGAACAGGCGTAGCCGGATATTAGCGATACCTTTATCCGGTCATGATACCTTTTTCAAGGTGATATCTATAGCATCCTCAGCAAGCGGTCAGATTTCAGGGGTTTAAGATACATCACATTTATCATAACGGGAAATTCTGCGTGTTCTTAGGGGGCGTTAAACCCCTGAAATCTGACCGCGGCTATACTTGGTTGCACTCTTTTTTTGAGATATCATCTCTCAAAAAGCATCATGACCTACACCCCCCAGAAAAAACACGCTTTATTATTAGCACCCAGGTCGCGGCTGTTGTTGGAAAGGCGACATCTCCAAAAGAATCCCACCCAAGGCTTGCAGTGGTCTTATTTTCAAGGGTTTGCTCCACCAGAACCGCTGGCAGAATTTCCCGTTGCTACCAGGAAAAGGTTTGCCAAACCCTTGAAAATAAGACCGCGTCCTCCGAATGCCATAGATGTCGTCTTGAAAAGAGCAGCAGCGACCGGACATTAGCCTTCAGCTATTAGCCATTAGCTATTAGCTGTTCCCAGTTTCAACATCCTTCTAACACCCGACCCCTCGAACCCTCACATCCTTTTCATTTCCTAATATGGTTTTCCTCCCCGGGCTATGGGATAGCGCCTTCCGTAACCAAAGGCCTTAGATGTGATCTTAAGGCCGGGCGGGGCCTGGCGTCTTTTGTATTCACTAGAGGCGATACGCCTCAAGATATCCCCCACAACATCCGGGTCATGGTCCTGGGCCACGATCTCATCGAATGAAAGATGCTTCTCCACCACGGCTTCAACAATAGTGTCCAACATTTCATAGGGCGGCAGGGTATCCTGATCGGTCTGGCCGGGCCTGAGCTCAGCGGATGGTGCCCTTGAAATAGTCTCCTTCGGGATGATCTCTCTCTCCCTGTTGATATAACTGGCCAGACGATAGCATAATGTCTTGGGGATGTCTGATATCACGGCCAGACCGCCGCTCATATCACCATACAGGGTGCAATATCCTGTGGCTGTCTCGGATTTGTTTCCGGTTGTAAGAAGCAGGGAATTGAATCTATTGGACAGGGCCATCAAGAGATTGCCCCGGATACGGGCCTGTATGTTCTCTTCCGTCACATCCTCCTTAAGCCCTTTAAAGCTTGGAGATAGAGCAGACTTATAGCTTTCAAAGATATCATTTATGGGTATCTCCTTGAAATGGATATTAAGGGTCTTGGCCAGGCTCCTGGCGCAGTGTCTGCTAGTCTTTGAGGTATAGGATGAAGGCATGCTGACGCCCGTTACGTTTTCATGCCCCATGGCCCTCTGGGCTATTACCGCCACCAGTGAGGAATCTATCCCCCCGCTCAGTCCCACAAGGACGCTGTCGAAACCGCATTTTGAGGCATAGTCGCCGGTTCCCATGGCCAGACCCCTTAAAATGGATTCTTCTTCAACGGAAACGGGATAAGTAATCTCCGGGTAATCCTTATTTGTGTCCCATATTACCATGTCCGATTCAAATTCCTTGGCCAGCAGTATTAATCTCCCGTTATGGTCCAGCACCATGCTTGACCCGTCAAAAAGCAGATCGTCGTTACCGCCCACCTGATTGCAGTAGATAACAGGGATGTTGTAGGTGCGGGATATATTATTTAGAACGGTCATCCTCAGGCGGGATTTATTTATGGTGTATGGAGACGCTGAAATATTTATCAGCATATCCATACCCCTGTCACCTAATTCGGACAGGGGATCACGACTGTATCCGGGTATGGGTCTCTCTTCAATGTCGCCCATATTCCAGATGTCCTCGCATATTGTGACACCGATTCGTTTTCCTTCCAGTTCAAACAAAAGACTCTCCCTGGCCGGCTCAAAGTAACGTGTCTCATCAAAGACATCATAGCTGGGCAGTAATATCTTCCCTCCTGTCCCCAGGATTTTCCTTTCCCCCAGAATGGCCACGGAGTTAACCAGGTTTTTGCCTTTTTCATCCGGGTGCCTGTCCACATAGCCGCAGAGGACATGAATACCTTTTATGGCTGATGAGAGATCCTTAAGATATTTCAGGTTTTCGGAAATAAACGCGGGCTTTTCCAGGAGGTCTTTAGGGGGATAGCCCATCAGGGATAATTCCGGAAACACGGCCAGTGAACAGCCCGATTCCCTGGATTTCTCAACAGCCTTCATTATTAGACCGCTGTTATACCTGAAATCACCGATGAGGGGATTTGTCTGACAAATGGAGATCTTCATTTGATGGCTCCGGAGATCCGCTTATATCTGGAAAACAACAAGGGTTGATTACCTCAATATGCAGAATATATCAAGTCTTTAAAATGGAACCCGGGTCTCGCCGTGCCATGCGTGTCTCCGCCCCAATGACTTTATACGGATTCAGGATAAAATCCTTATGATACAAAGTCCTTTAGATCATCTCTTTTATATAAAAAAAGATCACAGCAAGACAAAAGCTCAATTTTATACCCGTACTCACGACATTGCCAAGGAAGATAGCCCAGCCCACTCTTATCAGATCTTTTCCTTTTCTTCCTTCCAGTGTCTCGCCTGCAAAGGCCCCCACAAAGGCACCGATGAATATTCCCCAAGGGGGAAAGAAAAAGATGCCAAGGACCATCCCGGCCATTGACAGGTATATGCCTGTTTTTGACGCCCCGGATCTTGCCGCGCCGAAAACAGGGATTACATAGTCAAGAACAGTGACAAAGACCATCAATGCAGCCATGACTATAAGAAAGAGGGCGCTGAAGGCTTCCCAGTCTTTGGCCAAAGAGAGGGCGATCAATGCCAGGTAGCTAAGGGGCGGCCCTGGTATAACAGGAAGGATAGAACCTGCAAGACCGGCCACTGCCAGAAGTATTCCCAAGATTATCAGTGCAATACTCAATATTGACATTTTTGTAACTCATAAAAAGTGATTTATGATGATTGATCATTGTTAAGTTTTTTCCTATACTTCACTTTCGTTTCGGGTCGAACCGGACTATTCAATTGTTTTTACAATAAATAGACTGAAAAAACGACTCTTTTCCACACTTAAAAGCATAATCCTTGGCATCAAAATGATAGCTTTAAGCGTGAAAAGGGTAACGTCCCCGGAATCATGGACGTTATGGGGTCTGCTGTTGACTTTGGCAGACTTGACCGTTTTATGGTAGTCTTATAGAATTCACAGAAGGGGGAGATGGATATGAAAAAGGTGTTGATCGCCGGTGGCGTGCTTATCCTGATTGTGGTAGCTGCTATTATCTTGCTGATCGGTAATATAGACACGATCATCAAGAAGGGTATAGAAACGGTTGGGCCAAAGATCCTCCAGGCGCCAGTAACCCTTAAAGGTGTTGATATTTCTGTGTCTTCCGGTTCCGGCGAATTGAACGGGCTCACCATAGGGAATCCGGCTGGTTACAAAACGGAATATGCTTTTAAACTCGGAAAAATAGCGGTAGAACTGGATGTAAAGTCCGTGACCACTGATAAAGTACACATCCGAAGTGTGTTGATAGATTCCCCGCAAATCATATATGAGGGGGCCCTGGGAAAAAAGAATAATCTCAGCCAACTGCAGGCCAACGTGGAGAGTTTTACCGGAGCTGGTGCAGGCAGTGATGAGAAGACCGACAGCGGGGACTCCGGTGCAAGCAAGAAGGTGCAGATTGATTATGTCAAAATAGCAGATGGC
The DNA here is from genome assembly GCA_964418945.1 of uncultured Desulfobacteraceae bacterium. Lineage (GTDB taxonomy): Bacteria > Desulfobacterota > DSM-4660 > Desulfatiglandales > HGW-15 > CAYUYB01. The sequence continues at coordinate 8,375 of CAYQNR010000040.1, forward strand.
AGCATAAGTGTAAGCATGGATTTACTTCAGGGTAAAAAGCTTACAGTGCCGTTGCCCACCATTGAATTGCGTGATATTGGAAAAGATAAGGAAGCAACCATGTCAGATGCCCTGAAGCAGGTACTTGCTGCTGTGAATAATGTTACTCTGCCGGCTGTCCGGGGGGCAGTGACCAATTTCACCAAAGGATTGAAAGGGACAGCAGAAGCGGTTCAAGAGGGTGCACAAAAAGGGCTTGACAAATTGAAGGGGTTGTTTGGCAAATAACAGTCTACAATTTATAAGAACCTGTTAAGAAAGACAATGCTACTACCTTTGCACTAATCGTAGGTTTTGAGATCAGGCTTCTTTCTTTTTCGGGCTGTAGAACTCCCCGGTATCTCAGGAAACCATTTCTTTATATTCTAAAGGAGGTGTAGTATGAAACATTTTGTAATTATCCTTTCTTTGATTCTGATGATCATCATGGTAACTAATTCCCAGACCAAGGGGGAACAAAACTATTTTATACATGAAAACCTCACAAAAGTGTGGGGAACCACACCGGAGTTAACCACCTGTGAATCGGTGTGTTACAATCCTGAAAAAGATGTCCTCTATGTCGCCTGTATAAACGGTAATCCGGCTGAAAAAGACGGCAATGGATTTATTGCACAGGTCAGTACCAGCGGTAAAATTGTTGATCAGAAATGGATTGAAGGCTTGAATGCTCCCAAAGGTATGGGGGTTTTCGAGGGTAAATTATATGTAACCGACATTGACCGGATCGTAGAAATTGAGATCAAGCAGGGACAAATCGTAAATGATTACATGGTTGAGGGTGCAGAGTTTTTAAATGACATTTCCATTGATGGCTCTGGAAACGTTTTTGTTTCCGATGCGAGGATGAATAAAATCCACCTGCTTGCTGACAATACGGTCGAGACCTGGCTGGAATCGGAAATGCTAAAAGGTCCAAACGGTTTATTTGCTGAGGATGGCCATTTGCTGATCGGTATTTCTGGATCGGTTTTAAAAGTCGATATTGAAACAAAAGCCATTGAGGTCTATGTTGAAAATACCACCGGTATCGATGGCCTGGAAGCGGACGGCAACGGAAATTATCTGATTTCTGACTGGCAGGGGCATGTGAATCTTATCGCTCCTGGAAAAGAAATGATGCTGCTGCTGGATACCACACCAGCAAAAATCAACGCGGCTGATATCGAATTTATTATTTCAAAGGACTTATTGCTGATACCGACATTTTTTGATAACCGGGTAACCGCATATAAAATCAAAGATTTTAAATAAAAAAGGCGGGATGTCCTGCCGGTAAATCTTATCCTGTACGTCGCCGCAGGCAAAAACGCCTTGAGGTTACCCCCCTTTAATAGGAGGAGATTTCATGAAAATTAAAGCAGCCGTTGTATATGAATTATCAGGTCCTTTCATTATTGAAGAACTTGAGCTGGATGATCCCAGGGATGATGAGGTCCTTGTACGCGTAGCAGGTACAGGATTATGCAATACTGACCTTGCATTCCGTGATGGAGCACTTCCTGTAGAATTTCCGGTTGTTCTGGGTCATGAGGGCGCAGGAGTAGTGGAAAAGGCAGGGAAAAAGGTAACAAAGGTCCAGCCAGGGGATCATGTTGTAATGACCTTTTACCATTGCGGCAGATGTGCCCAGTGCAAGAAAGGAGAGCCTGTAAGATGTGAGTTATTTATGCCGGGAGTTTTTGCTGGAAAAAGATTTGATGGGACTCCAACAATTACAAAGAACGGTGAGACCATCAATGCTGTATTTTTCAATCAATCTTCTTTCGCGTCTCATGCCCTTGCTAATGAACTTAATGTTGTTAAAGTAGATAAAGGCGTTCCTCTTGAAAATCTCGGCCCCTTAGGCTGCGCCATACAGACAGGGGCAGGTGGCGTAATAAATTCCCTTAAAGCGGAACCCGGCTCAAGTATTGCTGTTTTCGGAACAGGATCAGTCGGTATGAGCGCAATCCTCGCCGCTGTCCTGAGTGGATGTAATACAATAATTGCGGTTGACGTAATGGAAGACCGTTTAAACAAGGCCAGGGAACTGGGAGCTACACATACTGTCAATTCAGCGCAAAACGATCCTATTGAAGCAATAAATAAGATCAAACCTAACGGTCTTGACTATAGTCTTGACTGTACGGGTATTCCGGCTGTTATAAATAAGGCGGTCAATTCCGTCAGGGATGGAGGAACCTGCGGATTGATCGGACTTCCCGGTGAAGATAATGTAGCACATCTTGAGATTCATACACTCCTTCATAGGACAGTATACGGCGTCACGGAAGGGGATTCGGTTCCTGATGTGTTTATTCCTAAGCTGATAGAACTGTATAAAGCAGGCAAATTCCCGATCGATAAGATGATAACTTATTACAAACTTGAAGATATCAACCAGGCTGTTGAAGACTCACGCTCGGGCAAGGCATTGAAGGCGATTTTAAAGCCATAGAAATATAGCGGGTCGCGTCTTCACTCTTGACAGATTTCGGATTAATCATCTATCTACAAGCATTGCTGAACGAAGATGCGTGAAGAATGAAGACCTGACCCCATGTTCTTTCTCAGCCTAAACAGCTTCAGCCTGTGTTCCCCTAAAACGCCTAGTCCCCAAATGGGAGTGTGGGCGGATCTTTCGTATATAAGAGATTGTGCACCTTTTTTAATTCATCCATAATCGCAATCTGCTGGGGGCATTTCTCCTCGCACTCACCACATTCCACACAGGCCGACGCCCTTTGATCTTCCGGCATTATGATGTTGTATTCTATTATCGGACCGATCTTGTCTCCGAATAAATGATAGTTATTGAAGGCATCGAAATTGGTGGGAATATTAACTCCGTTAGGGCAGGGCATGCAGTAAACGCATCCGGTGCAGTTAATCTGCAGCATTTCTTCATATTCTTTCTTTACTTTCCCGATCAATTCAATTTCATCGGTACTCATGGAATCAGGTAAGGCATTTTCCGCTGTTTTCATGTTTTCCCTGAGCTGCTCCATCGAATTCATGCCGCTTAGGGCGAGGGATACTTCCGGATGGTTAAAGACCCACCTTAAAGCCCATTCAGCGGGGCTTCTTTTTTTGCCGGCAGAATCCCATAGGGATTGTATGGAGGAAGGTATATTGTCAGTAAGTCTCCCTCCACGCAAAGGTTCCATAATTACCACACCAATGCCTTTCCCTGTAGCATACCGGAGCCCCTCTTTGCCTGCCTGGCGGTTCTCATCAAAGTAATTATACTGGATTTGGCACATGGTCCAGTCATAGCCGTCCACGATCTCCTTGAATATGTTTACATCATCATGGAAGGAAAAGCCCGCGTACCTTATGCGGCCGTCTGATTTTAATTTGTCCAGAAACGCTAATGCACCATATTCCTTCATAAGGGGCCACCCGAGCCTGTTTAATCCATGGAGAAGATAAAAATCTATATAATCTGTATTGAGCCTTTTTAACTGTTCATCAATAAATCTTTCCACATCAGATCTCTTTTGAACAAGCATCACGGGCAGTTTTGTTGCAATATAGACCTTATTACGATAAGGCTTTATCGCTTTACCCAGGATCTCCTCACTCTTTCCCCCATGATAGACGTATGCGCTGTCGAAATAGTTGATGCCGTTCTCTGCGGCGTAAACGAGCAGCTTTTCCGCTTCATCCACGTTGACGGGTTTTTCCATTATCGAGAGATGCTCATATCCCTCTTCAATCACAGGCAGCCGCATGCACCCAAATCCCAGGACAGAGACTTCAATATCACTCTTTCCCAGCTTCCTGTATTGCACGATATCCTCCTCTACCTTTTAGAATTCAATTCGAGAAAAACCATCCCTTTCAGCACCTCCTCAAGGGAGTGCTGAAAGGGATGTATATTTATGTTAAAGGACTTTGAAAGCTACTGTTCCACTTCCTGTTTTTCCTCCGTTGCCGGAACGGCTGGCTGTGGTGGCGGAGAAGCGGGTTTTATCTCTGAAAACCCGGTTTTGACCTCAAGGGGATCGGCAAAACACATATATCTATCACTCTCTTTATCATAGGCCGGCCATTGGACCATACCTTCCACATTAGGATCTCCTGTTCGGGCAAACCGGGTCCACATTCTCATCATTGCCTCGGAGACCCTTTTGTCCACTTCCGTAAGACCGGGGTCATTGGGATCTTTGGCCCCTGATTGTTGGGCAAGGCCGTGCATAAAAGGCCACCAGCCCGTCCTGTTGTCATAGTCTCCGAAAACATACAGGAGTTCCATGGCATGCGTGGATACAGCGCCTTCTGTTCTCCATTTGCTGGGAACCTGATCGAATATGGCGGCATAACCATTTATGCCGGCCTTATTCTGGCATTCCAGCATTTCCACATAGGCGGGAATAAGTTGAGGTATCATTAATCCGCCGGGGCCGGTTATTTCACCCAGGTTGGCAATGGTGATTAAAGGAACGGCGTTATACTCACCAGACCTGAAGATTTCGGATGGAGTCTCCGGCAGAAACCATCCGTCTACCGTAGCGTCATCAAGACCCATACTACTTCTGTCACCCTGAAGGTCCTCCATCATCGCCTCTCTTGCCTCCAGGATCTTTTCAAACGGAAGCGCCCTTGCCGCCTTCAATGGGTCATCCTCTTTATCGACGCCCATTTTGGCAAACAATTTCACCCCCAGTTCCTCAAGTTCGTTGAGTTCCCTGGCGTTTAAAAGGGCTCCGACGGATGTCCCGCTCTCGCAGATCGCCCTGTGAAACAAACCCTTTGCCAGAGGAGAAGCCATGAGGGTAGAGACCTTGGACCCGCCTCCTGATTCTCCGAAGATAGTAACATTATCAGGATTACCTCCGAATACGGATATGTTTCTCTTAACCCACTCAAGGGCTGCTATCATGTCCAGAAACATGTAGTTGCCTGATGAATTATGGGGTGATTCCGCGGTCAAAAGGGGGTGTGCAAGCAACCCGAAACTGTTAAGCCTCATGGTGACGGTAACAACCACCGCACCATGCTGAGGCAGACGGTGGAGATTGGAGAGGAGATCATTACCCGATCCGAATGAATATCCTCCTCCATGCATCCAGACCATTACAGGTAGCGACTCCCCCACTGTGTTAGCCGGGGTCATTACATTAAGATAAAGGCAATCTTCGCTTTGCGGTGATTGTGGAAGACCGGCCATGGCCGCCTGGGGACATGATTTGCAGAATTCCGTGCACTGGCGAATCTCTTCCCATGGGGCCGCCGGTTGAGGCGGTTTCCATCGTAAATCACCAACAGGGGGTGCGGCATAAGGGATCCCTCGATAGGCCCTTATGGGATTATCTATGTCACCGATCAAGGTTCCCGAGATATACCCGGTCTCAATCTTTAATGGATCGGAAAGAGGTTCGGGTGTAATAACTTCAACTTTTTGTTCGCAACCTAAAAGGGTTATTCCTCCTAACAAAAAAACCACTAAAAAAGAAGCAAGCACTCTTTGAATAGTCATTTCATTACCCTCCTTTTTTATATTATATGGTTTCTAATACGTCTTCCCTTTCACTACTTTATGATCCCAATCAATACTGCACGCAGGTATAACTGGCCGCGTCGTTTTCAGTGCCTGGGGCACCGGTGAACTTCGGCCAGGTCGGCCATTCGCACAGCGGACGGGAGCGGGTTGCACCCGGATTTTCATCAATCGCAACCAACCGACCAGGAGTCTGCCCATCCTCGACCCAGGCCTGTAATGCTTTGAGACTGTCAAATCTGGCATTGAATGGCCCGAAACCATGACTGAAACCCGGTATCATGTAGAACCGGATAAATTCGTTGACGGTCTCCCGGGAAAATTGCTGAACCTGGCGTTCGTAATAGGCAATCGTGTTGTACGGCGTGATGAAGTCGTCCATAGTTCCATGCGTCAGGATTATTTTGCCGCCTTTTGCCCGGAACCTGTCGAGGCTGACGTCTGTGACATCCATAATGGAAGCCACCTTTTTGATCCGGTCCTCCCACTGTTTTGGGTTGAAACGCATGGTATCCATGTTTGGATTGCGGGTGATTATGTACTTCACCGTTTGATCACCGACCGAGTAAAGCAGCGCCTCCTTTCCGGAAAGGGGATTAGACGGCTTCGACACCGTACCGAAGGTCGATACCTGGAACAGCGCACCGTCGAGCAGCGGCCATTTCGGGAATACGTCCATGTCCGCGATCTCAAGCCCCGGCCTGTATTCAGAAGTTATCCGATTTACCGCTGCAAGCTGGGTATCAGAAAGGCAGGTATCTCCGGAATCCATACCTCCTGGGCAACGCAACTCATGGATATCAAAAGCGGCATTACACCCTTTCATATTGCTGATAATACCGTCCGATGCCCCATCAAGTTCATCACAGGCTGCATATACAGCATCGGTGATCGATTTTGTTTCCGCAGCATTCATCCAGCCTGCACCGCCATTATCGTAAAGCGCTTTGCCGGTGTTCAGAGAACCCAGATGCAGCATTGTCACATTGTAGGCGGGAAAATGCGCAACAACACCGTCATAATCCTCGGGATATCGGGCCGCCGCATCGAGAGCTTCGTGACCACCCTGCGAACCGCCGATGAAATAGAAACGGATGGGATCACTGCCATAGGCCCTGCGGATAATCTCAACGGCTGTGTCATGGACCTTCTTGATTGATTGCTTGCCGAAATTCAACAACGCCTCGTCATTAAGTGCAAAACTGCCGTCAAAGGCCTGATTGCTCTTGTGACCACCATCACCGCCCAGCGTCACGTAACCCTGTTTGAGGGGATTGTCAACATTAGACGGCTGCAAGGTATAACCGGTCAAACCGGTTACCAGTGTGCCGTCGTAACCCCCTCCCCCCATCTGCAAAGCACGCCTGTTCCAGTATTCCGGCAAATTCACTTCAAATTCCATATTAAAAGATTCACGGTCCTTCGGCTTTATTACTCCGGTAACTTTGCAGAATTTTCCGTTCACATTGCCTTCTTCCGTTGCTTCCACAGGCACAGCGGCCTGAATAACAGCGCCGGAGGTCGGGAAACCGATTGCCGAAGCCGGGATACTCATGCCCTGCAGGCTGTCACAGGGAACATGAATCTTCACTGTTTTCTTGCCCGGACTGCTGCAGGCCGTGAAGAGGAGTATCAGTGCAACTGCTAGGAATACTCTCGCAAGAATCCGCGAATATTTCATGTGTCCTCCTGGTCCTTTAAAAAGCATGCTCGAAGATTAAAAAAACAGACAACTATAGGAATAATGAGTATCTGTCTTTAAAGATTTGCCTTATAGCTGATAAGAAATCCCTTTTGGTTGAGCTGAGTTGATAAGAAGTCCCTTTTTGGCAATGAAGTATATGGGTTTCCAGGTTGTATGTCAATTATAATGGCACCATTACGGCACAGAAGATGCCTAGGTAATGGAGAAAAGAACAAATAGTAGGGCCTGAAGATTTTATCAGGGTTTTGTCTCTATAGATAGCAGATATATGCACAAACACCAACCTTGACAAAATCGACTCAATCTGTAAGTCTTAGCTCTGAATCAGCCATCTGTTAACCAATCACAGAGGATAGCTATGAGTGGAAGCCTATGACCCCATTTCTAAATATAGAGAAGTGGGGTTTTCTATTTATTTTGGTACTCTAAACTCTATCAAAATGATAGATTTGAAAATCAAATCACAAATAAATGACGACTATTGTAGTATTAACCTATGGCAAAAATTGTAACATTCAAGAAATAACATTTTAATGGAAATAGGTTAGTGTGTTTGGTATTGGGATACCTGAACTTATTATAATATTTATTATCTTAGTTATTCCTGTTTCTATTGCAATCTGTGTTTTATTGTTAACAAGGCATGGGCCAAAGAAATCTATTATAAAGGAGGGATATATGTACTGCACAAAATGTGGAACGAAAAACGATGATAATGCCTTCAAATGCGTACAATGTGGGAATATCTTACAAGACGTTCAGCAATTCGGCACAGGCACTTCAGAGAGAATGGTAATTCCAACATATTTGGCGCAAGCAATTTTAGTTACACTTTTGTGTTGTTTGCCTTTTGGTATTCCTGCTATCGTTTATGCAGCCCAAGTAAATAGCAGGTTTGCAGCAGGTGACTATGCCGGAGCTGTTGAGAAATCCAAGAAAGCCAAGACTTGGTGTTGGGTTTCATTTTGGGTTGGATTAGGAATAATCATCATGTGGTTTCTTATTGGATTTATTGGTGTTTTTATGGAAGCCTAATAAGATTTCAGCGAAATTTTATGACCAAGACATCGGAGGGATAAAATATGTATTGTCCAAAATGCGGAACACAAAATGATGATAATAATTTCAGGTGCATTAAATGCGGAACCATCATTCAGCAAATACCCCACGCGACTACTCCGGTAAAGGCAAGTGGGACTATTGGTGTTGTTTTAGCTATAATCGCAGGAGTAATGCTATTCATTGCGATAATTGGAATACTTGCTGCGATAGCTATTCCTCAATTTTCCGCTTATAGGACCAGGTCTTACAACTCAGCAGCTCAAGCTGATTTAAGGAATGCTGCTACAGCACAGGAAGCATATTATATTGATAATGTAACATACACCGATTCTATCGAAGATCTGGCGGGATCTTTTTATGGTTTGTATATCAGTGAGGGTGTTACGGTTGAGATTATCTCTGCCAATGAAGACCATTATCATATAATAGCTTTTCATGAAGCAGGTAATAAAAAGTATGAAATAATTGGCCCGGGTGGAACTATCGAAGAATATCAGGAATAAAAGCAAACAGAGAATTGTTAAAGAGTGTTTAAGCTGCGGATATCGTGAGATCTAAAGATGCGAAATCATACTACTAGATATCTAGTGGTTTAATAGAGTTTATCTGCTTAATAATACGAATTTGTGGTTTACTAAGAATAACATGATGTTTCATTATTTGACTGTTTTATCTCAATGTATTCCATTGCACAAATAAATCAGAGTATAAAATCGATCGTAATTTTGGGAATTAGTATTATCGTTCTCATTTTTTTATATATATTTGACCCATCTGGTTCGTTCTTTTATCCGCCTTGCCCTGTTCATGCTCTAACCGGCCTTTACTGTCCAGGCTGTGGGTCATTGCGCGCTTTATATCAGCTATTTCATGGTCATCTATCAAAGGCTTTTGGGTTTAATCCGTTGATGGTTTTATCATTGCCTTTTCTTGGATATAGTTTCTTATCTTATATTCTTGATGGAATAACAGGGAAATCACTTCCAAGAATCTTTATCCCTGCCTTCTACATTTGGGTTGTTTTATGCGTTATTTTATTATTTGGGATTTTCAGAAATATTCCAATTTACCCATTCTCATTGTTGGCCCCGTAAATTGATCGTTTATCCTTAATCGGGGAGGTGGGGACCAAGACAACTAGTGTATTTGCTGATCAATTGTGAAATCTAGCATTCTATCTTACGAATCTATATAAAACTTTCAGCTTTCCCCTGACATTTATGGTTAATTTGGGAAGTAGTAACTTGGGCTTTTTTCAAGTATTGTAATGCTAATCACAATAGGATGAGGGGTATTCGAAAAGCAATTATCACAGATTTTCTAAAACCTATAATTTCTGAAACATTCTCAATATAGCTGAAATAGCGTGATGTTTGGTTTCATGGCAAACGACCTGCAATTTTGAATTGTAAGGAGATTTTATGATGAGGGTTTCAAATTCTTCCAAGTCAAATGGCTCCGCAGAGCGACTGGCGCCTATATTCCTATTTATCCTATTCATGTCTGCATTGGGAATGCTTAATGGCTGTGGCACTCTCTCCAATGGGCGGGGTTGGGGACAGGATGCAACTTGGAATCCTGGTTGGGCGAGGATTAAGAGTGCTACGATCGATGCTGCTTTATCACCTGGAACATGGGGAACGGTTGCAGCAGCTTTAGTCCTTCAGATTGACGATATGGATGAACGTATATCTGATTGGGCTTCGGATAATACTCCCATATTTGGATCCCAAAATAATGCAGACAAATGGAGTGATTACCTGCGAGATACATCAGGTGCCGCCTATCTCCTGACGACACTTGTTGCACCCAGCGGAGAAGATCCGTTAGGGTGGTCGACTTCCAAAGTAAAAGGTCTTACGGTCGGCGCAGTTGCCTGGGGGTTTACCGCGGGCACAACGGAACTTTTGAAGGATCAGACGGAAAGAACCAGGCCCGACAAATCGGATAACCGCAGTTTTCCCTCTGGTCATGTTTCATCAGCAGGTTCATTTACGACTCTTGGTAGGCGAAATATTTCCTGTTTATCATTGTCTCCGGCTTATGAGAAATTCTCGAACCTGGCCCTTTATGGCATTTCGGCTGGAACAGCTTGGGCAAGAGTGGAGGCTAAAAAACACTATCCATCGGATGCGCTTGTTGGTTATGCAATAGGGCACTTTTCCAGCGCTCTTATCAATGACGCCTTCTTAGGACTCGACACAAAGAAGGGTCCTTTCTTTGCTATTGAGCCTTCGAGACATGGCATGCTCGTCAATCTGAACTGGATATATTAGGTCGATAAAAGAAATTCCTATTAAAGTATGATATCTCAAATATATCCAAAACTTTTTTAGTAAAAGAATTAATTTAAAGAAATGCAGGACCAAAAAAAAATGGCGGCCTATTCATTCGCAGAAAAATGGCGCATTCACCTATCCAGAATTATTGCCCTCATTTTTTTCATTTTTATTGCTTTCACGGCAAGTAAATGGGAGGAAATTAATATTGTTAGTAACATTTTTTTTCTTGTTGGTTGCATCTTCGTAGGAGTTGCTTCACTTGGGCGATTGTGGTGTTCATTGTACATTGCCGGATATAAAAATGATACTTTGATTACTTTAGGTCCTTATTCAATATCAAGAAACCCATTATATTTTTTCAGCATGATTGGAGGCGTTGGAGTTGGGCTTGTCACGGAAACCTTTTTGATCCCTTTAGGTATTTTGATCCTTTTTTTAATTTATTATCCTATGGTAATAAAGGGTGAAGAAATCCGATTGCTAAATATCCATGGTGATAAATATAGGTCTTATTATGATAAAACTCCTGCTTTAATGCCAGATCTATCGCGTTTAGAAGAGCCAAATACGTACATCGTGAAACCTAAAATATTTAAGAAAAATATCTTTAGTGCATTATGGTTTGTCTGGCTTGTGGGTATAATAGAATTGCTTGAAGCATTACATGAAGCGAATATTCTACCAACATACTTCAAGATCTATTGATGATGTGAATAAACAATTTCGGCTATACTATAAAAAAATCAGATAGAAATACTTCAAACTCTAATCTAAAAAATGCATTATCTTTTAGAATAAATATTACGACAAGTAGTAATTAGCGCTGCCTCAACATATTCTATGGGCCGAAGAATTCGGGTCGGACCGGACTATCTAATTGTTTTTTACGTTAAATTTGTTGATAAAACGAAACTTTTCCGCCACTAAAGGCATGTTTTTGGTATCAAAATGATAGCTTTAAGTGTGAGGAGGGGAATGTCCACAAAATGATTGACCCCTTTACTCATACGAGTTATTCTATTAAGAATAATACTGAAATTTCCTGCTGAATTAACCAGCCATAATATATAGCAAACTTGTTATTTCTCACTGTTTAGTTCATGAGCCCATTATTTATTGATTCCTATGTTATTTATTGATATCTATTTAACAGGGATTTGGGGTTAATGATAGATGTTTCTTATAAACTTTTGTCCACAGGAGGATGACCAATGAAAAAGATTACTTTAGTAGCAAGCTTGGTATTGTTTACTGTTATGGTTTTTGGCTGTCACACACTTGGAATCCGGAAGGTTCCAGGCCCGGAGGGCGTTTATCTCATTACAATGGAAACGCAAATGGGTGACATGGAATCTACATTGGCTCTCAATGCAGATGGGACCGGTTACATGGAAGGGATGATGGGTAAAATGGAGTTCTCAGGTGCAAGGATAGAAGGCAGTAGCTTTGATATCACCATGCCTGTGGAGACCCCGAACGGTGAAATAGAGATAACTCTTAAAGGGGCTGTGGATGGTGACAATATAAGTGGCACCACCGGATCACCAATGGGTGAATCATCCTTTACAGGCCAGAGAAAAGAGTAGAGGGCTTGAATCCGGCCCGGACCGGACTATCGAATTGACGGTTGATAAAAATTAATAGATGTTATGGGGTCAAATCTGCCGCTGACTTTTGGGTATAGTCTATAAGAGTCAACGCAGGCTTGACCCTTTTATTAGGAGTATCCTTGTTGCCTTTATTGATGGAGATATGATATTAACAAAAGGCAAACCTGTTAAAGACCCCACGAGCGAGTAGACACACTGTTTGGTTGCGCTCGTAGGATTGCGTCAGGATGTCCTTATTGAAGAGGAGAAAAGGCATGGAAGAAAGAATCGTGTATTTTGAGAAACCAGGCAAAGGGAATACGGCGGAAGTCATAAAGCTAGTTAAAGAGAGGGCTCAGGCTAGAGGAATAAATAGATTTGTTGTGGCATCCACCCGAGGTGCTACAGCAAGGGATTTCATGGAAGCTTTCACCGGAACGGATTTCCGTTTGGTCATCATTCCATGGCAATTTGGTTTCAAAGGCGAAGAACAGCCCTTCCCACAGGAACTTGTAGATGAGCTTCGGGCGAAGAACCACCAGGTCCATTACGGGACGATGTTATTTCACACCACAGAATTTTATGGTACAAACGCACCCCAGGCCATGGCTAGCCTTCTTCGCACGTTTGGGCAGGGGACCAAGGTTTGTTTTGAGACCATCTTGATGGCCTGTGACGGAGGATTAGTCAGGATTGGAGAAAAAGTTATCGCGGTAGCAGGTACTGGCTCGGGAGCTGATACAGCTCTTGTTGCCACTGCTGCGCCCACTACCAGATTAAGCTCGCTCCGCATCCATGAGATCATCTGCAAACCTGTCATGTGATAATACGGGTAGAGGAAACCCATAAAATAATAACTCCAGATTTGGAATAACTTGGTGCAAAGGGGGACACCCATAATAGAGCTGAGAAACTTATGTATTGATTGAGTTATTTAGTTTCTTATAGACGTGCCCTCTAATTGCTCCGTAATGGCAATGTTATGGGTCAGGTCTGCCGTTGACTTTTGAGTATAGTCGATAAGGGTCAATATAAGACTTAACCCCAATAATAAGATGAAATTACAAAAGGAAGAGAGTCAAATGGCAAATCAAGTCAGAAAAGAGTATCGAATGTTATCACCGGAGGATTTGCTGCAGAAGGTGTATGATTTGGGAGTGGCCTATGAAAGGAACTCGTTCAGTTGTTCCCAAAGCACCGTGGCGGCCCTGTACCGTGTCCTCGATTTTCCGGACGTCCTGGTCAAGGCGTCCTGTTCAAACGCCGGAGGAACCGCCCTGCAGATAATCGGAACGTGCGGCGGACTTGTAGGAGGCATAATGGTCCTGGACTATTTCTTCGGCCGTCCCTTCGAGTACATGTCGGACACCGAGTTTATAGAGGACCCCAATATCAACGCCCTTTTTGCCGCCCAGCCCATGGCAAGGGCTCTGTGCGATAAATATGTGGATAATTACGGCACCATAACCTGCGCCAATATACAACGGCAAATCTTCGGCCGCTTCTTTTCCCTGGAGGATGAGGATGAATTCCGGAAACTGGATGAGGCCGGGGGGCACTCGAATCCTGAAAAATGCCCGCGTATTGTCGGGAACGCCGCAAGGTGGACCATGGAAATCCTGATTGATAACGGGGGTATCAAACTGGGTAAATAACCAGACGAAGATATAAGGGTACGCCAGGCCTTATTCTTGAATTTTGAACATGCGAACATGGTGATTTCTAATCTGTTTCGAATTTCGCGGTTGCATTTTGGGGCGGACCGCACTATCGAATGGAGCGTTGATAAAAATTAGTAGATGTTATGGGGTCAATTCTGCTGTGGTTTGAGCATAGTTAATAAAGGTCAAGCGTAAACCCCTTTAAGGAGGCAGGATATGGAAAGGAGAAGTTTTCTTAAATTAGGGTTGGCTGGGTTCGGGACGATAGCTCTGGCCGATGATGCGTGGGCGTTGAAGTATTATCCCATGGCTTCTGATAGGAAATGCGCCGTGCTTTACGGGACCTGGTGCGGAAGCTCCCGCGACGCCGCGATATGGATCTCGGAAGGGATGGGCGGGATTGCCGATGTCTTCGATGTGCGCGAAAACCCTAATCTGAAGGCATTTGATCATATCATCATCGGCGGCTCTATTCGAAGTAATGTAACGCGCCAGGATTTGCAGGATTATATCACAGAAAACAATGCATGGCTGAAAGCGAAGGTGAGAGGACTATTTGCCGTATGCGGCAACGGCGAAAGACCGGTGGGACCGGAACAAACGGCTATGTATATTGATAATCATTTGGCCAAACTGTGTGGGGTTGGCAAGATCCCATCAAGGGTGTTTAACGGGAGAATCACAAAGTCCTTGATGGAGCCTGAGATAGCCAGAATGATGGAGACAAACTACCCGCGAATTGCGGGCAAGGAGTTGGAAGATTACGACCTTCTCAAACGCGCTGATTGTATGGCTTTTGGCAAAGAGGTTTTAGCCGGCATGAAGTAACAAGGCAAGCCAGAATCCTGGTGGGACCGGGCTATCCGATTGTCTTCGCAATAAATACACTGAGAAAACGACTCCTTTACCATGATAAAACTCCATGGTTTGACCCTTATCTAACAACTGTAAGACGGGCGCCCAAAACCGGATCCGCTATCCTGCCGTGAATACTCCTTGCATGATCCAATAGAAAGTCACTGCTGGAATCTGAAAATCCCCCCAGCCTTAGTTCTTCAATTATTCTGGAACATATTTTCTCGATGATAGCTGACTTTTCTTGGTGATCATGTTCAGCCAGGAGATCCGCGATCATGTTATATACCGCTTTCCCAAGGAGCGGAAGCTCTTTTAGGGCACGGTGCATCCATTTGTAAAACGGTGTGTATCTTTTATTCAAAAGAAACACAAGGGAGATAACATCAGCACAGAACGTCATCTCCGAATGCCTTACAGCAAAAACATCGTTTCGTTTAAGGGATCGCTCGAAATTATACTGACCTGCCTGCGCTGCCGTTATGCACCGGGACGCCATCTTTTTTAAACGTACATCTTCAGGATAAAAACCAAGTAACTCTTTCCGCCAACGAGAAAACTCGCCTAGAGGATCGGAAAAGATCTTACCATTAGTGCATGTTGCCAGGGCCTGCTCCGGAATGGACAACCATTCCGTCAAGGTCTTTGGTAAGTAGTCCATCCCAAGATGATTTCTGTAAAAGGTCCTTATCTCGCTCACTCCTGTTCGTGCCCCTTCCCCCGGACTCACAACCCGCGGTCCAAATCCCTGGAATGTTTTTGGCAAATTTTGATAGGCCTCTTGAAGAACAGGGCCAATCTCTTTGTAGTCTTCTGTTGTCAGCCAAATGCAGAATCCGGGACCCCAATCATGATCCCTGGAGGTATCATCATCAAACCCGAAACATTCTGAACCGGGTCCTGCAAAGCCCACGGCAATTCGATCGGCGTGTGAACTGAATTTGGTCTCAATCATGGGTAACCCATGGGAGTTATAGTATTTTTCCGATAGTTCGATACCTTTCATTTATTAATATATCTCCTGCGTCAAGTATAACTTCCTTTGTATAATTCCCGGCGACCATAATGTAAAGGGGACATTCGTTCCAAAGTAGTTTAATATAAAGGAAAATATATTTGTAAAAAGTTGAAGATTTTTCTTGACAAGGATTACAAATGTAATTATTATTGTATTACAATTGTAATCCATACAAAAAGGACAGATTCATGAGGCAAATACCAAAGATCTCGGAATCCGAGTGGTTGGTGATGAAGGCAATATCGAATGAAAACCCTATCACTTCAAAAAGGGTTGTTGAGGCATTGTCCGGATCAACCGCTTGGAAACCTAAAACAATTAAGACACTTTTAAACCGGTTAGTGAAGAAGGGGGCTGTGGGATATAAAAGCAAAGGCAGGGAGTATCACTATTATCCCTTGATAGAAGAGGCTGTTTTTGTGAAGGCGGAGAGTCGCTCGTTTCTAAAGCGGGTTTTCGGGGGTGCTGTAAAACCCATGCTTGCCACCATGGTTGAAAGTGAAGATTTGTCGCCGGAAGATGTAGAGGAGTTAAAAGGCATCCTTGATAAAAAATAGGAGAGAATGCAATGGAATCTTTATTTTCAGGATTACAGACACTGTATATTGGGCTGCTCAATTACACCATAGGTGTGAGTATCATGATCGGTTTGATATTCATGATTAGATTTGTCACCGGAAAAAGGCTGCCTGCCTGGTGGCTTTATAGCCTCTGGTTGATACTTCTGATACGCATGCTTATCCCTCTGGGGTTCGAGGACCTCTCGAATCTGTTTAATTATGTGCCGGTTTTAGGGGAGAGCAGCCTGTTTGAATTATCAGCTATTACAATAAACGCATTTTCAACAACACAGGGTTGGGGTTTACCGGTTGAGAAGTCGTTAGTCTTCGTATGGCTTACAGGAGTCATGGTTCTGGGAATCTATATCTTTTACAAAAACCTGAATTTCTGGATCATGATCAAACAAAAATCTCTCTTAACCGATAAAAGAGTGCTTGACCTGCTGGAAGACTGCAAAAGGCGGATGAAAATCAATACTCTGCTGGGAATCATAATTACGGAAAAGGTAAAGAGTCCGGCCCTTTTCGGGTATATACGGCCGCAACTGCTGTTACCCGAGGGGATACTTGAAGAACTCAATGATGCGGAATTGGCTTACGTGTTCATGCACGAGCTGGGGCATCTGAAACGTCATGATATAGGGATATCCTGGCTTTTGACCCTTTTACAGATTATCCACTGGTTTAATCCACTTGTCTGGTTGGCATTCTATCAGATGCGGGTTGATCAGGAATCAGCCTGCGATACTTCAGTACTGTCGCGAATAAAGCACAGTCAACGCATTGATTACGCAAATACTATTATCGGTTTTCTGGAAAGATTCTGTAGAAATCGTCAATTGCCTGCCTTGGTGGGTATCCTGGAGAATAAGACTCAAATGAAAAGGAGGATTGCAATGATTACCTATTATAAAAGATTGTCTCAAAAAATGACGTATGCCGCCTTCGCTCTGCTTATTTCGATCGGCTTTATCTCTTTTACTCTTTCAGGTTGTGCGGGAGTTAGGCAAGGGCAGGCTGATAAGGGTGTTGATACCGGGAGGGAATATAAATTAGCAGAGGTTGATGAACCTCCAAGGATTCTTCGAGCGGTTAATCCTCTTTACCCATATGAAGCAGCAAAAGAAAAAGTGGAAGGAAGGGTTGTGGTGCAATTCGTTGTAACAAAGGAAGGCACAGTCGCAGAGCCGATTGTCATTGAATCAGATCCGCCGGGGGTATTCGATAAATCGGCTTTGGATGCTGTCTATCAATATATTTTTAAGCCTGGGATCAAGGATGGACAACCTGTTGATTGCATAGTTAAGTTGCCAATGGGATATGAGCTTGGACCCGAACAGGAGACATCAAATCCATAAAACAAATAAATTTAGATTTGATCAGACATGCAATGTCAGATTCTATGTTCATTGTGTTGATATGTTCTCTCAAAATCTGAATATCGAATATCGAAACATCAAATAATTCCGAAATACGAATATCGAAATTCTTCGCTCGCTATGCTCGGCTCAGTCCCGCAAGCGGGTTCCCAGTTTCGAATGTTCTAATGCTCAAAACAAAATCAAAAAACCCCAAAGAAACTAAACCGTATTTTGGTCATTGGATATTGTCCTTCGACTTCGCTCAGGATGGTGAGTAAGTCGAACCATTTCGAGCTTCTGATTTCGAATTTTAATCTCATCTTACAGTGTCTATGAGACAATATAAAAGATAATGCAAATAAAGATGCTTTAAGAATGAAGACCTGACCGTCCTGTTCTTCTCAGAAATCAATATTCCAAAATAGATTACCAATTGATATTTTGAAGTATGTGCCCTATTTTACAATGATCTACCACGGAAGAATAAAAAACGAATAAACCAGTGCAGAGGCACCAAGGTTACAGAAAAGTTATATTTATGGAGACACTAACGAAGGGGGACTTGTTATGTTTAAT